>CAZPSL010000078.1:0-24219 GCA_964589145.1 uncultured Anaerolineales bacterium
CCAATCCCCAGCCCCCAATCCCCAGCCCCCAATCCCCAGTCCCCAGTCCCCAATCCCCAGTCCCCAACCCCCAACCCCCAACCCCCAACCTTCAATCATCAAACTTCCTCCCATGCGAAAAGTAGCCATCCTTGGAATCGGACAAACCCCCGTCTCGGAACACTGGGACAAATCCCTGCGCGAACTGGCCGGTGAAGCCGCCCTTGCCGCGCTGGAAGACGCCAGCCGCGAATCGGCGGAGGCGGTTTACGTCGGTAATATGCTCTCCGGGATGCTGGACAAGCAGGAGCAAACCGGGGCGCTGATTGCCGACTGGGTGGGCACCACGCGGGGGATGGAAGCCTTCAAAATCGAGGCGGCCTGCGCTTCCGGGGCGGCGGCGTTCCGCATGGGGCTGATGGCGGTCGCCTCCGGGGAACTGGATTCCGCCCTGGTGGTGGGCGTCGAGAAAATGACCGATTCGCTCCCCAAGGAGACGACCTCCGCCCTGGCGACCGCCGCCGATGCCGACTGGGAGGTGATTCACGGCCTTTCGTTTGTGGGCATCAACGCCCTGGTGATGCAGCGCTACCTGCACGAATACGGCTGGCGGCACGCCGATTTCGCCCCGTTTTCGATCAACGCCCACGCCAATGCGGTGCATAACCCCAACGCCCGCCTGCAATTCCCGGTTTCAGCGCAGGCATACGAGCGCGCCCAGATGGTCGCTGACCCGATCAACCTGCTGGATGCCTCCCCCATCGGGGACGGCGCCGCCGCGGCCCTGCTGGTGCCGCTGGAAAAACTCCCCGCCGACCGGCAGGATGCGGTGCTGGTGGCGGGTTCCGCCGCGGCGACGGCTTCGGTTGCCGTTCACGACCGGCGCGACCCGCTCTGGCTGCGGGCGGCGGAGATTTCCAGCAAGCAGGCCTACCGTCAGGCGGGCATCACTCCCGAAGATGTGGACTTCTTCGAGTTGCACGACGCGTTTTCCATCATGGCGGCGCTCTCGCTGGAGGCCTGCGGGTTCGCCGAGCGCGGTCAGGGGCCGCGGCTGGCGCTGGACGGGGAGATCACCCTTGCCGGGCGCATCCCCATCACCACACGCGGCGGGCTGAAGGCGCGCGGCCACCCCGTGGGGGCGACCGGCCTGTATCAAATCGTCGAAGTGGTGGAGCAGTTGCGCGGGGTCTGCGGCGAAACGCAGGTGGCGGGTGCAAAAATCGGCATGGCGCAGAACATCGGCGGCAGCGGGGCGACGATTTTAACGCACATTTTGACGCGCCGAGAGGGGTGAAGCCGCTGCTGTGCGCAGGCCCCACGGGTCGCTTGCGAAGAAACCTTATAAGGCTTTTCAACCCTTTGGGGGCCTTTGGACGCTTTCTGTGATGCGGGTATTAGAAACCTTGCTGTTTTCCCGTCCCCCCTGTTGTTGCCTGCTTCACTTCCGGGCACAGCCAGACCTTGCCGGGGTTTTCGCGGCGCAGGTCTTTGAAGGTGGGCAGGATGCCGCAGGCGTAGCAGCGTTCGCGGCAGTCCACGCGGATTTTCCCCTCCATAGACCACAAGTAATCCTGCGTGAGAAAGCGTTTGGTGACGGTGGTGCTGATGTGCTCCCAGGGGAAGGTTTCATCCAGCGGGCGCGGGCGGCGGGCGTAGAAGTCGGGGTCGAGGCCGGTTTCGGCGAAAGCCTGCATCCAGGCATCGAAGTTGAAATGCTCGCCCCAGGCGTCGAATTTCGCTCCGTGCTGCCAGGCGCGGTGGATCACCTCGGCCAGCCGCCGGTCGCCGCGGGAGAGCCAGGCTTCCAGTTCGGTGCCGCGGGGGTCGTTCCAGTTGAGTTTCAGGCCGGGGCCGCGCAGATTTTTGCGCAGGTATTCCTGCTTGGCTTCGATTTGCCCGCGGCTGTCGAGGGCGACCCACTGGAAGGGCGTGTGCGGCTTGGGGATGAAGGTGCTCACCCCGGCGTGGACGCGCGCCCGCTTGCCGATGATTTTCCGCCCCACAGCGCGTACATCCTTGCAGAGTTGGGCGATGGCGGCGACGTCCTCCATCGTCTCGGCGGGATGGCCGATCATGAAGTAGAGTTTGATGGTGTGCCAGCCGCGGCTGTAGATTTCGGCGGCGGTTTCCAGCAGGGCTTCGGTGCTGATGGGCTTGTTGATGATGCGCCGCATCCGCTCGGTGGCGGCTTCGGGGGCGAGGGTGAACCCGGAGCGGCGGGCATCCTGGAGAGCATCCATCAGTTTGACGGAGACGGTCTCAATCCGCAGGGAGGGCAGGGAGACTGCCAGGTTCTGCCCCTTGAAGCGCTCGCGCACGGCATTGACCAGTTCGGCCGCTTGCGTGTAGTCACTGCTGGAGAGCGAGAGCAGCCCGATTTCCTCGTATCCTGTGGCGCGGACGGCTGCCTCGATGGCGTCGAGAATCTCCTCCACGGAGCGCTCGCGCACCGGACGGTTGATCATCCCCGCGTGGCAAAAGCGGCAGCCGCGCGTGCAGCCGCGCATGATTTCGATGGGGGCGCGGTTGTGAACCGTGTCAATGTAGGGCACGATGAACTTCGTCGGCGGGGGCGGGAGTTTGCCCACGATGCGCTTGATGACCGGCAGGGGAGCGCCCTCGTCCAGTTTTTCCATGCGGGCGAAGGTGTCGTCTTCGTGGTAGCGGGCTTCGTAGAGCGAGGGGACGTACACGCCCCACAGGCGGGAGAGCGATTTCAGCAGCGCGGGGCGGTCGCGCCAGTCGGCGCGGTGTGCGGCTGAAGCCTTGTTTTCTTTTGCAGCCTCGATGATTTCTTCGATGACTTCTTCCCCCTCGCCGATGACGAAAGCGTCAATGAAGGCGTGCATCGGTTCGGGGTTGAAGGCGGCATGTCCGCCAGCGATGACCAGCGGGTCCCCGGGGCCGCGCTCCGCCGCGAAGAGCGGAACCCCGCCCAAATCCAGAACGTTGAGCGTCGAGGTGTAGAGGGTCTCGTAGGGCAGGGTGATTCCGATGATGTCGAAATCCGCCAGGGCGTGTTTGGTCTCCAGCGAGTAGAGCGGGATGCCGTTTCCCCGCAGGGCGGTTTCCATATCGGGCCAGGGAGCGAAGACGCGCTCGGCGAGAGCGTCCTCCCGGCGGTTGATGATGTCGTACAGGATGGCGATGCCCAGGTTGGACATGCCCAGGTCGTACAGGTCGGGGAAGACCAGGGCGACCTTGACGGGGGTGGAATCCCAGTCCTTGACCACCTGGTTGAGTTCGCCGCCGGTGTAGCGCCCCGGCTTTTGAACGCTGGGAAGAATGCGCGCCAGGCGCGCTTGAATTTCGTCAGGTTTCAGCATGGCGGGGATTGTACCAGATGGATGCGTCTGCTCCAAGCAGGGAGCAGGCCAATGTTGTAGAAATCGGGCAGCCACATATCTTTGTCCTGCTCCCGGCAGGGCGGGGGAAGGGTGCCTGTCCTGTTCGCCAAATGAAGACTGGCAGTCCTGCCAGGACTGCCAGTCTTGTGTGCGGGGCGAGGGAAGCACATAGGAATTTCTACAACATTTGCCTGCACCCGCAGGCAAATGTTGTAGAAAGATTGTCATCGGCCAACCAACCACAGCATTTTAGTCCCCATCCCCCCTATGTCCCCCCTCACACACCGGACAAACGCACCCTTCCCCCACCCTGCCGCCTCTACCGATTGATGATATAATTTCCGGTGATGGTGAGAAGGTAAGCGTCTTGGCAGTGTGAGGGTGCATCCTGAAGCCATCACGGGACTGGAAGCACAAGGCTGCTTCGCCTTTTGCGTCACATTAAGTGGAGTTCACAAGAAGAACGGCAATAATCGCGATGGAAACCAAAACCAGCCGCCGCATCCATTGGCGGATTTCTGCCTCCCCGCTCGCCTGGCGCCCACCCACCGATGTCTACATCACCGAAGACGCCATCATCGTGCGGGTGGAAATTGCCGGGATGAGCGACGGCGAGTTTGTAATCACCCTGGACGGGCGAATCCTGACCGTTCGCGGCACCCGTCCCGATACTCCGGAACGCCGCGCCTACCACCAGATGGAAATCCGCTTCGGCGAATTCCGTACCGATGTCGAACTGCACTGGCCGGTTGACCCCGACGGCATCGAAGCCGAGTACAGCGACGGCTTTCTGAGCCTGACCCTCCCCAGAGCAAAGCCGCGTAATATCGAAATTCAGGACTGATTTCAGGATACCCTTTATGCCTGCCTCGCGTTGGAACGCAAACCTGCTGGAAGAAATTCTGGCGTGGATTGATGATGATGGACTCACCATCGGGGATTTGATTCTCAACCCGATTGTGACTCGCGTGAACGAAGAAGCCCCTCAGGACAGCCCGGAGGAGGGTTCCGAATCCGAAGAGAATCCCATCCCGGAGGAACTGCCCATTTTGCCCCTGCGGGGGCTGGTGGTTTACCCGGAGACCGCGGTGCCCCTCACCATCGGACAGCCGCGCTCCATCCGCCTGGTAGATGATGTCGTCTCGCAGGATGACCGCCTGATTGGGCTGGTTGCCTCCCGCAACCCCGAACTGGAATCCCCTGACCCTGAGGACCTCTACACTTACGGCACGGTGGCGATGGTCCACCGCCTGTTCCGCGCCCCGGATGGCACCATCCGCCTGCTGATACAGGGGATGCACCGTTTCGAATTGGGCGAGTTCACTCAGAGTGAGCCGTTCCTCAAGGCCAAAATCCACCTCCGCCCGGAGATCGTCACCGGCAACGGCGAGGACGAAGCCCTGGAAATCGAAGCCCTGGCGCGCAACACCCGCGAGTTGTTCGCCCGCATCTCCGAGTTGGTGCCTTCCATCCCGCGCGAACTGGTCGAATCCATCATCGCCCTCGAAGACCCCTTGCAGACGGTTTACACCATCGCCAACTTCCAGCGCATCGAACTGGAGGACGCCCAGGAATTGCTGGAACTCGACACCGTGCGCGAAAAACTGCTCAAACTGATCGAGTTGCTGGTGCGCGAGGTCGAGATGCTTGAAATCGGGCAGCGCGTCCAGAACGAAGCCCGCTCTGAAATCGAAAAGGTGCAGCGCGAATACTTTTTGCGCGAGCAACTCAAGGCCATCCAGCGCGAACTGGGCGAAGGGGACGAGCAATCGGTTGAAATCGAGGAGTTCCGCCGGAAAATCGAAGAAGCCGGGATGCCCGAAGAGGCCGAAAAGCAGGCACTCCGCGAACTGGGGCGCATGGAACGCCTGCCTTCCGCCGCCGCCGAGTACGGCGTCATCCGTACCTACCTCGACTGGCTGGTCTCGCTGCCGTGGAGCACCCTCACCGAGGACAACCTCGACATCGAGCATGCCCGCGCCGTCCTCGATGAAGACCACTACGGGCTGGATGACGTCAAGGAGCGCATTCTGGAGTTTCTGGCGGTGCGCAAACTGCGGCAGGAGCGGGCCGACGAGTTCCAGGACGAGTTCGATGATGAAATCCGCCGCCTGCGCGAGGGCGTGATTTTGTGCTTTGTCGGCCCGCCGGGGGTCGGCAAAACCTCGCTGGGACGCTCCATCGCACGGGCGCTGGGGCGCAAGTTCATCCGCATCTCCCTCGGCGGGGTGCGCGATGAAGCCGAAATCCGCGGCCACCGCCGCACTTACATCGGCGCGCTCCCCGGACGGATTTTGCAGGCCCTGCGGCGGGTGCAGTCCGCCAATCCGGTTTTCATGCTCGACGAGGTGGACAAACTCAGCACCAGTTTTCAGGGCGATCCGGCCTCCGCCCTGCTGGAAGTGCTCGATCCGGAGCAAAATTCCGAGTTCCGCGACCACTACCTCGAAGTGGCTTACGACCTCTCGCAGGTCATGTTCATCACCACCGCCAACTGGCTGGACAGCATCCCCGGCCCGCTGCGCGACCGCATGGAGGTCATCCGCCTTTCGGGTTACACCGAGGGCGAAAAACTGGAGATCGCCAAAGGCTACCTGATTCCCCGTCAACTGCGGGAGAACAGTCTGCACCCCGAAGAGTTGACCTTTACCAATGACGGCCTGCGCGAAATCATCCGCTCGTACACCCGCGAGGCAGGCGTGCGCAACCTGGAGCGGGAGATCGGCGCGGTCTGCCGCAAGGTGGTCACCCGTATTGCGGAGGGCAAAACCGACCCGGTGACGGTGGACCCTGAGACGGTGCGGGAATTTTTGGGGCGTCCGCGTTACTTCGAAACCGAAGAAATCGCCACCCGCACCTCGCAGCCCGGAGTCGCCATCGGGCTGGCCTGGACTCCCGTGGGCGGGGACATCCTGTTCATCGAAGCCACCAGTATGCCCGGCAGCAAGAATTTCCAGTTGACCGGCTCGCTTGGCAACGTAATGAAGGAATCCGCCCGTGCCGCGCTCTCTTACGTGCGCTCCCGTGCCGAAAAATGGGGCATTGACCCGGAATTTTTCGCCAACTCCGATATTCACCTGCACGTCCCGGCGGGCGCACAGCCGAAGGACGGCCCCTCCGCGGGCGTGACGATGGCAACCGCGCTGGTTTCACTGGCGACCGGGCGCCCCGTGCGCTGCGATGTGGGCATGACCGGCGAAATCACCCTGCGCGGGCAGGTGATGCCGGTCGGCGGCATCAAGGAGAAGATGCTCGCTGCCCACCGTGCCGGTCTGAAGACCGTCATCCTGCCCCAGCGCAACGAAGCCGACCTGGAAGATTTGCCCGACGACGTGCGCGAAGCCCTGAACTTCGTCTTTGTGAAAACCGTGGACGAGGTGCTGGATGCCGCCCTGCTCCCCGCGCCGAAGAAGAAGCGCAAAACCACCCGCCGCAAGCGCAAGGCGGAGAGTGAGAAAAGTGAAAAGGAAGCGGGTGATTAGGGAGTTGGTAAACTGGGAATTGGGAACGGGTAAACTGGGAACTGGGAAATTGGTTCTAGCCCTACCCCCAATCCCCAACTCCCAATTCCCAATTCCCAATTCCCGATCCCCAATCCCCAATCACCAATCCCCAATCCCCAATACCCATGTCAAAAGTACTCCTTGTCGAAGACGACACCACCATGATTTCCCTGCTCGAAACTCTGTTGGAGATTGAGGGCTATGAAGTTGCCGCTTTTCGGGGCAGGGAAGATATTCTGGATATGGTACGCCGCGAAAAGCCTGATCTGGTGCTCCTGGATGTCAACCTCAAAAATTTCGGCATCCAGGATCGGGACGGATTCGATGTCCTGCGCGCCATCCGTGCCGATGACAACCTGAAAAGCATCGGCGTGGTCATGTCCTCCGGGATGAATTATCAGCGCGAGTGTGATGAGGCCGGTGCGGATGGTTTCGTGATGAAGCCTTACATGCCGGATGACCTCCTGGATTTGATCAGGGAAACGATAGCAAACAAAAATAAATAAATTGGGCAGCGACCGTTTGGTTTCCGCGCCCGATTTGCCAACTTACCAAAACAACATGACACGAAAACGAAAACGAGCCACCATGCAGTGGCACACGATGGATTTGCATTTGCACACGCCCGCTTCCAGCGATTACCAGCAGCGCGGCGTAGATTACCTTGACCTGCTCAAACGGGCGGAAGCCCGCGGGCTGGAGATGATCGCTTTCACCGACCACAACACAGTGGCGGGCTACCGGCGGATGCAGGAGGAGATTGAGCAACTGGAACTGCTGGAAAAACTGGACCGCCTGCTCCCGGAGGAGAAAACCCGCCTGGATGAGTATCGGCGGCTGTTGAAGAAGATTCTTGTCCTGCCGGGATTTGAGTTCACCGCCACGTTTGGCTTCCACATCCTGGGGATTTTCTCCCCCGACAAACCGGTGCGCGAGATTGAGCACATCCTGCTCGATCTCAACATCCCCGCCGACCAACTGGATGACGGTTCGGTGACGGTGGGCGCCAGCGCCGACGTGCTCACCGCTTACCGCGTGATCAACGAGGCCGGGGGGCTGGTGATCGCCGCCCACGCCAACGCCAACAACGGCGTGGCGATGCGCGGCTTCCCCTTCGGCGGGCAGACCAAAATCGCTTACACCCAGGACGAAAACCTGCACGCTCTCGAAGTTACCGACCTGGAAAAAGGACGCCGCTCCACCAAAGCCTTTTTCAGCGGCACCAAGCCCGAATACCCGCGGCGGATGCACTGCATCCAGGGGTCGGATGCCCACCGCCTGGAGGCAGACCCCAGCCGCAAGAAGGTGCTCGGCATCGGCGACCGCGCCACCGACGTGCGCCTGCCCGAAGTCTCCTTCGATGCTTTGAAGGAACTCTTTTTGAGCAACGATTTCGCCCGCACGCGCCCCCACCGCCACAAGGCGGAACCGGCTTTTGATTTCATCCGCGCCGCCCAGGAGGAGGGCGCCAACATCGTGCAGGATTTCCACGAGAGCATGACCGTGCGCGGCGGCAAACTGTACGCCATCATCGCCGATGTGTGCGCCTTTGCCAACACCAACGGCGGCACGCTCTACATCGGCCTCACCGACAACCCCCGCCGTCCGGTGGCGGGAGTCCCCTCGGCGAGCAAGGCGATCAGCCAACTGGAGAAAGAAATCGAAAAGCGCATCAACCCGCCGCTCAACTGCACCATTGACGCCCACAACTTCAATGGCAAGCAGATTGTACGCGTTCTTGTCCCGCGCGGCGATGACCCCCCCTACGCGGTGGATGACAACAAAATCTACCTGCGAAGCGAGGCCGAAACCGGCCTGGCCGTGCGGGATGAGATCGTCGAGATGGTGCTGCGGGGGCAGCGCAAAACCCCGATGGTGGCACCGCCCCCGGAGCCCGAGTCCGGCGCGCCCGCCGAGGAGAACGGCATCACCCCGCCGCCGCGCATCGGCGTGGAAATCGTCTCGGTGGAGGAACGCGGCGGCGTGCGCTACTACACCGTCCGCGACCTGCGCAACGGCAACGTGGTCAAGAACGTGACCGAGAAATCGGCGCGCAAACTCTGGCATCAGGCCATCACCCGCTACAACCAACTGCCCGAAGACCTCTCGCAGGTGGGGCAGTGGCAGGGCGATTTGGGCGTGCTGGCGAAGCACAAGCGCGGCAAAAGTGTGTACTACGACCTGGCGCAGCGTACCCCCGACGGCTACCGCGCCTACTTCGGCGTCACCGAGGACGGCATCCACGGCGAGTGGCGCCAACTGGTGGGCGCAGAAGATTGATGCTTTCGGTTTTTCTCTTTGCGTGTTGAAGTAAAGCCCTTATGTCTCTCCGAATCGCCATTCTCACCGTATCTGACCGCTCCGCCCGCGGCGAGCGCCCCGACGCCTCCGGCCCGGCCCTGCGGGAGCAGGTGACCGCTCTCGGCTGGCAGGTGGCGCGGATGGAAATTGTCCCTGATGACCTCGCCACCCTGAAGGATGTCCTCGCCCGCTGGAGCGACAGCGGGGATTTTGACGTTATCCTGACTACCGGCGGCACCGGCTTCGCCCCGCGGGACGTGACCCCGGAGGCGACTCTGGCGGTTGTGGAGCGTCTCGCCCCCGGTCTGGCGGAGGCCATGCGCGCCGAAAGTCTGAAAATCACGCCCCACGCCATGCTCTCGCGGGCTGCGGCGGGCATCCGCGGGCGTACGCTGATCGTCAATTTGCCGGGCAGCCCCAAAGCCGCCCTCGAGAACCTGGCGGTGGTTCAGTCGGTGCTGCCGCACGCGGTGCAACTTTTGCAGGACGATCCGGCCTCCGAAGCGGGGCATCAGCATGGGGGCGGGTAAGCGGGCGGGAATTGGGAAACGGGTAATCAGGAAGTAGAGCGGATTGCCAATCCGCTCCACCGTTCCGATTCTTCACCACAAAGGCACCAAGACACCAAGTTTTTTTTGTGTCTTTGAGTCTTCGTGGTGCAATTTCCCTCGCCCAGCCAGTAGAGCGGATTGACAATCCGCTCCACGCCTCGGTTGTTCACCACAAAGGCACCAGGACACGAAGTTCTTTGTGCCTTCGAGTCTTCGTGGTGCAAAAACCCGCATACCAGATTGCCAATCCGCTCCACCGTTCCGATTCTTCACCACAAAGGCACCAAGACACCAAGTTTTTTTTGTGTCTTTGAGTCTTCGTGGTGCAATTTCCCTCGCCCAGCCAGTAGAGCGGAATGACAACCCGCCCCACGCCATGCTCTCGCGGGCTGCGGCGGGCATCCGCGGGCGTACGCTGATTGTCAATTTGCCGGGCAGCCCAAAAGCCGCGCGCGAAAACCTGGCGGTGATTCAGTCGGTGCTGCCGCACGCGGTGCAACTTTTGCAGGACGATCCGGCCTCCGAAGCGGGGCATCAGCATGGGGGCGGGTAAGCAGGCGGGAATTGGGAAACGGGTAATCAGGAAGTAGAGCGGATTGCCAATCCGCTCCACGCTTTGGTTGCGCACCACAAAGGCACCAAGACACCAAGTTTTTTTTGTGTCTTTGAGTCTTCGTGGTGCAAAAACCCGCATACCAGACTGTCAATCCGCTCCACACTCGTGGAGAAATCTCGCCCGAATGTGTTAAAATGCGGCATCCCGCACAACTGAGGAACCGTATGACCGAAAACGAGAACAAGCCCAAAGATTTTATCCGCGCCGCAATTGATGAAGACCTGGCCGCAGGTCGTTACGACCACGTCCAGACGCGTTTCCCGCCCGAACCCAACGGCTACCTGCATATCGGACACGCCAAAGCCATTGTGATTGACTTCGGCATCGCCGAGGAATACGGCGGCAAGTGCAACCTGCGCTTTGACGACACCAACCCGGTCAAGGAAGACACCGAATACGTCGAAGGCATCATGGAAGACATCCGCTGGCTGGGCTTCGACTGGGAAGACCGCCTGTTCTACGCCTCCGATTACTTCGATCAACTCTACGAGTGGGCGGTGGAACTGATCAAACAAGGCAAAGCCTATGTGGACGACCTCAGCCCCGAGGAAATCCGCGCATACCGCGGCACGCTTACCGAGCCGGGGCGGAACAGCCCCTACCGCGACCGCTCCGTGGAAGAGAACCTTGATCTCTTCGAGCGCATGAAAAACGGTGAATTCCCCGACGGCTCGCGGGTGCTGCGCGCCAAAATCGACATGGCTTCCCCCAACATCGTGATGCGCGATCCGGTGATGTACCGCATTATCCACGCCGAACACCACCGCACGGGGAACAAATGGCGCATCTACCCGATGTACGATTGGGCGCACGGGCAGTCGGATTCCATCGAGGGCGTCACGCATTCCTTCTGCGACCTGGCTTACGAGATTCACCGCCCGCTTTACGACTGGTTCCTCGACCAGTTGGGGATTTACAAACCCCGCCAGATCGAATTCGCCCGCCTGAACCTGAGTTACACCGTGCTCAGCAAGCGGCGGCTGATCCGCCTCGTCAGGGAAGGCTACGTGGACGGCTGGGACGACCCCCGGATGCCGACCCTCTCCGGGCTTCGGCGGCGCGGCTACACCCCGGAGGCGATCCGCGCTTTCATCGAGGCGGTGGGCGTCGCCAAAACCGAAAGCGTGGTGGATGTTGCCCTGCTGGAACACCACATCCGCCAGGATTTGAACAAGCGCGCCCCGCGCGTGATGGGCGTGCTCAACCCCCTGAAAGTGGTCATCACCAACTACCCCGAAGGGCAGGTCGAGCAACTGGAAGCGGTCAACAACCCCGAAGACCCCTCCGCCGGCACCCGTCTGGTGCCCTTCTCGCGGGAAATCTACATCGAGCGAGACGATTTCATGGAAAACCCGCCCCGCAAGTTCTTCCGTCTCGCCCCGGGGCGGGAGGTGCGCCTGCGCTACGGCTACTTCATCAAATGCGAGGAAGTCATCAAGGACGAGAACGGCGAAACCACGGAACTGCGCTGCACCTACGATCCGGCAACCCGCGGCGGATACGCTCCCGACGGGCGCAAGGTGCGCGGCACCCTGCACTGGGTCTCTGCGGCGCACGCGCTGGATGCCGAAGTGCGTCTTTACGACCGCCTGTTCACCAAAGCCAATCCCCTTGACCACGGTGAAGACGAAGATTTTACCGATTTCATCAACCCGGATTCCAAAAAGGTGCTCACGCACTGCAAGGTCGAGCCGAGCCTGGCGAATGCCAGCCCCGGCGACCGCGTCCAGTTTGAGCGGCGCGGCTATTTCTGCGTGGACCCTGACACCCGCGACGGCGCACTGGTGTTCAACCGCACTGCCACCCTGCGCGACACCTGGGCGAAAATCCAGAAGCGCCGCGGCTGACCGTATCGGGCAAATCGAGCGGATTGCCAATCCGCTTTACGCGTCTCGTTTCAGCAAAAAGCCCCTCTCCCGGACGGGAGGGGGCTTTTACGTTGAGAAGCGGCTCAGAATGGCGGGATGATCTTGGCGATCATCCGTGATGGGGGTTACTCGTAAACCCAATCTTCATCCACGCGTTTCCAGTCCACCATTTCTTCGGGCTTGAACCACAGGGCGGCTTCTTTCTCCCCGTTTTCGGGGCTGTCGGAAGCGTGGGTGATGTTGCGTCCGATTTCCAGCGCGAAATCGTGGCGGATGGAGCCGGGCGTGGCATCCAGCGGGTTGGTTGCACCCATGATCTGGCGCACCGCGGCGACCGCGTTGTTGCCTTCCCACACCATTGCCATCACCGGCGACGAGGTGATGTAGGCAATCAGCCCGTCGTAGAACGGCTTGCCTTTGTGAATGGCGTAATGCGTTTCAGCCAACTCGCGGCTGACCAGCAGGAACCTGGCTGCCACCAGGTGCAGACCGCGCCGCTCCAGGCGGGAGATCACCTCCCCGACCAGACCGCGCTGCACGCCGTCGGGTTTTACGAGAACGAGAGTTTTTTCCACATTAACCTCCGGGAATTATGCGGTGCAGCGCAATCGGCAAAGTGCGCTGCACCGGCGGGTTTATAACAGAGTCTCTGCCCTGGTGTAGGCATCAAGTGCCTCGTCCAGGCGATTGGCTCGCATACAGGCATCGCCCAGCAGACGGAACAAATCTACGTTGTATTTGAAGTGGTCGGTGGCCCGTTGCAGATCGGCAATGACGGAATCAAGCCGGTAACCTTGCTGCAAGAGTACGTCATACGCGGCAATTGCCTGCGGAATATCCCGTTTCATCAGCAGAATTTGGGCTTCGCGTTGCTGGGCTTCCAGTTCATCTTGCGGTTTGGCTATAATCTCAAAGAGCATATCTTCCGGCGGAATTTCCGGTTCGGGTGGCGTTTCATCTTCTGCGACTGTCACTTTGCTCTTGAGCATTTCAATGGTTTCATCGTCCAGCCCTGGAACATTGTACAAGTCATCTACACTTTCAAAGTTGCCGTGTGTGTCCCGGTAACTGGTGATTGCCCGTGCACGGCGGAATCCAACCCCGGGAATGCGCTCCAATTGTATCAGTGAGGCTTCGTTGAGATCGATGAGCGTATCGGCCTCGTCGATTTCAGAAGCCACCCACGAAATATCATCATCGGCGGGAATCTCGCCGTCTGACAGCCAGGGAGGCGGTTCAATGGATGGGAATTTGCTTGCAGCCACCGAGGCCGATACGGCTTTTTGTGCAGATGATGTGCCCTGCTCTGCTGACGATTCGTCCGTGGAGGTTGCCTTTTCCTGTTCGCTGGCCTGCCGCACCCAATCGGGCGGGGAGGCAATGCGGGCCTCCGTGGGGGTGTGTGATTTGTCCTCAGAAACAGCCGCGGCATCCTGTTCGGCTGCCAGACTCTCCATCCAGGCCTTTGCTGCATCCGCAGCGTCCAGATCGGCTTCTTTTTGCTGCGTAGCCGCTGCTGTTTCATCTTGCGGCAGTTGTTCGAGCCATTCTTCGACCTCCATGGTTTCTTCTGCCCATTGGCCGCTTTCACCTTGCTCGGTTGGCTGGACGTCTTCTTCAGGCACGGCAATATCCGGGACGGGTTCTGTTGTTTTCGTAATCTGTTGTACCCATTCAGGCGGAGTGTCAATACGGTCTTCGGGGCGGGTGAGCAGTTCTTGTTCCGAGACGCCCTGCCTGGCGGCCAGGCTCTCCAGCCAGGCCATGGCCGCATCCATGTCGTTGAAGTCAATATCGGGCTGGGCAGCCTCATCGGGGGGGGACGCGGGAACTTCTGTGACGGCGGGCGTGTCTCCATCAGGCTGCGCAGTTTGCACTTCCTGGGTGGGCGGGACAGAGGCGAAGCCCAACTTACCGGAATCTCCCGTTTCGGGGGCGGAAAAAGCGGTTTCACTTGTCGGGGGAGAATCCTCGGATTGTTCTGCTGTTCCCCGGTCGCCGGGCCCCTGTTCTGCGGTGTCGGCGGCTTTCTGAACCCATCCGGGAGGGGTATCCACGCGGTCTTCGGGGCGGGTGAGCAGTTCATCTTCGGAGACGCCCTGCCTGGCGGCCAGGCTCTCCAGCCAGGCCATGGCCGCATCCAGGTCGTCAATCTCCGCCGGGGGGGCAGGGGAATCTTCCTGATGTGTTTTGAGCGGAGGTGTTTTTTCCTCTGCTATATCTTGCATCCACCCGGGGATACCACTCAGTTCCGGTTCTTTGACGGTTTCAGTAGTGACCTCGGTTTCCCCCGCGATGGTGGGGATATCGTCACTGATGTTTTGCAGCCAACTGGGGATTTCATCATTGGCAATTGGTTGTCCGTCCGGGATTTTTGCGGACTCGCTGGTTCCCGCAGGGATATCCTGCAACCAGCCGGGCAGTTCTGCGTCATCACCAATTGCAGGGAGTTCGTGGGTTTCATCAACAGTTTCCTGTATCCAGTCGGGGAGTGCGGCGGCCTCGGCTTCAGGGGCTTCGGGAGCGGGAGTCTCTTCGGCGGCTTCCTGAACCCATCCGGGAGGGGTATCCACGCGGTCTTCGGGGCGGGTGAGCAGTTCGTCTTCGGAGACGCCCTGCCTGGCGGCCAGGCTCTCCAGCCAGGCCATGGCCGCATCGGGGTCGTCCAGGTTGGGCAATTCCGCTTCGGTTTCAGCGGGCGGCGGTGCGGCTTCGGGGGCTTCGGCGGCTGGGGTCTCGTCGGCGGCTTCGGGGAGCCAGTCGGGGAGTGCGGCGGCCTCGGCTTCGGGGGCTTCGGCGGCGGGGGTCTCTTCGGCGGCTTCCTGGAGCCAGTCGGGGAGTGCGGCGGCCTCGGCTTCGGGGGCTTTGGCGGCGGGGGTTTCCGGTGCGGCTTCCTGGAGCCAGCCCGGCAGTTGGGCCGGTTTGGCATCGTCTGGCGGCGCGGTGTCCTCCATGGGCTCGAGTGCGTCAGCAGGGGCAATTTCCTGGAGCCAGTCAGGGAGTTCGCCGGGGATGGCTTCAGCCGGTTCGGCAGTTTCTCCGCTGAGCGGTTCATCATCGTCAAACGCGAAGGCAGATTTGCTCTCGTCAAATGCACCGGTGGAAGGTCCCCAACCGGCTTCTTTCATCCAGTCGGGGATGAGGTCTTCCGTGGAGTCGGAATCTTTCTCATTACCGGCTGGCAAGGCAGGTGTATGATCTGCCTCATTTTCGGTCATCCAGTCAGGGATGCTGTCTCCCGCACCCAGCAGCGCAGTTTCGTCCAAATCAATTCCTACGGATGCCGCCCATTCGGGCTGGTCCAGGGCAGCGAATGCCGGCCCGCCATCCCAGACCAGTTCTTCGATGAGCACGGCCTGGGCGGGGACCTGGTCAGCAGTGGGGGCGTTGGGCCCGACGAAGGCTTCGTAGGGGTCAAGTTCCTGTAATCGTTTTTTGTAGGTTTCGGCTTCCTTGGCGCGGTCGGTTTTTTCCAGAAGTTGGGCAAGCGTGCGGTTTGCGACCAGGCAATATGGGAGTTTTGAAACGATATTGCCGCAAGTTTCGATGGCGTTGGCCTGATCGCCGCTTTGAGCATACATTTGCGCCAGCAGCACGCGCAGGTCGTAACGCTGCGGTTCTTCGGCGATAGCGGCGCGCAATTCGGCGATGGCCTGTTGGTAGAGATTTCCCTTGGCATACATGCGTGCCAGCGCACCGCGGGTGAGGTAGATTTTGGGAGGTTCCATGCCATCCCGTTTGCCGAACAGACGGCGCAGTTCTCCCTGGATAGCAGCGTTGTAGGGTTGCGATTCAAAGGCGCGTTCCATGTGCCAGATGGCAGCGTCCAGGTTATTTTCATCCTCCCGGATGATGCTCATCCCGACGTGGCTGACAAAATCATCTGGCACGGCGGAGAGAATGCGCAGGAAAATGTCGGTGGCGTTGCTGTAGCGCAGACTTTCGAGGTATGCCTTGCCCAGCATCTGGTAGGTCGCGATATGTTTGGGGAAAGTTTGCAAAATATGCCGACAGTGGGCAATGGCTTCCTCGGTTTGTTTTTGATCGATAATTGACTCGATCTCTTGAACGTAGGCTCTCAGCGGAATTTTCGACATGAAACCCGTCCTTGCGGTAAATGGGAAAAGAATGCTTCCATCGTAAGTATGCCCTATTCTATCAAAAGGTGCAAGTGTTGTGCACGGCACTTCCGAACTATTGCCGATTTGGGGATGGGGCGTATAATTGCAAATTAAACTCAGATTGCGGCAAACGCCGGCAGCAAACTGGCGGCAAAGTTGATGACGCCGGCAGGAGGTGTAGAAGCGATCACGCAACACCGCTATTCCCTGCGTTTCGGCGAAAGTTCCGATTCGTTGCTGACCCGGGGAGTTTGAACGCGAAACCCTCACCCGAATTACAACATCCAAACCCACCACCTTGCAGCCTCTCTTGTGAAAAACCCGAGGTTATCTATTCGGAGTATCTATGATTGAAGAATCATTGTTGGGTGCGATTGAACACAATCCGCTGTCGGCGCGCAGGGGGCGCGGCCTTTCTTCGATTTCGCGTTTGCTGGAATTGGGGCGAAAAAAGGGCTTTGTTACCATTGATGATATTCTGATTGTTTTCCCGGATGCCGAGCAGGATGTTGCCCAGTTGGAAGAGGCTTTTGCTGCCCTGATCAGCGCTGGAATCCCGTACCTTGACGACATTCCAGATGAGCAGATGGAGGATGACGCGGATGCGAACCTGAATGAACCGGCCGACGACCTCCCCCGGGACGATAATTTTTTAGCGAATGTTGACACGGACGATACGGTCGGCCTGTACCTGAAGGAAGTCGGGCGCGTTCCGCTGCTCACTGCCCAGGAGGAGGTGGATCTTTCCCAGCGGATCGAGCAGGGACGGCTGGCCCGCGAGGAACTGGCCCGCGGGAATGTTCTTCCCCACCGCCGCGCTGAACTCCAAAACTTTGTCCGTGATGGATGGGCGGCACGCGAACATCTGGTGACAGCGAATTCCCGGCTGGTGATCAGCGTCGCCAAAAAATACATGGGGCGCGGCGTCCCCTTCCTCGATTTGATCCAGGAGGGCAATATCGGTTTGATCCGTGCCGCCAAAAAATTTGATTACCGCCGCGGCCACAAGTTCAGCACTTACGCCACCTGGTGGATCCGCCAGGCCGTGACGCGTGCCATCGCAGACCAGGGACGCACCATCCGGGTGCCGGTTCACATGGGGGATCAGATCAATAAATTGCTGCGGATGCAGCACCAGTTAACACAGCGGCTGGGGCGCGACCCGGGGGTTGAAGAATTGGCGGATGCCCTGGGCGTGACGCCTAAAAAAGTAGAGAACATGATCCAGGTAGCCCGCCGTCCGCTTTCGCTGGAGACCCCCACGGACGACGATGATGATGCCACCCTTGCCGATTTCATTCCTGACAACGAAGGCCCCATTCCCGATGAAACGGCGACCTATAATATCCTCAAGGAGCATCTGGCGAGTGTGCTGGAGGGGCTGCCGCCGCGCGAAGTGCGCATTTTGCAATTGCGCTACGGCCTTTTGGATGGCGAATCCTACACGCTGGAGGAGGTCGGACGCAAGATGGGGGTCACGCGCGAGCGCGTCCGCCAGATCGAAGCGCAGGCTCTCAGCCGATTGCGGCAGCCTGCCATCCGCCGTAAACTGCGCGAGTATTTGCGGTAACCGGAGCCGCGGACAAACCGAAAGGCGTTATCCGGACAACACGAATGCGGCAAATAACACGAATGTCACGAATAAAAAAGCAAAACTTCGCGATATTCGTCCCATTCGCGAAGGTTCGGGCTGCAAAACAGGTGCCCCGCTCTTTATCCAAAATTGCAGGTCGCGGAATTTCTTGAAGTGAGATCCTGTCAGGGCTGTCACTCCTGACCGAACAGCCGCAAAACCGCGGGGGTCACATCTGCCAGAGAGCGTAAATTGAGCGTGAACGCCGACCGCAGGGGTTCGGCGCCAACGACGATCGCGGGCACCGGGCTGCGGGTGTGCTGGCGGGTACTCAAATCCTCCAGGTTGCCGTGGTCGGAGGTGATTAAAATCAGGCCGGTCTCGTCATTCCAGGCCGCAAACAAACCGCCCAGCACTGCATCCAGGGTGGCGAGCAATTGATGCGATTTCCCCATCTCCTGCCGGTGACCGGCGTAATCGCTCAGCCAGTACTCGAAGAAGGCGAACCCCCGCGTCAGCGCGGCCAGTCGCTCTCCGGCGGCAGCGGGAGTCAACAACGGGGCATCGGGGAAATTCAGGTACGTGCGCCATCCCTCGCCGGTGAAATCGGCGGAAAGCGCACGCCCGGCGAACAAATCTTCCTTCGTTTTCAGCGGGAGTCCGGCAGCGCGCACCGCCATCGCCACCGCGCCGGGGAGGCTGCGTCCCGACTCAATGCGCTGAAAATAGCGCTCCGGAAAGGCATTGAGAAAATCCACGGGCACGCCGCGCCGATGAAGTTTGCCGAACAGATTGCCGTTTTCCAACACCTGGCGGATTGCCGGGTTGGGGCGCGGCCCGTAGTGTTCCCCCAGTTCGGCGGGGAGGTTGCGCCCGGTGAGCAAAGTCGCCTGCCCGCTGGCGGATTGCGGACGTCCCGCGACTCCCAGGCAGGCGTCTAAAGGGAGCAGAGTCGCCCGCGGGGTGGAAACAGGCAATCTTCCATTGGCAGCGAGTAACCGCCGCCCGCCGAGAATCGCCCTCAGGTTGGGCATCTCCGCAGCCGCAAAGGGGTTAGCGGCGGGATCATCGTCCCCCAGCCCGACTCCATCAAGAAAGAGAAAGAGAAATTTCATCGTTTTGGCATACCCGTTTCGAGGATTTTACCCTATAATTGGGCAGTTGCCGGTTTTCACCGGTCACTGGTTTGACCACCAGGTTGCCCAGGCATGAGGTTGCTATCGCCTGCAAAAGAAGACAGGCAGTCCTGCCAGTTCTGCCAGTCTTGGAGGATAACAGCCCGAACACTTTTAACGAGGAAGGTTCCTGTTCCATGAAAGAGTACACAACTCAGTTTATCCGCAATGTTGCCCTGGTTTCGCATAGCAGCGCGGGCAAAACCATGCTGGCGGAAGCCATGCTGCACTTCACCGGTGCCACCACCCGGTTGGGACGCATCGAGGATGGCAGCACAGTCTCCGATTTCGAGGAAGAAGAAATCCGCCGCGGGATTTCGCTCTCCACCTCCGTGATTCCGGTGGAATTCCGGGATACCAAAATCAACCTGCTGGATACCCCCGGCTACACCGATTTCATCGGCGAGGTGATCTCCGCCCTGCGCGTAGCCGACAGCGCCATCGTGGTGGTGGATGCCGTCTCCGGTGCGGAGGTTGGCACTGAAATCGGCATCAACTACGCCGATACCTTCGATCTGCCCCGCTTCGTGCTCATCAACAAGATGAACCGCGACAACGCCGATTTCCGCAAGGCGATGGCCTCTGTCCAGGAGATCAGCGAAGCCCGCCTGATCCCCCTGCAACTGCCCTGGGGCGAGAAAGCCGATTTCAAGGGCGTGATTGACCTGCTGACGATGAAGGCTTACCCCGGTCAGGGGACTGAAGCCGAAGACATCCCTGCCGAATATGCCGATGCCGCTGAGGAAGCCCGCATGGAGTTGATTGAATCGGCAGCGGAGGGCGACGATGCCCTGATGGAAAAATACTTCGAAGAAGAAGACCTCACCCCCGAGGAGATCATCTTCGGCCTGAAAAAAGCCGTCATGGCCCGGACGGCGGTTCCGGTCCTCGTTTCGGCGGGTACCGCTGAAACTGGGCTGGCCCCGCTCCTGAATGCCATCGTTGACCTGCTGCCCTCCCCCGACGAGATGCCGCCTGCCAAGGCGCAGGGTGCGGCCGGGGAGGAAGAACTCCCCGCTACCGGCAACGGCCCCCTGGCGGCCTACGTCTGGAAGACCACCGCCGACCCCTTTGTGGGCAAGATCACCTATTTCCGGGTCTACTCTGGCGCCATCCACGCCGACAGCCGGGTGTGGAACCAGAACGCTGAGACTGAGGAACGCTTCGGCAACGTCTCCATCATGCGCGGTAAAGAGCAGATGGGCGTCAAGGTTGTTCACGCCGGGGACATTGCTTCGGTGCCCAAACTGAGCGCTACCTCCACCGGGCACACGCTTTGCGACAAGGGGCATCCGCTGACACTCCCCATCCCCGAATATCCCAGCGCCCTCTACCGGGTGGCGGTCAGCCCCAAAACACAGGCTGATTCCGCCAAAATCAGCCCGACCCTCACCCGCCTCTGTGAGGAAGATATGACTCTCTCCTGGGAGCAGGTTCCCGCTACCAAGCAGACCATCCTCCAGGGCATGGGCGATCAGCACATTGACGTGGCAATCCGCAAGGCGGAGAAGAAATTCCAGACCTCGCTGAACATCGAAGCCCCGAAAGTCCCCTATCAGGAGACGATCACCCGCTCCGGCACGGCGCAATACCGCCACAAGAAACAGACCGGCGGCGCGGGGCAGTTCGCCGAAGTCCACATGACGCTTTCCCCCGCCGAGGAGGAAGATTACGAGTTCTCCTGGGATGTGTTCGGCGGCGCAATCTCGCAGAACTTCCGTCCCGCCATCGAGAAGGGCATCAAAAACGTGATGCGCGACGGCGTGCTGGCGGGCTACCCGGTGCACAACGTCAAGGTTTCGGTCTTTGACGGAAAAGAGCACCCGGTTGATTCCAAGCCGGTGGCGTTTGAAATCGCCTCCCGTGAGTGCTTCAAACTGGCCTTCAAGGATGCCGGCCCCGTGCTGCTGGAGCCGATTATGGACATCCGCATTGTGGTGCCCGAAGCCAATATGGGCGACATCCTCGGCGACCTGAACACCCGCCGCGCCCGCGTCCAGGGCATGGATACCCAGAAAGGCCGCTCGGTGGTCACCGCGCAGGTGCCGCTGGCCGAAGTCCAGCGTTACACCACCGACCTGCGCTCGATGACCGGCGGCCGCGGCGTGTTCACGATGGAATTCTCGCACTACGAGCAGGTCCCCACCCACCTGATGCAGGGCATCATTGATGCCGCTGCCCGCGAGAAGGAAGAAGAATAACCCCGCGGCGTGATGCCCGCGTTCCCGTAAAGATGATCAAGGCCCTAAAGGTCTGCCAGACCTTTAGGGCCTTTTGTTGTCCCCTGCCTCCAGAGATTTGCGCAGATGGGTGTGTTTGTCAGGTGCGTGCGCGGCGTGCTTTGTGCGTACTCACCCCTGCCGGCCATCTCCGGCAGAGCAGATGTGCGAAGGCCAGCCGGTGACTTACCCCTTCATCTCCTCGCGCACGGCCTGGTAGAGCGTTTCGGCGCGCAGTTCGTGGAGCGTGTAACACGGGGCGTTGAGGTGCTTGGCGAGGTCTTTGGCAAGCCCCTGGTCAAAGGCAGCGTGCTCCATGTTGATCACGATGGAGCGGATATCGTCCTCGGCGATGCGCCCGGCGAGTTTGTGGGCTTCTTCCTGGGGGGGCAATCCGCCCAGGGCGACGTTGCCCGCCCCGTCGGTGAGCAAAATCATCAGCGGCTCCACGTCGGGGTAGATCATGCTCTGCTGCCTGATGACCTGATGCGCCAGGTACAGCCCGGCGGAGAGCGGCGTCTTGCCGCCTACGGGGATGTCCGCCAGGGCGCGCTGCGCCAACTGGACGGAGTTGGTCGGCGGCAGGACGAGGGTGGCGCGGTCCTTCTGGAAGACGATCAGCCCCACCCGGTCGCGGCGTTGATAGGCATCCGTCAAAAGCGAGAGAATCGCCCCCTTGGTGGCCTGCATCCGCTCGGCAACTGCCATTGACCAGGAAGCATCCACCACGAACAGCACCAGATTGGCCGATTTTTTGACGCGCACCTTGCGCTGCAAATCCTGCGGCTGGATGGCGAAGGCCACCTCCCTGCGCTGTTCGGCACGCTCTTTCTGGTGCGGCGCGGCGGCGCGGATGGTGGCGTCGAAGGCGATGTCGCTGGTTTTGCCGTTGGCCGGGCGGGCCTGGATGTACCGGCCGCGCTTGCGCTCGGTTTTGGCACGCGAACGACGCCCCGCTTGACGGCGGGTAAGCCGGTCAATGGGGGCGTCAAATTTGCGGGGGGTGAAGACTTCTCCGGTTTTTACCCTGTCACCGCCCTCCCACCAGTTCGCGTATCCCGTGTCGAAAACGTCCTGTTTGGCGGGTTCGGGCGGGGCCTGCTGCTCGGTGCGCTCCTCGCTGATGCGCGGGGCTACCTTGCCGTCTTTTTTTTTTCGGGGGCGGAATCGTCTTCCGGGGCGGGCTGGGTCTCATCGGACTCCAGGGCCGCGCCCTGCAACTGCTCGATGCGCTCTTGCAGTTCGGTAAAACTGACATCCTGCTGGCTGAACGGCCCGTGCTTGAGACGGTGCGGCAGCGCCAGTTCCGCCGCCAGGGCGATGTCGCGGTCGGTGAGGGCGGTGCGCTTCTCGAAGGCCGCGTGGGCGATGGCGGTTTTGAGAATCACCAGGTCGGAGCGGTGTCCATCCACGTTGAGAGAGGCGGAGAGCGCGGCGATGGAGAGCAAATCCCGCTTGGTGTAGTTGACCTTGCGGAGCAGCGACCGCGCCGCCTCGATTTGCTCGGAGAGTTCCTGCTCCTGGGGCAGCCAGCGCTCGCGGAAGCCCTCGGGATCGCTCTCGAAGGCGATGTTGCGCTCCATGATGGCGACCCGGTCGCGGGGGTCCCGGATGCCGCGGATGTCCACTGAGAGGGCGAAGCGGTCCAGGAGTTGGGGGCGCAGGTCGCCCTCTTCGGGGTTCATCGTCCCCACCAGGATGAACCGGGCCGGATGCGAGAACGAGATTCCCTCGCGCTCGACGATGTTCACCCCCATCGCGGCGGCATCCAGCAGCAGGTCTACCACGTGGTCATCAAGCAGGTTGACCTCGTCAATGTAGAGCAGCCCGCGGTTTGCCGCCGCCAGCACGCCCGGCTCAAAGTGCCGCTCGCCCTTCTGGATGGCTTTTTCGATGTCCAGCGTGCCGACGACGCGGTCCTCGGTGGCGGAAACGGGCAGGTTGACGAAGGGCGTCGGGCGCAGTTCCACTTCGATGGTCTCGCGCTCGCGGCACTCGGTACACCAGGTGTGCGGACGGTCGGGGTCGCAGCCGAAACGGCAGCCGCGCACCACTTTGACTTTGGGCAGGAGTTCCGCCAGGGCGCGGGCGGCGGTGGATTTGGCGGTGCCGCGCTCGCCGCGAATCAGCACCCCGCCGATGCGGGGATCAACGGCGTTCAAAATCAGGGCACGCTTCATGCGCTCCTGGCTGACGATGGCGGTAAAGGGGTAAATCGTAGGCATAGGGGAGGTAGTCGGATAGTCGGGTAGTGGTAGTTGGCGCTGCAATCTTACCATAGGGCAGGGGGAACTACCAGAAAGATGGCCTATACAAACTTTGCCATCTGGATGCCGCTCCAGACGGCGATTAACCCCAGGGCGATTTGCAGTCCCAGGTTGGTCAACGCCGGGGAGGTTTGCCCGCCCTGGAACAGCCCCACGGTCTCGTAACTGAAGGTTGAAAAGGTGGTGAACGCCCCCAGCAGCCCGGTGAAGACAAAGGCCCGCGCGGCGTCGCTGCCCAGGCCGCGCGCTTCCACCACGCCTGCCAGAAAGCCGATCAACAGGCAGCCCACGATGTTGACGACAAAAGTCCCATACGGGAAGGATGACTCCGCTGCGAAGCGGCCGACAACTGTCCCTGTGGCGTAGCGCAGCGATGCGCCCACAAATCCGCCCAGGCCTACGAATAAAATCTTAATCAGCACAATGCTTTCCTCGATGTTGAATTTGTGCGGTACGCACAAGGCGGGATTTTACCACGCTGACAAAAAAGCGGGGATTTTGGAGTCGAAGAGGGTGCAGGCAAAAGATGTAGAAATTCCTATGTGTTTCCCTCGCCCCGCACACAAGACTGGCAGTCCTGCCAGGACTGCCAGTCTTCATTTTGCGAACAGGACAGGCACCGAACACCCCGCCCTGCCGGGAGCAGGACAGAGATATGTGGCTGCCCGATTTCTACAACATTTGCCTGCACCCCTG
>CAZPSL010000079.1:0-12597 GCA_964589145.1 uncultured Anaerolineales bacterium
GGAGGCTGCCGGGTGATAATCGGGGGATTCGCCGCTGCGCCGAAGCAGCACCACGCTGACGTGATACGTTTGCTCAATGTTTTCGATGGATTGACCGGCAATTGCCGAGTTGTGCTTCACCGTCATGCGCGCCAAACTCAACTCTTCACCCTCAACCGTAATCGGACGGGTCATATCCACCCCGGCAGCAGCCGCTGCAAAAACCGGTGCGGCCCGCCCCGTGGAACTGATGGCCGTAAACTGAAACTGCTCCTGGAGGGCATCAGCGAAATCGTCATCAAAAATCCGAATCACCACATGGATGTTCGGGTTGAGACTGCGGGCTTTGAGGGCAACTTGCAGGTTCAAACTGTCGTTTTGCGTGCAAAGCAGGATGGAGCGGGCTTTCTCAATGTTGGCTGCCCGCAGCGCGGCCTCGCGTTTACCGTCATCCGCCAGCACGACAATCCCGGCATCCTGTACACTGGATACCAAATCGGTCTGCGGATCCACTTCAATAACCACCACCTCCTGCCCCAGGTTGTGAAGTCTCTGCGCCACCCGGTAGCCCAGGTGTCCCAACCCGACCAAAACGACATGCTCATCAAACGTGGAGGCAACAGCCATCGCCCACTCCTTGCCGCGTTCCCGCCGATTGAAAAACAGCACCCCAAAATCGGCCACGCCCTGTGCCAGAATGCCGATCCCGACGATCGGCATGATGAAATAAAAAATTTGCAGATACCAGGCGACTGGAAAAGCCTCAATGGGCTGCAAAAAAGTCAGCCCCAAAACATGATAAACCGCCTCGATGGGGGAGTTCACCGGCTCTCCGGCCAGGTTTGCCAGCGCATTGTACAGCAACCCACCGCCAAAGATTGCGCCGATAAACGCGGCAAGCGGCCACTGGAACTCACGAAAGAGCAGCCAGGTATCCCGAACGCTGACATACACCTCGCGCCAATAAGGATGTTGCCTGAAGTAATCTCTCATACGTCCAGCGGCAGCCGCACCGACATCCGACGGATAGAGTCGCCTTCTGATTCCAGCACCCGCAAAGCCACCACTGTAATATCGTCCGACGGCCGCCCCTGATCCAGTTTTAATGCCTGGGTGAGCAGGGAATCGGAAATCTCCTGCGGAGCGGGGTCACTGTCTTCCAACATTGCCCGCAAGCAAGTGGAAGCATCCATCGGCTCGCTGCTGCGCTTTCCGGCGTGAACAATCCCATCCGTAAACATCACCACCGTCAGCCCTACTTGCAGCGCGACCTCGGTAATGGTCGGGCGGGTTCCGCGGTACAGGCCAATCGGCTTGCATGGATCATCCAGGCGGCGGATTTCTTCATCCATCGCTACCAGGACCGGTGCGGGGTTGTTGCGGGTAATCACCAGCGTACGGGTTTGAAAGTCGGCGGAAAGCAGGTTCAGCGTGGCCGAAACCCGTCCGCCGCGCTCAGTGAACAGCGCATCGGAGGCTGCCCGCGCCGCCGCGCCGTCCCGTACCCCGTCTGCCAGCAGCGAAATCACCTTGCGTACCACAAAGGAGGATACCCACTTTGCCCCCCTGCCGGAACTCTGCCCGTCAGCCATCACCACCGACACTCCGCCGTTCGGCCGCTCGATGATCTCGACCGTGTCGCCGCTGGTGCGGGTGGCATACTTACGCACTTTGGAGGTTGCAATCTGGATTTCCATAACCAAATTTTACCACGCAGCGGGCGATGATGAATGAGGTGCAGGCAAAAGATGCAGAAAACGTATAGCCATGCGGGAACTGCTTTTTTGCCCCCTACCCTGCCCTCCCAAAATTTTCCGCTTTGGTTCCCATCTCCCTTCGGGAGATGGGTTAGGGGTGAGGGCGGGGGAGGGTTGGGTGGGGGGAACACCGTCGTCACAACATTTGCCTGCGCCCCCGCCGCCATGCCATCCTTGACAACTGCTCACCCCATCGCTATACTACCTGCACAATCGAACAAGCACGGGGAGCTTGGTGGTGCCAGGCTGAGAGGAGCGGCGAAACCGCTCGACCCGCGAACCTGAACCGGATAATGCCGGCGGAGGAATCGCAGAAAAGACCACGACCCCTCCCGCCGGAGGGGTTTTTGATTGATGGATGGTAATCAGGGATCAGGGATTAGGTAATTGGGAACCGGGAACCGGGTATCCTGATTACCTAATTACCTAATTACCTAATTACCTGATTACCCAACCCCCAATTACCCACTCCCCCGCCCCCCCGACTACCTCCCCATGTTCATCCTCTTCGCCAACGGGGAACTCCCCGAAACCGGGATTGCCCTGCCGCCCGAAGCCGTCATTCTCGCTGCGGACGGGGGCGCGCGGCACTGCCTGAAACTCGGCATCACCCCCGAAGCCGTGATCGGCGACTTCGATTCCCTCACCCCGCAGGAAACCGCCGCCCTGGAAGGGCGCGGCGTCCGCCTGCTCCGCTACCCCGCCGACAAGGACGAAACCGACCTGGAACTCGCCCTGGAGTACGCCATCCGCCGCGGGGCGCGGGAGATCACGCTCTACGCCCTGCTCGGCGGGCGCTGGGATATGAGTTTCGCCAACCTGCTGCTGCTGGCTGCGCCCCGCTACAACGGCCTGCGCTTCCGCATCTGCGCCGGGGAGAGCGCAATCCGCATCCTGCGCGGTGGAGAAACTCTCACCCTGCGCGGGAAGCCCGGCGATACGGTTTCGCTCGTTCCCCTCAGCGATTTACGCAGCATCACTTACCGCGGCCTGAAATGGCCCCTGCAAAACGCCGACCTGCCCTTCGGCACCCCGCGCGGCGTGAGCAACACCCTGCTCGGAAGCCGCGCCGAAATCTCGCTCGCCGAGGGCGCGGCGGCGGTGTTTCATGCGTGTCGGTAGTTAGAGGTTGGAAGTTGAAAGTTGAAAGTTGGAAGTTGAAAGTTGGAAGTTGAAGGTTGAAGGTTCGTGATTGCCAAAAACGCAACTTTCAACCTGCAACCTTCAACCCGCAACCCGTAACCTGCAACCCCCCGGAGGTTCCCATGTCCACAAAAAACATCCTTCTCACAACTCTGCTGGCAATTGCTCTCACCCTCGCCGCGTGCGCGCCCTCCGCAGCGCCGACCGCGGCGCCCGACCAGCCCCGCACGCTGACGGTGATGACTCACGATTCCTTCGCCGTCTCCGAGGAGGTGCTGGCTGCCTTCGAGCAGGAGAACAACGTCAAGGTGCGGTTCCTGGCCTCAGGCGATACGGGCAGCGCGGTCAACAAGGCTATTCTCGCCAAGGATGCCCCGCTTGCCGACGTTTTCTACGGGGTGGATAACACCTTCCTTTCCCGCGCGTTGACGGAGGACATCTTCGAGGCTTACGATTCCCCGCTTTTGGCGGCGATTCCCCCCGAATTCCAACTCGATGCACCCCAAAACCGCGCTCTCCCTGTGGATTTCGGCGATGTCTGCCTGAACTACGAGGTCGCCTACTTCCAGGAAAATCAACTGCCCCCGCCCGCCAGCCTGGAAGACCTGCTCAAACCGGCGTACAAGGGGCTGACGGTGGTTGAGAACCCCGCCACCTCCTCGCCGGGGCTGGCGTTTCTGTTCGCCACTGTCGGGCACTTCGGCGAAGACGGTTACCTGGATTTCTGGCGCGGGATGGTGGAGAACGATGTGCGGGTGGTCAACGATTGGGAGGCCGCCTACTACAGCGAGTTCACCCGTTGGGGCGGCGAGCGTCCGATTGTGGTTTCGTATGGCTCCAGCCCGCCTTTTGAAGTGATCTTTGCCGAGGAGCCGCTCGACGAACCGCCGACCGCGGCAGTGACCGGCGAGGGGAGTTGCTTCCGTCAAATTGAGTTCGTCGGCATCCTGAAGGGCACCGAAAACCGCGACCTGGCTGAAAAGTTCGTGGATTTCATGCTTTCGCCCGCCTTCCAGGAAGACATCCCCTTGCAGATGTACGTCTTCCCCGTCAACCCCGAAGCGCAACTGGACGAGGTGTTTTTGCAGTATCTCGCGGTTCCCGAAAACCCTGCCGCGCTTGACCCCGCCGACATCGCCGCCCACCGCGAGACGTGGATTCAGGCGTGGACGGATGTTGTGCTGCGGTAGTGTTGCAGGGCAGGGGTTGTTCTGGGTCTGGGCGGGGTGCGGCAGATGAGCATCCAACGGGATGCTTTGGCCGTTTGATGTGTGCGGGCTGTTTTGCTTACAAGTGATCGCGTAAATTGTGTTCTACCGCATAGGCTGCTGCTTCGGCGCGGTTGCTGACCCCCAGTTTTGAAAGGATGCTGCTGACGTAGTTGCGTACCGTTCCCTCGCCGAGGAAGAGGGCTTTGGCAATTTCGCGGTTGGTTTTCCCCTCGGAGACAAGCAGCAGGACGTGTTTTTCCTGCTGGGTGAGTGCGGCAAAGGCAGAGGCTTCCTCTTCTTTTGCGGCTTTGCGCACCTCCTGGAAAATGCGCTGTGTTACTGCCGGATCCAGTAATGCTTCGCCGCGTCCAACGGCTTCGATCGCCCGTACCAGGCTTTCGCCTTCAATTTGTTTGAGTACGTAACCCGATGCTCCGGCGCGAATTGCTGAGAACAGCATTTCGTCTTCAGCGTAAGAAGTAAGCATGATGACTTTGCTGTTTGGGTATTTCTCGGCGATTTCCTCACAGGCTTCAATGCCGGAGCCGCCGGGCAGGCGGATGTCCATCACAACAACGTCGGGGGAGTATTGACTTACCTGTTCAAGGGCTTCGCGCGCGGTGGATGCTTCGGCTACTACTTCGAACTGCGGGTAGCGGTCCAAGAGTGTTCGCAGCCCCAGGCGGACGATTTCGTGATCATCTACTAATAAAATTCGCTGTTTTGTCATTCTGTTCTCCTGGCGGGGGGAGTATAGCCCGAGGTCTTTTCCCTGGCACGATTTTGCCAGGGCGGGATGCGCCGAGGCAACGACTGGCAGTCCTGTCAGGACTGCCAGTCGTTATTTTCTTCGGGTTGGCATCCAGAGGGATTATTGTTGTGTTTCATTGCTTCCCGTTTGCGGCTTGTCTTGCGATGGTTTGCCTGCCTGTTGCAATCGTTTGTAATCTACAAAGCGATAGCCTACTCCCCGTTCGGTGAGGATGTATTTGGGGTTGGCGGGGTCTTCTTCCAGTTTTTTTCTTAAATAGTTGATGTAAAGCCGGACGTAGTGCGATTCATCCAGGTATTCGTAACCCCAGACTTTGGTAAGCAGTTGTTCGTGGGTCACTACCCATCCGGCGTTTTGTACCAGGTGGTAAAGCAAGCGGTATTCGGTGGGGCGTAACTTGACCAGTTTGCCATCTACCCAGATTTCCCGGCGGTCGAAATCCAGTTTCAGGCGGTCATCAACTTCTATTACCCCTGTGACGTTTCCGGCGGCCTCTGTTCGCCGCAAGACTGCCCGTACGCGGCTAACCAGTTCCCTGGGGCTGAACGGCTTGGTAATGTAATCGTCTGCTCCCAACTCCAGGCCGCGCACTCGGTCTTCCTCTTCGCCCTTGGCCGTCAGCATGATGACGGGGACTGAACTCTGCTCTCGAATACGCTGCAAAACTTCAAAGCCGTCCAGGTCGGGCATCAGCACATCCAGTATTACCAGGTTGGGCAGTTGGCTGCGCACTTGCTCTAAAGCGTCCCGCCCGTTGTACGCGGAAATGACTTGAAAGCCGTCCTGTTCCAGGTTCAGACGGATGAACCGTACCATCCGCGCTTCGTCATCCACCACCAGGATTAACCGGCCATGAAAATCATTTTGCATGATTGCCCTTTCGTTCGGCTGTCTGCATGCCCGATTGTCACTCGCGCACAAAGCCGAAAACTTCCTCGTCCTCGGCGCTGGGGAGAATTTCAATAAAACTGATTTGTGCAATCGGCCAGAAAACACTGACGACGCTGTCAGCCAGATAGTGGAGTTCTTTGCCATCCCGCATACGCGGGTTGTTGACTTTAATCAACGTATCCTGGCGATCTGGAAGTTCATCCACTTCGCCCAAGATCGGATCGGTGTTTTGGATATGGATTAAAACTTCAATTGCCATACACTGCTCCTGGATGGGGCTGTTTGCCCTTATTCGTCTTTGATTAAAAACTGGAGTTTCAGTTTTCCGAGGGTAAGAATGTCGCCGTTTGCTAGCGGTGTTTTTGAGTGGGGCGAGAGTTTTTTGCCATTGACGCGGGTTCCATTAACCGAGCCCAAATCCTGGATGGTGCTTGGCCGGTTTTTTATGTTCAAACTGGCATGAAGACGGGATACGCCGGTTTCGTAGGCGTTGTAGGGGGTCAGGTCAATATCCGGGACAATTGGCTGACCGGCGGTTGCCCGCCCCAGGGAGAATTCTTCGCTTGAATGCAGGAAAATCACCTCATCTGTATCGAGTACCAGCAGAGCGACTTTTGCTCCTTTGCTGTCTATGGGCGGCTCCGGAAAGGGCGGGGGCTGAATTTGCAAAGCGGAATCCGGTATGGATGTGTAAATTGCCGTGGTGGATCCGGTTTGTTTGGGTTGCACCAGTTGTGCTCCGCACTTGCTGCAAAACAATGCGCCTGGGTATTCCTCGTGATTACAGTTTGGACAAATAATCATAATGACTTAGCCTTTGGCGTCGCCGCTGGGGAGCAGCAACGCGCGTGTTCCGTATTTTATCCGTTTTTTGCCTTCCTGGCTTAGTGTTTGCTGGTTGCGGATATTATGGACTTCAAGTAACGCTGTCTTTGCCAGATCGTGTTCTCCTTGTGCAAGCAAGTGAGTTGCCATGTTCTGTAGCCCTTGTGCGGCGGAATCCAGATTGCCTTTTGTAATATCCTGCTGTACTTTCTCCTGCATTCGGTATAGGGTCAGTTTGGACATTGCCTCAATAATTGTGTGGGGCGGCGGGTTCATCTGAGGGTCGTCGGACACTGGCCGGGTCAGGGTAAAGGGGAGGCGGTACTGATTGGCGGAGTAAATGGGGAGGTCAAAGGAAAAACGTCCTTCGGCCAACACCATTCGGGAGATTTCCGCAGAAAGGGGATCCACCAGAAATTCCAGCAGGATGCGCTGCCTGGATTTGTAAGGGATTCCGCCAAGGTGAATTGGCGGCTCTGTGGGCAGGGGGCCCAACTCCGGGCTGAGCCGAAAAGCGTAGTTCAACTTTATCCCTTGTGCCAATTGAAAATCCATCTCAACGCGCTCGACGTAGGATTGAATCAGGTTTTCCAACTTCTCGTTGAAAAAGAGTTCAATATCTTTGGGTTTCGAGACAAAAATGCAACTGCCGCCTGTCTTTTGGGTGATTGTATCCAGAAATTCATCGTTCCACTCATCGCCGATTCCCAGTGCGCTGATTACAATGCCTTCACTGGCTGCCCGGTTCGAGAGGGCGATGCAGGCTGGTTCATCGCCATAAGTGTGTCCGTCTGTAATCAGGAAGATGTGGCTGGCATATTTCTGGTTTCGGAACCGCTGGGTTTCGATGTAGCCGGTTTTTAGCCCATTATAAATTTGTGTGCTGCCGCGCGCCCGTATCATGCGGATTTTGGCTTCTGCCCTGTGCAAGGCAGGACGCGGCCCGGCGGGGAGCAGCACTTCGGCGCGGTCATTGAATGCCACTACCGAGACAATATCCTGCGGGCGTAATTTGCGAATTAACTCGATGGCAGTCATCTTAACCCGGTCCAGGCGGTCGCCTTGCATGGAGGTGGAACAGTCCAGCACCAGGGTCAGATTTAACGGTGTGGCGTGGTCGCTTTTGGGTACATCGGCAAGCACATCTAATTCGAGCAAGGCATAAATCAGTTGCGGATCGCGGATGGTTGCCAGTTCTTCGCGGCTGTAAACGGCGTTGAAGCGAATTGGCGGCGGTGGCGGGGCGGGGCGTTTGCCGTCGTAAGCCGCCCGTTGTTCGGGATCAATCAGGACTTCGTATGCCTCTTTGATGTTGATAAAAAGTTCGGTTGCCCCTTCTTCCATATTGACATCAGGATGCAGCCGCCGCGCCGCATCGCGATATGCTTTGCGAATTTCATCTTCAGATGCCGATGGGTCAACACCTAATCGGGCGTAAAAATCGGTTTTTTTGGACATAAGTGCGAATTTAATTGGGCAGCCGCACCAAAACGGCGGTGATATTATCCGGCCCGCCGGCCTCGTTTGCCGCGTCAATCATCTGCTGGCAAGCCACTTGAGGGGACGGTGCAGTGATGATAATTTGTCCCAGCTCTTTTTCAGGCACAACGCCCCACAATCCATCTGAACAAAGCAGCAGATAGCCGGGGTGTGGTAATGGGGTGGTAATTACCTCCGGTTCAAAAGGCTCGCCTTGCCCCAGTGCCCGGTAGAGAACATTTCTCTGGGGGTGGACGGCAGCCTCTTCCGGAGTTAGTTGACCGAGTTCCTCCAGCCGTCGGACCAGGGAGTGGTCGCGCGTCAGGGCACGCAGGTTGCCGTGCAAATCTACGGTGTAAATGCGGCTATCCCCCACATGGGCAATGATCATTTGCTTGCCCAGGATCAGCACGCAGGTCAGTGTTGTTCCGCCGCCGGATACCCGTTCCACAATCTGCTCGTGGGCAATTTGCACCCCGCTTGCCATGATTTCTTGCAGCGATTCAGCCTGCGGGGAGTTCTCAACGCTGAACATTGGCGTATAAAGGTTGCGGATTACATGCTCAGCCATCGCACGGGTAGCAATCTCGCTGGCGAGTTCGCCATGCTGGTGCCCGCCCATCCCGTCGGCCACTATGTACAGGCCAAACAGCAAGTGACTGGCGTTATTTGCCAGAGTTGTGGTTAAACTAAAAAGTGCATCCTCGTTGTGGTCGCGTTGCTGTCCGACATCTTGTCCGCAACCGACAATCAACTGGGGCAGTTCAAGTTCAGGTTGTCCAATCGACGATCCGGCCATCGTTTCCACAGCCGAATCAAACGGTTTTGTGGCATCATTCTCGTCTAACGGTTTGGTTTCACCGAGCGCGTTTACAGCCGCCTTATCTTCCGCGGACTTTCTGCGTTTGTTTATGAGATCATCTAAAAATTTTATCACGGCATACCTGCTTCCTGTTACTTGGGGCAAACATCGCTGCTCCGCGGTTGTTTGCTATGTGGGGAGTGCGTACATTTTGTGGTCTGTTGACCCGATGTACAAAATATCGTCGTGGATAATTGGTGTGGCGGTGATTGGTTTCTCCGTGGTGTACTCCCATCGCAGCCGTCCGGTACGATATTCGAGACAGTATACCGTTCCGTCAACACCGCCAAAATACACAGAGTCACGATAAATCAGTGGAGAGCCGGTTACCTGATTCCCGGTTTCAAAGTGCCAGACCTCCTTGTTCTTACGCGTGTTGATGCAGTAAAGATTCCCGTTGATGCAGCCGATGAAAGCCATCTGGTCAACGATAGCGGGGGTGGAAATTGTGCCGCGCCCCAGGCGGAACCGCCAAAGTACCCATCCGGTTTTTGCCTCTACCGCATAGAATGTTCCATCCATTGATCCGAAGTAGACCACATCATCTGCAATTACCGCAGAGGAGGTAATTGCCCGTTTGGCGCGGGTTTGCCATTTTGTTTTTCCCTGAAAATCAATGCAGTAAAAATCGCCGCCCTCAGTGCCGAAATAAATCAGATCCTGATGAACCAGCGGCGTTGAGCGAATCATCATCCCGGCGTTAAACCGCAGCGCGCGGCGGCCCGAACCGGCATTGATAATGTGCAGATAATCATCATCGGCCCCAACAAATACATGACGGTCTTTGATCGTTGGTGATGAACGGATTGGCCCGTCGGCGTAATATGTCCACTGAATATGGCCGCTGCGCGCCGAAACCACGTACAGACGGTGATCTTCCGAACCAAAGACGATTGTGTTGTCGTAGATGGCTGGTTTGCTAACCACGCCTCCGTCTGTGGCGAATTTCCAAAGGAATTCTCCGGTTGCTGCGTTGAGTGCATACAGATTGTTATCGTATGCGCCCACATACACAACACCATTGTGGTACGTTGCCGTGCCGCGAATCTCATCTTCGCACTGGAAGGTCCACAACGGTTGAATATTTTGGTTTGGTGTAATAATTCCGGTTGGGGCACTCGAGGCTGTCAGAATACCGGTTTTACGGGCGGCCTTTATCAGCGCCGTTTTCATATCCGTTGCAGAGGCAAAACGATCTGCAACGTTGTATTGCAGAGCCGTGTTGATAACCGCCTCAATTTCAAGGCTGACCGCGGGGTTGATCTTGCTGATTGGCCGCTCGCTAAACGTGAATGGCGGCTCCACGCGCGGATCCTTGCGGGTCATTACATGGTGCAGGGTAGCCCCCAAAGCGTAGATATCCACTTGCGGGGTAGCCTCGCCGCGGTATTGTTCGGGAGGGGAATAACCCTCGGTTCCAATCATGGTCCCCTTTTTCCCGGCCTCAAAAGTCTTGGCAATTCCGAAGTCTACCAGCATTACATGATTTCCGGGCGTAATCATAATGTTGGCAGGTTTCATATCGCGAAAGACAATCGGTTCCGGCTCATGGGTGTGGAGGTATTGCAGAACATCACAAATTTCAATTGCCCAGGTTACAACCTGCGCCTCAGGAATGAACCCCTGGGTTTGAGTCAGGATAGTTTCCAGGTTGTTCCCCTGTACAAACTCCATCACCAGATACGACCGATTTTCAATGGTGAAAAAATCGTGAATTTTGGGGATGGCCGGGTGATTCAAGGATGCCAGAATATTGGCCTCGCGCTCAAAATTCTTGACAATAGTGGTACGCACCAGGTCATCCCGCGCCTGGTTGACCATTTCCTTAAGCGCGACAATGCGCGTTGCGGTAAAACGCAAGTCGCGCGTGCGGTAGACAGCCCCCATCCCCCCGACACCAACCACCCCTTCAATCTGATACCGATCTGCCAAAACCTGACCAGGCTGAAGTTGGTTGGTGGCACCGTGTTCTTTCTTTCGGTTCTCCAGGGTTTCTGTGATCCGTTGAGTGATCTTGTGGGTTTCCAGCGCACAACCTCCCGTAAGTGAATTGCCAGAACTTTTTGCTGTGTATACAGAAAATGGGAGCGAACTCCCTGCGAAGCATAGGTTTTACCGTTTGGAATGCCCTGATTGTTTCGGCGTCACGGCCCCTGGGCGTGATGATATTTTCATCACTGCTTCATGATACCATTGTTCCACATTATAGCCAGCAATTATCGAATTTGCAAATATCTGAACCCGCCGAAAGCAATCAGGTTTAGGTTCATTTGTACTATTGCAGATGCCGGAGATTATAACATCTTTGGGCGCGCCTCGCCGCCGGGACAACCTCTGTGATAAACTCTTTGCAAAACTGTCAGGAGCGTGACGCAATGAACCTGAAATCCGAAACTGCCACCCTGGGCGGTGGATGTTTCTGGTGCCTGGAAGCGGTTTACGAACAGATTGAAGGCGTGCTGAATGTGATCTCCGGCTACGCCGGAGGGAATGTTGCCAACCCCGATTATCAAACCGTTTGCACCGGAACCAGCGGACATGCCGAAGTTGTGCAGATCACCTTCAACCCGCAGGTGATCCGCTTCCGCGACCTCCTGGAGATTTTCTTCTCCATTCACAACCCAACCACGCTCAACCGTCAGGGAGCCGATATCGGCCCCCAGTACCGCTCCGTGATTTTCTGTCACAACGAGAACCAGTGCGAAACTGCCCGGCAGATGATTGCCGATCTGGACGCAGCCAACGCCTTCTCCCGCCCCATTGTTACCGAAGTAGCCCTGCTGGATGTCTTCTACCCCGCTGAAGACTACCATCAAGAATATTTCCGCCGCAATCCCAACCAGGGCTACTGCCGGGCGGTGATTGCCCCCAAAGTTGCCAAATTCCAGAGACTGTTTTCTTTCCGGCTGAAATCAGGGTAGAAGTTCCGCCGTTCTGCTTTAGACCCTGTTATGAACTTTTCTATCGCCCCCACCCCCAGCTCCTCCCCCTGAGGGGGAAGGGAATCACCCTGTGGTGTATTTTCGGGCACTTCGTGCCCGAAAATACACCACTTAGCGATTGCTCCCCCCTTCCCTGGGGAGTGCGAAGCCTGCCCGAAGGGTGAGGGGGGCCACAGGGGGGATGGGGAGACAGCCGGTTTTCTGCTGCCTGCATCACAGAAAGTGCAAAACAGCCTCTAGGTCCCCGGATTCTTACTGAAATGTAATTTGCTCAACGCGGACGTTTTCCGCCCCCACCAGAGCGCGCAGCCCGGTCACCAGTTCTGGTGTAATCCCCGTGGTCATATTGGGAAATTCCAGCAGGTGGCCGCGTCCGTTCTCGAAGATATGGAAGGCAAAACGGTCGTTGCCAGGGAAACTGATCATCAACCCAAACACCCGCCGCAACAGGAGTTTGTCGCGGGCTTTGTCGTGGCGCGGGCGCAGGATGACCGTAACCATCTGGATATCGCCGTCCCGGCGGCGGGGCGCCACTGGCGGGAGAATAGGCGCGGGAATACTCTCCGGGATCGGCGCGGTGACCGGCGGTGTTTCCTCCCGCCGGGGGATTGATTCCGTTTCCACACTGGAAGCCGCTGTGGTAATTTCATCCGCTGCCACATCCGCTGCCGCCATCCGTTTATCCGTTACATAATCCGCTGCCACATCCGCTGCCGTCATCCGTTTATCCGTTACA
>CAZPSL010000080.1:0-8991 GCA_964589145.1 uncultured Anaerolineales bacterium
GGCAGCCGCATGTCTCTGCCCTTCCCCCGGCGGGGCGGGGTGTTCGGTGCTTGTCCTGTTCGCCAAATGAAGACTGGCAGTCCTGCCAGGACTGCCAGTCTTGTGTGCGGGGCGAGGGAAACACATAGGAATTTCTACAACCTTTGCCTGCGCCCTCTAGGCAGGCGGTTTCCGTGCCGACATCCATTGCATGAAGCCGTTCTCCTTGCCGGGGCGGCGGCGCATCTGAAACCCGGTCAGCCCGGCGGCGGACATCATCCCGCGTACCTGGTCAACCGTATAGGCGCGCGTCAGCGGACTGATGAACCAGTGTTCCACCCACTCAAAGGGACGCGCCATCCAGTGTTCGCCGTTGACATCGGCAATCAGCAGTTTTCCGCCGGGGCGCAGGGTACGCACGGCCTCGCGGATAATCCGCTCCGGTTCGGGCAGGCAGTGGAAAGCCATCACCGCAATCACTGCATCCAGGCTGCTCTCCGCCATTGGCAATGCCAGCGCATCCCCCTGGATGAAGTAGGGCGGTTCGTGCAGGCCGCCTGGAGGGCGGGCACATTCATAGGCCAGGTCAATGCCCAAAACCAGCCCGTCCGGGATGCGCGCTTGCAAGTAACGTGCGCCATGCCCGCCGCCGGTTCCCAGGTCCAAAATGCGGGGCGAAGCGGGGAGCGTATCGTTTTCCAGGAAAAATTCGTAAGCGCTGGTCGCGCTGGACATTGGGGTTTTCTGGAACAGTTTTTGGATGATGTTTGGCATATCGGATCGTTTTCTGCGCAGGGCGGATTGGAAATCCGCCCTGCTTTGCGGCGTACCCTGTTTACTGCTGCGGTTCCGTGTCCAGGAACTCCAGTAAAATCTCGTTGAACGCTTGTGGATGGGTGACGATGAGCGGGTGTCCCGCGCCGGGGATGACCACCTGCCGGGCGTTGGGGATGCGTTCCGCCAGCACTCGCTGGCAGCGTGGCGAGACGGTGGAATCTGCCTCGCCGGTGACAATCAGCGTGGGCGACTGGATATTCCCCAGGCGGTCTTCAACGTCAAAGCGCGCCAGCGCCCGCAGCGCGGCCCGGTAGCCTTTCGGGTCAGCCTGGGCAATCTGGGAGCGGAGATGCTGGCGCAGTTCGGATTGCCCAGGCTCCGGGAATAGCCGCTCCGAGACGACCTCGGCCTGCCGCCCGACACCGACCGTGTGTACCAGGATCATCCGCAGCAGGAAGTAGAAAAACTGCCCGATGCCCTCTGCCCGCATTTTGGCGAAGGTGTTGACCAGCACCAGTTTGGCGGTCATTTGCGGATACTCGAGCGCAAACTGCTGGGCTACCGTTCCGCCCATCGAGATTCCCACCACGTCCGCCGCCGGAATGTTCAGGTGGCGGAGCAGGGCAACGACGTCCGCGGCCATGTCGGCGATGGTCATGCCGCCGCCGGGGTAGGTGGACTGTCCGAAACCGCGCTGGTCGAGGGCGGCAACGCGGTATCCGGCTCCGGTCAACGCGGGGATTTGCAGTTGCCAGGATTCCACCGTCGCTCCCAGGCCGTGCAACAGCACTACTGCCGGGTCGCCTGCGGGGTTCGCCTCGATGTAGTGGATTTTCAGGCCGGGGGAGATTTTGAGGGTGGACATCGGGGGATGGGTTTATCACTTGTTTGGCGGTTCCTCCCCCGAAGCCGGTTCGTCCGTCTCCTCCGGGGTGGGCGATTCGGCCTCGATTTGAGGAGGCTCCTCCTCTTCGGGTTCCTCCTCGTCCTCATCATCTTCCTCGCCGAAATCATCTTCCTGCCAGGCACGTTTGGCGGGCGGGGTCGCTGCCAGCAGGATCACGGTCTGGAAAATCGCCGAGGAGATACACCACATGCAGGTTGCGCCGATGACGAACGGCTCCAGGAAGGTGAGGTAGATGGAGAACAGCACCCCGAAGAAGGACATCCCCCAGATGGAGACGGCTGTAATCCATTGCCATTTGGTATCGCCCCAGGTGTAGATTGCCCAGGCGCCCAAAATGAGCGCGTAACCGATGATGCCCAGCAGCCCGACGGGGAGCACGCCGAACAGTGTGGCGTAGGGGCTGGCCTGCACGGTGTTGCAGTCCCCGACGGGGCCGCAGATGGCCTCCGTGCCGGAGGTTTCCACATAAGTCAGGTAGAAGGCCACGCCGATGCCCAAAACGGACAGGACGGGGATCACCCAGTTGGGCCAGAAATCCTTTTCGGGGAGCGGGCGGGTGAAACTGTAGATCACCCATCCGACGGCGATGATCATGCCGATCAGGGTCAGCACCGAAACCGTGTTGCCGACCGGATCGAGCATGAACCGCTCTTTCATCGAGGGCGGGGCAGGGTTCTCCTGGATGGCACGCCCGGTAGGGCCGGCCGAGAAGTGGACGGTGGCTACCACATCCGCCAGACCGGGGATGGCAGGCCAGTTGGTGCCGCCGCTGGCGAGTGCCTCCTCGATGAGCCCGGGGAACTGCTCCGGGATTTCGCGCTCCCCGACCAGCACGGTGTCTTCGATGACCAGGAAAGGAACGCCCTGCCTCTCTTTTTCGATATTGAACTGGTCAATCGCGGTCTGGAAGAGATCGCTGCCTTTTTCGGTAGTGGTGTTGATGGCGACAATTCTCAACTGCTCGCCGTATTGTTCCAGCAGCGGCGGCAACACTTGCTGGATGACCTTTTCGCAGTGCGGGCAGGTCGGTGAGTAGAAGAGGACGGCGCGCACGACCGGTTGATCGCTGTCTCCCTGGGCCTGTGCGGGGGCGAAAACAAAGGCTGCTGCCAGTAAGATCAGTAAAAACGTGAGCAAACTTTTCGTTGTTTTGGACATTGTTACTCCTGCGGGATACGACTGGCGGGTTTGGCAGGCCTGCCAGCCTTTGAGTGTAGGATGAATTTTATCACGCCTTGGGAGACCTGGCGAAGATGGTGCAGGCAAAAGATGTGGAAATTGAGTAAAGTTCAATATCACCTTTTTGCATATGCCCCCACCCCCAACCCTCCCCCTACCCTCACCCCTGACCCCTCTTCCACAGGGAGAGGGGAACCAAAGCGGAAATTTTGGGGAGGGGCGTGTTTGTCAGGTGTGTGTGCGGCGCACGAAGTGCGCCGCACACACACCGAAAAGTTTGCTCCCCCCTTCCCTGGGGAGTGCGAAGCCTGCCCGAAGGGTGAGGGGGGATACAGGGGGGATGGGGACTAAAATGCTGTGGCTTGTCGCAAATGATAATCTTCTACAACATTTGCCTGCACCCCGGACCTCATCTCTTCCCTGCCCCACTCTCAAAATGTGCTAAAATTCGGCAGCCTCCCAACTCCCAACTCCCCGCTCCCGACTCCCGACTCCCCCGCCATGCCCAAGAAAAAGAACGAAGTCACCCCCATCCGCCGCCAATACCTGGAGATCAAGCGTCAATACCCGGATGCCCTCCTCTTCTTCCGCCTGGGAGATTTCTACGAGACCTTCGACGCCGACGCCGAAATCGTCGCCCGCGAACTGGAGATTGTGCTCACCTCGCGCAACGTTGCCAAGGGCGTGCGCGTGCCGATGGCGGGCATCCCCCATCACGCCATGGAGAACTACGTCGGCAGGCTCATCCGCAAGGGCTACCACGTCGCCATTGCCGAGCAGGTGGGCACCGAACCCGTCCGGGGGCTGATGCCCCGCAAGGTGGTGCGGGTGATGACCCCCGGCACTCTGGTGGAGCCGAGTTTGCTCCCCGGCGACGCCAACAACTACCTGGCCTGCGCCGTGCTCGGCGAGGGGCGCGTCGGCGTGGCTTATGCCGACATCACCACCGGCGAGTTCGCCGCCACCGAACTGCGCGCCGCCAGCATCTCCGACGCCCTGCGCGCCGAACTCATCCGCCTGCGGCCTGCGGAGACCCTGCACCCCGAAAGCCAGCCCCTCCCCGAAGGCCTGCCCGGCCACCTGACCCCCTGGAACGACTGGCGTTTCGAGTTTGCCCGCTGCGAAACCGCCCTCAAAGACCAGTTCAAAACCGGCACGCTGGACGGCTTCGGGATGCGCGGCAAGCCCCTGGCGGTGCGGGCGGCGGGCGCGCTGGTGCAGTACCTCGCCGAAACCCAGCCCGCGGCCCTCAAACTGCTCGCCAGCCTCAGCGCCTACAGCACCGCCGAGTTCATGACCCTCGACGCCGCCACTCGCCGCAACCTGGAACTCACCGAAACCCTGCGCGACGGCTCGGTGGACGGCTCCCTGCTCGGCGTGCTCGATCACACCGTCACCCCGATGGGCAAGCGGCTGATGCGCCAGTGGGTCAGCAAGCCCCTGCTGGATGTGGAGGCCATCCGCGCCCGGCAGAACGGGGTGGAATTTTTCTTCGAGGACGGGATGCTGCGCGCCGAACTGCGCGCCGCCCTCAAGCCGCTCGGCGATTTGGAACGCCTCACCAACCGGATTTCCGGGGGGACGGCGCAGCCTCGGGATTTGGTCGCCCTCCGAAGCACCCTCCGCCAACTCCCTGCCCTGAGGGGAATCCTGCCCCCGGAAGCGGAACCCCTCACCGGCATCCTGGCGGAGTTCCACCTCTGCGAGGCGGAGCGTTCCCTGCTGGAATCCGCCATCGAGGAGGAGCCTCCGCAGACCCTCGGCAACCTGGGCATCATCCGCCCCGGCTTCTCGCCCGAACTGGACGGCGTGCTGGAATCCTCCCGCCACGCCCGCGAGTGGATCGCCAACCTGGAGGCGGTGGAGCGCAAGCGTACCGGCATCAAGACCCTGAAGGTGGGCTACAACAAGGTTTTTGGCTACTACATTGAGGTCACCAAAGCCAACACCGGCATGGTGCCCGCCGATTACATCCGCAAGCAGACGCTGGTGAACGCCGAGCGTTACATCACGCCGGAGATGAAGGAGTATGAGGCCCTGGTGCTCAACGCCGAGGAGCGCATCAAGGAGATTGAGCGGCGGCTGTTCCACGAGGTTTGCGCCCGGCTGGCGCAGTCGGCGGCGAAGATGCTGGGCACGGCCCGCGCCCTGGCACGCCTGGACGTGCTCGCCGCGCTGGCGGAAGCCGCCGCACTCAACGGCTACACCCGCCCCGAAGTTGTCGCCGAGGACGTGTTCGAAGTGCGCGGCGGGCGGCATCCCGTGGTGGAGCACACCCTCACCGGCGGCGAGCGTTTTGTCCCCAACGATACTACCTTCGCCGATGAGGCCCGCATCCACATCATCACCGGCCCGAACATGGCCGGGAAGTCGACGACACTTCGGCAGGTTGCCCTCATCGCGCTGATGGCACAGATGGGCAGTTTCGTGCCCGCGGAGGCGGCGCGCATCGGGCTGGTGGACCGCATCTTCACCCGCATTGGCGCACGGGATGAGATTCACGCCGGGCAGTCCACCTTCATGGTGGAGATGGTCGAGACGGCGAACATTCTCAACCACGCCACGCCGCGCTCCCTGCTGGTGCTGGATGAAATCGGGCGCGGCACCAGCACCTACGACGGGGTTTCCATCGCCTGGGCGGTGATCGAATACATCCACAACCACCCGAATTTGCGCGCCAAGACCCTGTTCGCCACCCACTACCACGAACTCACCCAACTGGCGGACCTTCTGCCGGGGGTGGCGAACTTCAATGTGGCGGTCAGCGAGGCGGATGGGGAGGTGGTCTTCCTGCACACCATCGTCCCCGGCGGGGCTGACCGCTCCTACGGCATCCATGTGGCGCAACTGGCGGGGATGCCGCGCCCGGTTATCCAGCGGGCGGGGGAAATTTTGCAGGAACTGGAAGCCTCCTCGGGCAAGGCAGTGCGCATTGAGCCCCATGCTGCGCAGCAACTGGCCCTTTTCCCGGAGACCAATCCCCTGGTGGAGGAACTCGAAGCACTGGATTTGAACACGCTTTCCCCCATCGAAGCGCTTAACCGCCTGTACGAGTGGCGGCAGCAATTCGCGGCACGGCACGCACAGAAGCACACTGGTTAGTGCGGGAACACCACAGGGAGATGCTCCGCCCCCTTAGGGAGAGTGGCAGGGGCGGGGGCAGGCAGGAAAGTTCATAACAGGGGCTAGGAATTTCGCTGAAACGCGATTACGGGGAGAGCACGCGTGAACGCCAGGAAATTCTCCTCCGTCCCGTCCAACTCATAACCCAGGATTTTGCTCAACTCCCGCAGGGCTTTCGGGTGTTCTTGACGATAAATTCGCAAGATGCGCTCTGCTTCCTCTGGGGAGAGCCGCGCCGCGGTGACGGGGATTTTCCTGTTTCCGATCTGGATGGTCACTTCCGGAGTTTTTATCAGATTTTGGTACCACTGAGATTTTTCCCCGAACCCGGAGGCAACGTAATGGGTGCCGGTTGCCGCATCGTAGTGGATGACCTCCAGAACTGCATTGCGGGGTTCTCCGCTCACCCGTCCGGTGTGGGTCAAAAGCAGAAAACGGTGTCCCAGCAGGAAACCAAGTTTTAGCCGATATAACCAGATTGGCAGCCGCCAGGGAATGGCTTTGAACCCGCTTGGCGGGTTGGGTACCTTGATGGTGGGTGCGGGGTGTTCGCTCATATTTGTCGCTCCGTTCATAGCGCATTCATCGGGCACGGACAGACTGTTACGAAGTTGTTGTTTTGGCGGCATTGCCGCGTAATGAGCATAAGCCTGACGGGGACGGGTGTCAAGAAAACGAGCGTATGGGGTGTACGCAAATGTTGTAGAAACGTCTGGGTTCCCCCCACCCAACCCTCCCCCCGCCGGGGGGAGGGTTGGGTGGGGGGAAGAAGCAATGTCCTTGTGACTGCTCAATTTCTACATCTTTTGCCTGCACCCAACGAGCGGAAATTTTCGGGAAGGCAGGGGAAGGGGGAAACACCGTCGTTCTGCAACATTTGCTTGCGCCCACCGACCTGCACCGATTGACAGTGGCCCGCACGGGCGGGTGCCCGGCAAAGCCAGCCTCGAACTTCTTTCGACGGTGATTATCTCGTCCCAAAACTCAAAGAAAATTCAAGGAGAACTAAAAAATCTTCACTAGAAAATAAAGAATATCAAACTTGCCCTTGACTTTATTGAAATTTTGAATATAATCTAACAGAGCGACATCCAGAAACTGTGATTCGATACTGAAAGGAGTGCGGTATGCAAAATTTGCCAGCCCGCTGCCCGCTTTGCGGCGGAGAAGTGTTTGTCACCAGGTTCGTCTGCCGGGAGTGTGAGACGGCAATCGAGGGACGATTTGCCCCTGCTGCGCCGGTCACCGCTTTTTCGAAACTGACACCGGAGCAACTTGCTTTCGTGGAGACCTTTGTGCGCTGCGAGGGCAAAATCAATCGTGTTGAGAAGGTACTCAATCTCTCGTATCCGACCATCCGCAACCGGCTGCGCGATGTTATCCAGGCGATGGGCTATCAGCCAATTGAGGAGCCGCCTGTTGTGCGTTCACAGCAGGAGAGGCAGGAGATTCTGGACGCGCTCGACCGGGGCGAAATCACCTTTGAAGATGCAATGCAAAAACTAAAAGGATCAAACCATGACCGCTGATTTGGAACGTCAGAAAGTTTTGGAGATGGTGGCCGCAGGGACGCTTTCGGAGGAGGAAGCCTTGCGGCTGCTGGATGCGCTGGATTCCGCATCTGGAGAGATTCCCAACCCCGAGGCGGCGGAACCCGCCTCAAATTCCGGCTCGCCGCACTTCCCCGGGAAAACTGCCTTCCCTGAGGATGTTCTGCCTCCGCCTCCCCGGATTAATCCCCCCGACTCCGAAGAAATCCGCCGCTGGAAGCGCTGGTGGATTATCCCGGCGGGCATTGGCGCGTTGACTTTCGTTCTGGGCGCGTGGTGGATGTACGCTGTATGGGGCGGGTTCTGGGTACTGTGTGCTTCTGTGCCGCTGCTGCTGGGGCTGTCCATCCTCATCCTGGGTGTGACCAGCCGCACGGGCTTGTGGCTTCACCTTCGGGTGCAGCAACCGCCTGGTGAGACCCCGCAGCGCATTGCCATCAGTTTCCCGATTCCGGTGCGCATTACCGCCTGGGGGCTGCGGATTGTCAGCCCGTTCATCCCAAAATCCCGAGGGATGGATCTGGGCAGAATGCTGCTGACGCTGGCGGACGAAGCCGAAGACGATACGCAACTGCTTGTGGACATTGACGGAGACGACGATGTGCGTGTGCAGGTGTTTATTGGGTGAGGGTGGGAGTCAGCGAGTCGGCGAGTCGGCGAATACTGCCCCCTGCTCCCCGACCACCTGATTACCAGTTCCCCCTGTTTATCCAGTTTCCAATGATTGACAACAAATGAAGAAGGAGATAACCATGACAACCACTGAAGAACGCATGAAAATCCTGAAAATGGTGCAGGAAGGCAAGATCACGGCAGAAGAGGGTGCCCGTTTGCTGGAAGCCCTGAAGCCCGCCGCTCCGCAGCAACTGGCATCCGCCCGCAAGGGGCGTTGGCTGCGGGTGCGGGTCACGGAGACCGGTTCGGACCGCTCGAAGGTCAATGTGAACGTTCCCATGCGGCTGGTGGAGGCCGGGCTGGGCATCGCGGCGCAGTACGCCCCCGATGAGGTGGAAATCGGTGATTTGATGAGTGCGGTTACCGAAGCCTTGAACGATGGTATAACCGGCAAAATCGTGGACGTGGTGGATGAAGAGGACGGCGAGCATATTGAAGTTTTTGTGGAGTGATGCGTAAGGGCGTAATTCTATCGCGCCTTTTGGAAGTTTCAAGAAGCCCTGAAGACCGGATACCCGCAAAAGATGTAGAAATTGGGCAGTCCTATGGGTACTGCTTCCTTTCCCCCTCCCCCGCCTTCCCAAAAATTTCCGCTTTGGTTCCCCTCTCCCGACGGGAGAGGGGTTAGGGGTGAGGGTGGGGGAAACACCGTAGTTCCACCCCCTTTGCCTGCACCCGGAGCAGACAAAGGGGGTAGAAATTCCTATGTGTTTCTCTCACCCCGCACACAAGACTGGCAGTCCTGCCAGGACTGCCAGTCTTCATTTGGCGAACAGGACAAGCACCGAACACCCCGCCCCG
>CAZPSL010000081.1:0-11328 GCA_964589145.1 uncultured Anaerolineales bacterium
TCTGCCCTTCCCCCGGCGGGGCGGGGCGGGGTGTTCGGTGCCTGTCCTGTTCGCCAAATGAAGACTGGCAGTCCTGGCAGGACTGCCAGTCTTGTGTGCGGGGCGAGGGAAACACATAGGAATTTCTACAACATTTGCCTGCGCTCTATCGGTAAATCGGTTGAATCTCGCCCCCATCCGTGCTAAAATCAGCGCATGAGAATCAGCCTCCGCCTGATTGCAACCTACCGCGACCTGCTGCCCCCGGAAGCGCGGCACAGCACCGTGGAAGTGGAACTGCCCCCCGGCAGCACCGCGGCGGACGCGCTGACCCGCTTCAATGTGCCCCTTGGCCCCGAAACCGTGATCCTGCTCAACGGCCTGACCGTTGCCCCGGATGCGCTGCTCAGCAACGGTGACGAAATCGCGGCTTTTTCGGCGGTGGCAGGCGGATAGATTGCACAAAACTTTTACACAAGGAGACCCCAAATGTACGGATGGCATGGCAAAATCCTGCGCGTGAACCTGACAACCGGCAAAATCACCACCGAGGAGGTGGACCCCAAACTCGCCCGCGACTACATCGGCGGGCGCGGCTGGGCAATCCGCTACCTGTACGACGAAGTAGACCCGCAGGTGGACCCCTTTTCCCCGGAGAACAAACTGATTTTCGCCACCGGGCCGCTCACCGCGACCACCGCCCCCACGGGCAACCGTTACATGGTGATTACCAAATCCCCGCTGACCGGCGCGCTGGCACACTCCAACTCCGGGGGCGATTTCCCCACCTGGATGAAGCGCACCGGCTTCGATATGTTCATCTTCGAGGGGGCGGCAGCGGAGCCGGTCTACCTTTGGGTCAACGAGGATCACGCCGAACTGCGCCCGGCAGGTCACATCTGGGGCAAGGAAGTCCCTGAAACCACGGAAATTATGCTCTCGGAGACCGATCCCAGGGCCAAAGTCGCCTGCATCGGCCCTGCGGGGGAAAACCGCGTTTTGATGTCCGCCATTATGAACGACAAGCACCGCGCCGCCGCCCGCTCCGGGGTGGGGGCGGTGATGGGCAGCAAGAAACTCAAGGGCGTGGTCGTTCAGGGCAAGAAAAATCCCGCCTTTTACGACGACAAGGCGATGCGCGACCTGAGTTTGCGCCTGAACAAACAGGTGGGCGCAGATATGAAGGCAGGCTCGTCCTTGCGGGAGTACGGCACGGCTTACGTCCCGCAAATCACCAACGCCATGGGCATCCTGCCCACCCGCAACTTCCAGACCGGCGTGTTCGAAGGCGTGGATAACATTGACGGCGTAGCCCTCAAGGAGCAGTACCTGATCAAACCCAAGCCCTGCTACCGCTGCCCGATCGCCTGCGGGCGGGATACCGAGGTGCCCACCGGCAAATACGCGGGCAAGGGCGAAGGCCCCGAATACGAAACCATCTCCTCGCTCGGTTCGGCCTGCGGAATAGACAACCTGGCCGCGCTGCTCAAGGCCAATTATCGCTGTAACGAACTGGGGCTGGATACCATCTCCACCGGGCTGACCATCGCCGCCGGGATGGAACTTTACGAGCGCGAAATCATTGACGATTCCATCACCGGCGGCCCGCTGCGCTTCGGCGACCCGGACGTGGTCATCGAAATGGTGGAGAAAATCGCCTACCGTCAGGGCTTCGGCCACCAGTTGGCGGAGGGCAGTTACCGCCTGGCGCACCACTACGAACATCCTGAAGTCTCGATTACCGCCCGCAAGCAGGAGTTCCCCGGCTACGACCCGCGCGGCTCGCAGGGCATGGGGCTGCTGTACGCCACATCCAACAAGGGGGCTTCTCACATGGAAGGCGATGTGGCCTATGAGGAGGTCTTTGGGGTGCCGGTCAAGGCCGACCCGCTGACCACCGAGGGCAAGGGCGAACTGGTTGCCCGCTTCCAGGATGCCTTTGCGCTGATTGATTCCGCCGGGTTATGCGTGTTCTTCTCGGTGCGCTATGTGTTCACCAATGAGTTGATGATCTGGCCGGTGCTGTTCTCCGAGGTGGTAAACCTGACCACGGGCGCGAACTACACGCCGGAGGAGATCATGCAGGCCGCCGAGCGGGTGTACAACCTGGAGCGGATGTTCATCCTCAAAGCCGGTTCCACGGAGGATACGCTCCCGCCGCGCATGTTGAACGAACCGCTGCCCGAAGGCCCTGCCAAAGGCCGCGTGGTTGATCTCGACAAGATGCTCCCCGAATACTATGCGGTCCGCGGCTGGGATGAGAACGGCTACCCCACCCCGGAGAAACTGGCAGAATTGGGGCTGGCATAACCCATCAAGGGGTGCAGGCAAAAGATGTAGAAATTGAGCAAAATTCAGCATTGCATTGTCGAGTGTACCCCCACCCCCAGCCCATCCCCCGCCCTCACCCCTGCCCCCTCTCCCTTTGGGAGAGGGGAACCAAAGCGGAAATTTTGGGGAGGGGTGTAGTTGTCAGGTGTGTGTGCGCCGCACACACACCGAAAAGCCCAGTCCCCCCTTCCCTGGGGAGTGCGAAGCCTGCCCGAAAAACCACCGTGCAGCAAATCATATCTGTTTTGAGGGTACGTGCAACTGCCATAGAGGGACGGTGTTTCCCCCACCCCGGCCCCCTCTCCCTGTAGGAGAGTGGCGCCAAAACGGAAATTCCGTGAGGGGGAATACTCACCCCGCTTTTTCCTGGGCAGATTGCAAAATCTCCTGGGCGGATTTCAAAGTTCCCAGGCTGACCGCGCCGAGCATCTGCGCCAGTTCACGGATGCGTGCATCTCCCTCGACTTCCGTGACGGTTGTGGTGGTTCGCCCGCCTTCGATTTGTTTCTGCACCTGGAAGTGCCGCCCGGCAAAGGCAGCCAGTTGCGGCAGGTGGGTGATGCACAGCACCTGGTGCCGGCGCGCCAGTTCGCGAAGTTTTTGCCCCACCACCGCCCCGACGCGCCCGCCAATGCCCTGGTCAATCTCGTCAAAGACCAGCGTTGGCACGCGGTCGGCTTTGGCGAGCACGTTTTTGAGCGCCAGCATCAGGCGGGCGGTTTCGCCGCCGGAGGCGATTTTCACCAGGGGCTTGAACCCCTCTCCGGGGTTGGTCTCCACCAGAAACTCAACCCGCTCGATTCCCTCGGCATCGAAGGCGACCCGTTCCCCGTCGGGCAGCGGGACCCCCTGCGGGTCTGCCTGCCGCCGAAAATCCACGCGGAACCGCGCCCCGGACATGCGCAAATCTTCCAGTTCGCCCTCAATGGAGCGGGAGAGTTCTTCTGCTGCGGTTTGCCGCCGCTCCGAGAGCGACAGGGCGCGCTGCGCCAGTTGGGCGAGCAGTTTACCCTCCCGCGCCTGAAGTTCGGCGATGCGCTCCTCGGCGTGGGTGATGCCCTCCAGGTCGGCGCGGGCCTTTTCGGCCGCGGCGAGCACCGCCTCGATGCTGCCGCCGTACTTGCGCTTGAGTGAACCGATCAGGTCAAGCCGCTCTTCGACTTCTTCCAGGCGGCTGGGGTCAAATTCCACACTTTCAAGGTAATCGCGCAGCGTGCGGCTGAGGTCGGCGGTCTCTTCAAAGAGGGCGGTCGCCCGCTCGCGGAGTTTCTCCTGCTCCGTGTCAATGCGGGCCAGGCTGTTGAGCGCGTCCAGCGCGCCGCCGAGCAGGTCGGTGGCGGCGGGGCTTTCGGGGTTGCCCTCATCGAGGAACTGCAAGGCCTGCTGGGCGAGCCGCGCCAGCCCTTCGGCGTTGGTCAGGCGGGTGCGCTCGGAGCGCAGGTCGTCCTCCTCGCCGGGGCGCAAACTTGCGGCTTCGATCTCCTCCGCCTGAAAGCGCAGCAGGTCGGCGCGTTGGGCAGCATCCTGCTCGGATTGGTGCAGGGTTTCCAGTTCGCGGCGGGTTTCCAGCAGGGAGCGGTAGGTCCCGCGGTAGGCGGCGAGCAAGTCGCCGCTGTCGGCGTAACTGTCCAGCAGGCGGATGTGCTGGCGTACCCGCAGCAGTGAGAGGTGCTGCGACTGTCCGTGAATGTCCACCAGATATTCGCCAAGGGCGCGCAGCAAACTGACGGGCACGCTGCGCCCGTTCACCCGCGCCACGCTGCGCCCGTTCTGGCGCAGGTCGCGCCCCAGGGTGAGGTAATCGGGGTCGTCGAGCAGGTCTTCGGCTTCGAGCAGGGCACTCACCGGGCCGCGCACCGCCTCCGGGATGCGGAAATCGGCCTCAATGCCAGCCCGCTCCGCCCCGCTGCGGATCAGCGAGGTATCCGCCCGCGCCCCCAGCACGGTTTCCAGGGCGTCAATGATGATGGATTTTCCCGCGCCGGTCTCTCCGGTGAACACTGTCAGCCCGGAATCGAACTGGAGTTCCAGACGGTCAATGATGGCGAAGTTGGTGATGCGCAGTTCGGTGAGCATGGTGAGTCAGGGCGGGAGCCTTTTAGCGGCGAAACAAGATCCCGCGCAGGCGGTAGTAGGTGGTCGAGGTTACTGCCACGGTGTAGATGCCGTACCACAGGATGCCGAACAGGTCTATGTAGAGAAACTGGTTGAGCAAGCCGGGCAGGCTGCCGAGCAGGGCACCGACGGCGGCGGTGAGAAACAGGTTTTTGGCCCGGCGGCGGCGGATGACAAAACGGACCGCCTCGGCGACGACTGTTCCGGCAACGGGTGCCAGCAGGAGAATGAAGAAACCCAGGCGCGGCAAAATCAGCCCGCCAAGGTACGACAAAATCAGGGCGGTAAAAAATGCCAGGGGGTAATCAATGCGCTTGGCGTTTTCAAAGGATTTTTGCTGGCCGCGAATGCACTCCTGGCAGCGGTAGCCGGTTTCGGTACGCACGGCGCACTTGCTGCAAATTGGCTTGTTACAGCGGTTGCAACGTAGCATGGTTTCCACGCCGGGGTGGTTTGCGCAGTACAGCGGCTCGATTTGGAGCGGGGTGTCAGTGGGGGTGTCGGTCACGGAGTCTTTCCTGTCAGCGGGCTGTTGTACATGTAGGGGGTCAGGTTGCGGTAAAAATAACCGGGGTCCTGGATGCGCACGAATTTTACCGTATGATGGCCGGAACGAACATGGACTTGATCGCCCTCCTCCAGGGAGGTAGGGGCGTGCCCGTCGTGGCTGATGATGGCCTGGTAAGCGCTGCGGACGGTGATGGTGACGGAAGCCCCCTCGGAGAGCACGATTGCCCGATCAATGGAGAGATGAGGGGCGACCGGCACCAGCAGGATGTTCCGCAACTCCGGGGGCAGAATCGGCCCCCCGGCGGCCAGCGCGTACGCGGTAGACCCGGTAGGAGTGGCGGCAATCAGCCCGTCGGCGACGTAGGTACTCAAAAAACGCCCGTCTACCTGCGCATCCAGATGAACCGGGCGTACCACCGCCCCGCGCCCGATGAAGACCTCGTTCAGCACGTCCCACTTGCCGATGGTCTCCCCGTTGCGGGTTTGCTCGGCGGTCAGCATCATGCGGTGTTCAACCCAGCCCCCGCCGTTCAGCAGTTTTTCCAGCGATTCCCGCCACTCCTCGCGCTGGATAGCGGTCAGAAAGCCGAATTTTCCCAGGTTGATGCCCAAAATGGGGACATCGTGCGGGGCGCAGAGATGCCCGGCGCGCAGCATGGTGCCGTCTCCGCCGAGGGCAATCAGCAAGTCGGTCTGGCGGCGGGTGATTTTGTCACGCAGGGCCGGTTCGCCGAAGGCGGCGGTATCTACCTGGAAGCCGCGCGAGCGCAAAAAAGCCGCGATTTCATCCGCCGCGGCGAAGGCCTGCGGCAGTTGAGGATGCGCCGCAATGGTGATGCGCCGGAAGGAGGGCGGGGAGGCGGCGGAGGGAGGTTTCATTGCGGGTACGCGGGTTGGTTCACTTCGCTTCTACCAGGCTTTGTTTGCACTCCTTGCGGTATCCGCAGGCGGCGCAGCGGCGCGGGTCTTCGTGGGAGCGGTTGACCACCGTGCGCCGCTCCTGGTAGCGGATGTCAGCAATCAATTCCAGCAGGGCATCTTCCAATTTTGGGGTGTAATCCACGCGAAAGGTACGTTTCGGGTAGTGCAGGATGCCATACTGCGGGCGGATGCCGGTTTCGCGCTCGACGAGGTAGCAGTATGCCGCCAGTTGGAAGATATGCGAATCGTAGGGGGAGGCCATCACCCGCGAGGATTTGACTTCCACAGGGATGATCTGCTTCCCCTTTTTTACCAGATAGTCCGGCTTGCCGGTCAGCCCCAGGATGGGGTCGTAGAGCGGTTTCTCGACCGGCTGCCAATCGCCGGTATCCGCATAGATGATCCGTCCGCCGGGCAGCCCCGCGGTTTTCTGCTTGCGGGCGGAGAGCCAAAACAGCAGCAAAGCGGTGATGACGGCAAGGATGGCGATAATCGGGAGCATGGGGAGGGCGGGGAGGCGGGAGGCGGGAGTTGGGAGTCGAGAGTCGGGAGTTGGGAGTCGGGAGTGGAGGGTGGGGAAGTTGCAGGCAGGGAAATGGGGAAACAGGGCATTAACACCCTGCTGATACCCGATACCTGATACCCGATCCCTGTTTACCTTCCACCAACTTACATCAACACCAGGTTGGTGATATACGCGGTCAAAATCACCAGTGCAATCAGCAGCAAGATGTAACCCAGCGTGCGCAGCAGTCCGCTGATAAAGACGGCGCGCCCATGCCTGCGGTGGAGTTCGCGCCCTTCGGCCAGCAACTCGGTGTTAATGGAGACAGTTCCCTTGCGCTGGTACCACCAGGCGCGATTGCAGAACAAAAAGGTGCTGATTTCGGAAGCGCGGATGGGTTTCATGGATGACAAATGGCAGATGGCGGGTGGCGGAGAACCAATCCCCAATTACCAAATTCCCAAATCACCGGTCCCCGATATGTTCCTCAAACCGCCGCAGTTGCCGCTCCAGACGTTCCTGACGGAGGCTCATGGTCAGGTCGCCGCGGGTGCGCTCGGTGACGCCGCGTACGATGTCGGTCAGGCGGCGCAGCCCGCCGGTGATCGCGTCGGGGTAGTCAATGGTCACCAGCACAGCGTAGATTTCATCCATAAATCCAAGCAGCCGCTCGGCTTCCTCGTAGCGGTTGTGGCGCAGGATGTCCAGCGTGCGACGGCGCAGTTCCCCGGCGGATTCAGCCAGCCCTTTCAGATAGGTGTTGTACTCGACGCGGAGTTCCTCCGGGGAGGGAAGTTCTCTGCCGGAGATTAAAGCACGGGTAACTTGGGCCTCGGTATATTCCTTGAGCGCATCTTGCGTATACCCTGCGTAGTAAATATCCGGATATCTGGAAGCAACAGCATTGAGTTCGGCAACCAGTTCAGCAGCAGCAATCAGGTGTTCTTCTGCAAGAGCACACTCATCGCGATGGATAGCGCGGATTGCATTAGCGCAATACCTTGTCAGCCGCCGCGCCTGTTTCAGTGCCTGATCGCGCACCTTGGTGCGGTCTTCAAACGATTGGTGGGCACGTTCAATAATTTCGTCCAGATTTTTCATTGTTTTGGCGAGGGGCGGTCATCCTGCCGGGATGACCACGTCGAATCGATTCTACTTTTGCGGCGGGCGGAAGAGATGCTCCGCCAGTGAGGAGGTGCCACCGGGAACTTTGATCTCCCCAAAGTTGGCTTCGTATTTTGCCAGGTTTTCGCCCAGAGCGCGGTGGAACAGTTTCGCGCTCAAGGGGCTCATCAGCAAACGGCTGACCACTTCAGGCGGTGTGCCGCCGGGCAAAATCCGGGCGAAGTCCATCACCATTTCGGATGGGGAATGGGTGATCCGAACCACATTGACATACTGCGGTTGCAGGTCTTCCGGTATCTTCAGGGCGGGGAGTTTTGGCGGGTTCTTGGGGTCAGGTTGGGTCATGGAGATCTCCAGGGGAGTTAAACATGGGGCAACTGCGAAACGCAAATGCCCCAGGCAATCGTCGTGTTAGAAGGGGATGTCATCCGCAGCAGCGGACGGTTCGCCGCCCGACGGGTTGGCGGCTTGATAAGCCTCATCATCCTGACGGGTGGACAAGAAACGCACCGTCCCGGCAGTGATCTCAAACGACGCTCCGCAGGTGCCATCCTGGCGAGTGTAGACTCGCGGCCCGCCGGTTTGGGCATCAGCATTCAGACGGCCTTCCACCAACACCTTGCTGCCGCGCCGCAAATACTGGTTGCAGGTCTCAGCCAGTTTTCCCCAGGCGGACACGCGGAACCAGATGGTTTCCTTGACCAGTTGCCCGTTCGACGCGGTGTACTGGCGGTTGGTCGCCACCGAAAAATTGGTAACCGCCTGCCCCGACTGCGTGTAACGCATTTCGGGGTCGCGGCCTAAATTGCCGGCAATGATGATTTTCTGGTACATGAGTTTCTCCTTTTCTTTGGCGATGAGCGGGCTGTGAAATTTGCCAGGCGACTCCGCCCGGGACGGTGCCAATCAACGCTCACCGGGATTTGTGGAACAATTGTACTTCAAATTCGGGGATTCAGCGATTCGGCGAATCAGCGAGTCAGCGATTCGGCGGGTCGGCGGGTCGGCGGTGGTTAGCGATTCTCCGCCCACGCTCCGGCCCGCGCGAACAACTCCTTTAGCGGAGACAACCCCCGAACCGGCAGTGTGAAATTCTCCGTGCGGGTACGGGAATACTGGAAGGTGGGGCGGCCCGCAGGGAGCCGTTCTGCCTTTTGACGGAATTCCCCGCGGGTGATGTACCCCGTGAAGATGACTTCCATCCCGTAAACCCAGATGTTTCCCCATTCAGAGGGTTCAATCAGCACCGTATCGCCCAAGAGGCTGTTGTGGATACCAATTGTTCCATCCGGAATTCTGGGGACATGCAAATAACTGAGCGCGCTGAATTCCGATTGCGCGGTACGGCGCGTTTTGGGCGGCAAAATCACTTGCTCGCTCTGAAAACGCCGTTGCCGATTCTGCCCGCCAAGTTCCAGTTTGATCTCGCCGGATGTGTTGGCTTTGAGGACAAGTTCACCCAGCCCCTGCCATTTTTCGGGCCTAGCCCACTTTTCAGGCATGGCGTAAATCATGTGGATTGGCTGTCCGGCATCAATGGCTTTTTGCAGGGTATCCCGGTTTGTTGTCAGCAACGCGGTGAGAAATGCAAAAATGAGAATATCATTGTTGTTTTTTTGCCTGCGTTCAATTTGGTCAACGGGCACAAGTGCCTGGGCTGCAAGCAGCTGTTCCGGGTGCTGCCGTAAACTGCGGATACGTTTTTTGCTGGTGATGAGGAAACTTTTGATATCACAATGCCGCCCGCCGATGGCGATATCGTACTGGTCAGGATCGGTAAAGGGTGTTTCGCCCATCACATCATGCGGGATGCTGTTCCGGTTCAGGTATCGCTTGAAGGCCAGTTCCACGCCCTTGCCCGCCACGATCCGCCGCAGGCGTTTGAGAGGACTGCCGCCCATGCGGTTGTAGGTATGCGGCAGCGAGCGGCAGGCGTAACGGATGCCAGCCTGAGTCATATCCGGCGTGTAGGGGAGGTTGAGGAAGTCGGAGGCGGTGAGCATGGCTGCGCTGTCAGTCATTTCGGAACTGCAAACAATAGTGGTGAAATGTGTTACTCACCCAGGCATTGCCCATCCCGTAGGGGGCGAGACGCTGGTTATCCTGGCACCAGATGCGCTCATCCTTGAGCGTGTACGTCTCCCCCAGGCGGCGGGCCAAATCCCAGGCCAAGGGGTAGATTTTGCCGCCCTTTTTGACATTTTTGACGATGATGGTCAGGTAAGCGCGCTCCCGCAAAAAGGGCTGCAACCCTTCGTAGATGGCAACAAGTTTCTCTATGAAAGCCTCGTAATCGTGGATGTTACCGAGGTCGTCCGGGTCGTTTGAGTAAACCACGTCCAAGGCAGCATTGGCACGGCGTTTTTTCTGGGTCTGCGCGCCGCGGGCGTGGAGCATATCCCAATAGGGCGGGGAGGTGATCACGTAGTCAATCGGCGGGATGTCGTACTCGGCGGCGAAATCCGCGAAATCGGCGGCGTTCCCCTCAATGATCTCGGCGATCAGCGGGTCGGCGGCGGCGCTCAGGGTTTTGCGCTCATCGTCAATCACCTGCCGGGCAATGGCGGCGTAGGTCGGGTTGAGTTCCACGCCGTAACTGTGCCGTCCGGTGCGCAGGGCGGCAACCAGCGCGCTGCCGGTGCCTGCCATCGGGTCGAGGACAAACTGCCCCGCTTTGGTGAAAAACTCGATGAACTCCTGCGCCAGCGTTTCGGGGAACTTGGCAGGATGACGCAGGACGCCCTTTTTGCGCGGCGGCGGGTTGTGGATAAACCACGATTTCTGGAATTTGAGCCACTCTTTGGTGCTCAGGTCGTTGAGACGGTTGCGGAATTCTCGTTTGGACATTTTCAAATGATGTGCTTCGGCTCCGGGTCAGTTGTGAACTGGTGCTTTTTCCACCTTCAGCAGCCGGTCGTGCCCCGCTAAATCGGGGAGCAGGGTGATTTCGGCACCGGGGAAGAACTGACGGGCGAGGGAGGTGGCTGCCATACCCTGGGTGGATTCAATCTCCAGGAGCAGTACCCCGCCAGGGGTCAGGGTGTGCGCGGCCTGTGCCATCAAGCGGCGGATGAACTGCAACCCGTCTTTGCCGCCATCCAGTGCCAGGGTTGGCTCCCGCCCGTAGATTTCCAGTTTGTGCAGGGTTGCGGTGGGGATGTAGGGCAGGTTGGCGCAGATCAGGCTGAAGGCTGCTGGCTGAAGGGTGAAGGTCAACAAATCGGCCTGAACGAAGTGAACCCGGTCGCTGACGGCGTGACGGCGGGCGTTTTCACGGGCGGTTTGCAGGGCTTCGGCGGAGAGGTCGGCGGCGATCGCCCGCACTTCGGGGGCATGAACCGCCAGGGTGACGGCGATGCAGCCGCTTCCGGTACCGATGTCGGCCAGGCGGGCGGCGGTCTCCTGTTTCCTGTTCCCTGATCCCTGCCTCCCGATCACTTCCAGCGCCTGTTCCACCAGCAACTCGGTCTCCGGGCGGGGGATGAGCGTGGCGGGCGTGACGAGAAAATCGAGGCCGTAGAATTCCCAGTGACCGAGGATGTAAGGCAGGGGTTCGCCGTCGTTCAAACGGGTGCGGGCGGCTTCCAGGGCCTGCACCTGCGCCGGGGTCAGTTCGGCTTCGGGGTGGGCGAGCAGCCAGGCGCGGTTCCGTCCGGTGATGTGGGCGAGCAGGGTTTGGGAGTCGAGGGTGGAGAGTGGGGAGGCGGGAGTGGGGAGTGGGGAGTCGGGAGTCGGGAGTGGGGAGTCGGGAGTCGGGAGGCGGGAGTTGGGAGTTGGGAGTCGGGAGTCGGGAGTGGGGAGTCGGGAGGCGAGGGCGGAGAGGGCGGTTTTGACGGAGCAGG
>CAZPSL010000082.1:0-19862 GCA_964589145.1 uncultured Anaerolineales bacterium
CAAACTGCCCTTTGACGTGCCCTCCGACCCGATCATCTCCGCCCGCTCCGAGACTTTTGACGACCCGTTTTACCAGTACGCCCTCCCCGAGGCGATTCTGCGCTTTCGGCAGGGCTTCGGGCGGCTGATCCGCTCCGAGAGCGACCGCGGCGTGGTGGTGATTCTCGACAAGCGCGTGCTAACCAAGCGGTACGGCGCGCTGTTCATCAACTCCCTGCCCGAATGCACACGCCGGATCGGCGCGCTGCAAAACCTGGGGCGCGAAGTCGCCGCCTGGCTGGGGTAGGGGGCGTTGCAGGAAAATGTTGTAGAAATTCCTATGTGTTTCCCTCGCCCCGCACACAAGACTGGCAGTCCTGCCAGGACTGCCAGTCTTCATTTAGCGAACAGGACAGGCACCGAACATCCCGCCCCGCCGGGGGAAGGGCAGAGACATGCGGCGGCCCGATTTCTACATCTTTTGCCTGCACCGTAGGGAGGCTGCGGGTTAAAGGTTATTCGTGATATTTGTTTCGTTCGCGGATTTTCATTTGCACACACCATCCTCAACCTCTAACCTTCAACCTTCAACCTCCAACTTTCAACTTTCCATCGCTCAGAGCGAAAGTCCTGCCGATGTGCCAGCCATCCGCCGCAGGTCGTCCTCGCCGATGACCGGCACGCCCAGCGATTGTGCTTTGGCGAGTTTCGACCCCGGATTTTCTCCGGCGACCAGGTAATCGGTCTTTTTGCTGACCGCGCTGACCACTTTGCCGCCGTGCGACTGGATGTATTCCTTCACTTCCTGACGAGTAAACCCCGAAAGAGTTCCCGTGACCACAAAGGAGAGGCCTTCCAGGCTTTTGGGCGGCTCCTCACCCTCAGGCTGAATCTCAGCCCGCGGCCACACGCCCGCCGCCCGCAGTTTTTCCAGTACCCTGCGGTTGGCGGGACGGGCAAACCAGTCCACGATTGCCTGGGCGATGTTGGGGCCAATGCCCTCGATGGATTCCAGTTCTTCCACCGAGGCTGCGGCGAGAGCGTCCAGGTCGGGGTAGCGGCGGGCGAGTTCGGCGGCGATCACCTCCCCGACGCCGCGAATGCCCAGGGCGGTCAGCAGACGGCTCAAAGGGCGGTTTTTGGAAGCGGAAATCGCCCGAAGCAGGTTATCCGCCTTTTTTTCGGCGAACCCTTCCAATTCCAGCAGCGATTCGCGCTTCAGGGTGTAGAGGTCAGCCACATCGTGGATGAGTCCGGCCGAGACCAGTTGTTCCACAATTTTGATGCCCAATCCCACAATGTCCATCGCCCCGCGGGAGACAAAATGCTCCACGTTGCGGATGAGTTGCGCCGGGCAGGCCGCGTTGACGCAGTACCAGGCCACCTCGTCGGGCAGGTGCTCCACGGGCTGGCCGCAGGCGGGACAGGTTTCGGGCGGGGTGTAGGGGCGCTCGTCGCCGGTGCGGGCGGCGGTGACCGGCCCGATGACGTAGGGAATCACATCGCCGGCACGCTTGATGCGCACCCGGTCACCGATGCGGATGTCCTTTTCGGCAATGAAATCGAAATTGTGCAGGGTAGCCTGACGCACCACCACCCCGCCGACCTCCACCGGCTCCAGGATGGCGTAGGGGGTCAGCACGCCCGTGCGCCCGACGTTCACGCCGATGTCATTGAGGCGGGTGGTGACTTCCTGGGCGGGGAATTTGAAGGCGATCGCGCCGCGCGGGTCTTTGCCCACCGTGCCGAGGGCGGCGGCGAGTTTCAGATCGTTGATTTTGATTACCGCGCCGTCAATTTCGTAATCCAGCGAGGGGCGGCGCTCGCCCCAGGCGTGCACGGCGGCGATGGCTTCCTCCAGGTTGCGGCAGTGGGTGTACTCCGGCACGGGGAAGCCGAGGGCGTGCAGGTAGGCGAGGGTTTCGGTTTGGGTGGCGGGTTGCAAGTTAGAGGTTGAAGGTTGCAAGTTGGAGGTTGACGGCTGACCGCTGACCGCTGACGACCGTCCATCATCGCGTCGAGCGGAGGCAGCATCCGCCGCCGCGGTCGAGACACCAGCATCCGCGCCGCCCTCCTCGCTCCTCCTTTCTCGCGAATCATCCCAGGCCACAATCTGGTACACCAGCAGGGTGAGAGGGCGGGCGGCAGCGACCGAGGGGTCGAGGTTGCGGAGCGCTCCGGCGGCGGTGTTGCGCGGGTTGACGTAAGTCTTCTCCCCGGCGGCCTCCAGGCGGGCGTTGAGGGCAGCAAAATCCGGCAGGCGGATGAAGGCTTCGCCGCGCACGACGAGGCAGGAGGGGGGACGGGGGGCGGCGGACGGCTGACGGCCTCCCGCTACCGGCAGACGCAGCGGCAGCGATTTAATCGTCCGCAGGTTGGCGGTGATGTCTTCGCCCACTTCGCCGTCCCCGCGGGTCGCACCCTGGACGAAAACCCCGTCCCGGTAGTGGAGCACCACGGTCAGGCCGTCCAGTTTGGGTTCCACGGTGAAGTCGGTATCCAGCACGCGGGGGTCGAGTTTTGCAATGCGCTCCAGCCAGGCACGCAGGTCGTCGTCACTGAAGGCGTTGGCGAGGCTCAAAATCGGCGCGGGGTGGCGCACCTTGGGAAAGCCCTCCGCCGGAGGCGCGCCGGCGCGCTGGGTGGGGGAATCCGGCGTCACCCAGTCGGGATGCTCGACCTCGATGGCGTAGAGTTCCCGCATCAACTGGTCGTACTCGGCGTCGCTGATGACGGGATCATCAAGGACGTGGTAGCGGTAGTTGTGAAAGTGGATTTCCTTTTTGAGTTGTTCGTAGCGTTCGCGGGTCATAAGCGTTGAAGGTGGAAGGTTGCAAGTTCAAGGTTAGCGGCCCCAGATTTCACGGACGAGTTCCAGCCGCTCCAGGGGAATCTGCCACAAATCCCAGGAGATGGCAAGGCCGTCGGCGTTAAGGCCGTTGAGCACGTTCAGGTCGTGGACGATTTCATCCGGGGTGAGTTGGCAGACCCCAGGGATTTCGACCATTTCGATACCCGCCAGCAGGGTGGTACCGCTCGGCGCCAACTGGCGCGCCCGCCCATATTCACGGCAGACCGGTTCACCGTCGGGGCCATCCGAACTAAAGGGAATTTCCGCAGAAAGCCAGTCGGTCAGTTGCGCCAACTCGTAGGGCAGGGCGGCAGGCCCAAAAGCGTGGGTGTAAATCATCAATTTGCTCCAGTCGGCCAGCAGAGGGAGCGAATCCAAATCCTGGCCGACCAGCCGCATCAGGGAGGTGGTGAACAAATCCAGGCCGATTTCCAGCCCCAGGGCACGGACACGCTTCGCCGCCTCGGAAACAAAACGGGTGATCACCTTCTGACGGAAATCCAGAAAACGGGTAAACGGCGTGATGCTCCCCGGCTCCAGCACATCGTGAAACAGGGTCGGCGCGGGGGCTGTACGCAGATAGGTGCGAACCTTGTCAAGGTCAAGCCCTGAGTCGGCGGCGGTGCGCTCGCAATGGGGACAGAAACAGCCCAGAGCCTCGACGGGATTGGCCGCCGGGGAGGGAAACCGCATCCGGTCGAAGAAAATCCCGTCATAAATCTCCGGGCCGGAGACCGCTTCCAGATGATCCAGCGCGGCGGCGCGGGCTTCGGGGTGGTTCGGGCAGACGAAGGTGAATTCCTCCCTGGCTTCAGGGCCCATCAGGGGGTGTCCATCCAGATTGCGGGTTTGCCACTCTCCCCAGGGCCGAAACACGCCATCGCCCGTGAGCAGGGGCTGCCAGCGGTAGAGTTTGACCCCGCGGCGGGCAGTTTCCTCCCGGCAGACCTCCACCAGCGGGCCGGGGAGGTTCCAGCCCAGCAGGAGAATGTCTATCGGCAGGATGTCCAGGGCGGCACGCAGTTTGTCGCCCGCCATCCGGGGGGTGATCTCAGTAAGATGCGGGCCGGGTTCGAGGTACTGAAGCGTAATCATAGAGATAAGCGCCAACTAAGAATTTTGCAGGTTATACCAACACGGTCAAGTTTGGCGTTATAATCCGGCAGTCACGTACAGGGATGCACTATGCAAAACGCTAAACGAGCCTTTCTGATTCTTCTGCTGGCCGTCATGCTGACGGTTTCCGGTCTTCCGGCTGTGCCGTCTGCCCGCGCCCGGCAATCGCCAAACGGCCAACCGGCATCTGTCCAGATTGTATCACTGGATTCCGGAGAAATTGAGTTGCAACTCAGCGCCCCGTCTTACCAGGTTGAGACGGAGACAGTTGCCGGGCAGGATTTTGACCGGGTGACTGTTCCCGGCGCAACGCTGGCAGCAAACGGTCAGGACAGGCTGCCCGTGCTCGGTGCGCTGGTAGGGGTGCCGCCGGAAGCGGTGGTCACACTGGAGGTTATCGGCGACAAATCGCTCCCCATTGCCGGAAAATACCAAATCGCGCCGACAACGGTGAGAGAAATCCCCGGCACGCCTGCCCTGGGTGACGATTTCCCCGCCAGTCCGGTGACAATTGCGCCCGCGCTTCAAATGGGCAAACCATCCCCGACTGCCCGCATTGCTGACGAGGCCTGGATTCGCGATCAGCGCGTGGTGCGGGTTGAATACCGCCCCTTCGAGTACGACCCGCGGACGGGAACCCTGGTCTGGCACCCGGACGTGCGGGTTCGCCTGCGCTTTGCGTATCCATCCGGCAAGATGCTGTCTTCAGGGATGCCCGCCACATCAAAGGCGGAGTCGCCCTTCGAGCCGCTGCTGGCGGGCACACTTCTGAACTATGAACAGGCCAAAGGGTGGCGCGCCCTCCCCAAATCCGCACCGCAGGTCGTCCCCCCGGAGATCGGGGATCGTTATCGCATCGCGATTGATCAGGACGGCATCTACAAACTGACCTACGCTGAACTGACCGCCGTCAGCCCCGCCGCCGCAGGCATGGACCCGCGCAAACTCCAAATGACCAACCAGGGACGGGCGGTTGCCATTCAGGTCGTCGGGGAGACGGACGGTTCCTTCGACCCCGGCGATTACATTCTGTTTTACGGCGAGCGGTTCCGCGGCGATTACCTTGCAGATTTGTATCAAAACGAAAATGAGTTCTGGGCAACGCTCACCCAACAGTTGACGGATGGCAGTTACGCGTTCTGGAAACCGGAGTTCAGCGCTGTTATGCTGGAAAAGTACACTTACGGGAACGTGTACTGGCTCTACGAGGGCGCATCCAACGGGCTGCGGATGTCCACGCTGGACGGCGACCCCAGCGGCAACCCCGACGCGCCGGTGCCGTATTACCGGGCAACTGTCCACGCGGAGCAGCGCAACAATTGGAAAACCACGCTTTTTACCGGGGAAGATACCTGGTACTGGCAGCGCATTCAGCAAAACGATGTGTTTTTTGAGTACACCACCACATTGACCGCCCCAAGTGCCAGCGGGCCGGATGCCATCGTGCGCGGCGAACTGGTTGCCGCGGTTTACAACTCCGGGCCGGCAGATGATCACCATTCGCAGATCTATTTCAACTCTACCACCGATATCCTGGATGAAGATTACTGGTCGGGCAAGAGCCGTCTGCGCTTTGAGGGAACCGTTGCGCCGACAATGACCCTGAATGGTGGAAACACCTTGCGGGTGAAGATGGTCAGCACCATGCCGGAAATTTTTGCGCCCGATTATTATTTTGACTGGTTCGAGGTCGAGTATAATCGCTTGTTCCGGGCGGATGGCAATGCCCTGATTTTCGGCCATGCTGCCAGCGGCGCGCAGAAGTACCAGGTGAGCGGTTTTGGCGATACAGGCGGTCTCAGCGTGCTGGATGTCAGCAACCCGCTGGAGCCGGTACGCGTGCTCAACCCGTCGGTGAGCAGCGGGCAGGTGACAGTTTCCATCACCCACAGCAGCCCTGTGACCCGCACCATCGCCATGGACGGGAATCCCCAATCTCCCGGCAGCGGGCGCATTACCTACTATCAGCCACCCGACTGGGACGCGATGAATGATGGCGTGGATTATGCCTTCATCACGCATCACGATTTGATGACCGCAACGCAAGCCCTGGCAAACTACCGCGCGGCGCAATCCGGGTTGAGCACAACAGTTATTGACATTCAAGACCTTTACAACGAGTTCAACTACGGCATCTTCCACCCGGTTGCGATCAAAAACTTCCTGGCGTATACTTTCTCCGAATGGAGCACTCCGCCGGTTTATGCCCTTCTGGTCGGCGACGGAAATTTCAACCTGCACAACGACAACACGGCCTACTACGGCAGCGGCGTGCAGTATATCCCTCCCTATCTGGCCTGGGTAGACCCCTGGCAGGGCGAGGTGGATTCCGCTAATCTGCTGGCAAACGTGATCGGGAATGACCCCCTGGCCGATGTGTTCATTGCCCGCCTGCCGGTGGAGAACAGTCATCAGATTGATGCTTACCGCGCCAAATTGAACACCTACGAAGCCAGCGACTTCAAACCGTGGATGAACAACCATCTCTTCATCGCGGATAATACGGATAACGCTGGGGATTTCTCTGTGCTGGCGGATGAAGTCGCTCGCGATTATGTACTGCCCGATGTTTTTGCATCCGCTTTTCAGATTTATCAGGATGCGTACAATTGCAGCCCCGTAACCGGTTCCGGCTCCCCGGAATGCGATGCGGTGCGCCATGCGATTACCGGCACAATCAATGGCACGGGATCGCTCATTGTCAATTTTGTCGGGCATGGCAGTGTTAACCGCTGGTCACATGAATACATCTTTACGCCGGTACAATTTCCTGATCTGGATAATGCCGGTCAGTTGCCGGTTATCATCTCGATGGACTGTCTGGATGGTTTCTGGGACGGGCCATCGGGATACCCGGGAACATCAATGATTGAGGAAATTGTACGCATGGATACCAATGGCGCAGTTGCTGCTTTTTCCCCCACCGGATTAGGCATTTCCAGCGGGCATGATGTGCTGCACAAGGGTTTCTACGAAGCCCTGCTGGCGAACGGCACCTGGAATTTGGGACGCGCTGCCCTGTACGCCAAACTGCAACTCTACACCGCCGGAGTTCATCCGGACCTGCTGCATACTTATACGGTGTTTGGCGACCCGGCGATGGAAATCCGGAATCCATATCAGGGATTTTCCGCTTCTCCGGATGAGAGCCGCCAAACGACGTTAACGCCCGGTGGTATCGTTACCCACACAATCACGCTTACGAATACCAGCCCTGTTTCTGATTCTTACCGTCTGGGTATTCACAGCAATTGGGTAACTACGCTACCGTACACCACAACGCCACTGGTGCAGCCCAATGCGGTACTCACCATCCCTGTGGAGGTCACAGTTCCCATGCAGTACGATGTAGCGGATACGGCGGCATTTACAATTACATCCCGCGGGAATAACCGATACGCCTTTGCTGCCCAACTCCATACGGATATCCCGCTGGTTTACGGGTTGTCTCTGACGCCGGTTACATCTACAATTTCGACTGTGCCGGTTACTACGGTAACACACACGTTCACAATCACAAACCGGGGAATGTACAGCAACACATATCAGGTTCATTTGACGGGGCAAACCTGGCCTGCTGCCGTATCCACGTCAACGATCCGGATCGACGCGGGGGCGCAGGCGGCGTTGTCTGTTACCGTTGACACTCCTGACTGTCAGGGGTGCGGCGACCGTGCAAATCTCACGGTACTTCCGGTAAACGGGCTGCCCCGGCCCCAAACTTCCACACTGGTAACCCGCGTTCCCCGGAATTATGAATTTTCACTGTACCCCGCCTCAGCAGCCCAGACTGCACCACCCGGCGAGACCGCCATCTACACGCTGACCATCCAAAATACGGGACGATATGATGACCAATACGAAATCCAGACAAGCGGGAACCAGTGGCTTGTTCAACAGTCGATTACGGAAACCCGCCAACTCAATCCCGGCGAAAGCGGGCAAATCATTATCTATGTGGACGTTCCAGTAAATGGCGCACCGTCGGATACCGTTGTTGTCACCGCCCAATCCTTGGCGGTTTCTGCTGAAACCCGCCAGGCGGTTTTGATAACGCGGCGGGAACAATTCGACATCTTTCTGCCGCTCGTTGTCCGGTGAAACGCGATGGGCCACCCGCTCCACCAAACCGTCTCCGGTCTGATCGACGAGCGACTCGCCGCCGGGGAAACAGTCTACTTCCGGGTGACGAGCGGCAGTATGTCGCCGTTGCTCCAAACCGGAGATGTGGTCGGTGTGGAGCGCACCGCTCCCGAAACCTGCCGCATTGGTGATATTATTGTTATCCGCCGGGAACACGATTACCTGACCCACCGTCTGATTCACAAATCCGGTGAGTTTTTGCAGACCAAAGGCGACAATGTGCTGCGGCCTGATTCCCCCATCCGCCCGAACTCCGTTCTCGGTCGGGTAACCCGTGTTCGGAAATCCGGCGGCACATGGAACCTGCAAACCGCCCGCCAACGGCAGATTGCCTTGTTGCTGGCAAAACTTTCCCGGAGGGAATGGCAGGTGTACAACATTGCCCGCTTCTTGCGGCTGCCATTCCGCCTTGCAATCAGGGCATTGCAATGGACAACCGTAACCGTCAGGACGGAGCGAAAATACCGCCGTAACCAGGGTAACGGTAATTCTGAACAGGATTTGCACCCGTAAAAACCCTGCTCGTTCCCGCCTCTGCCTTCATTAGCGTCGCGGCCGGGCGGGAAAACCGGCAGAAACAGCAAAATCATGGAAACACCCCCGTTTACTCCCGAAACCGTACCCATCCCAAACCCACAGGTCGTCAGCCGTATCGCGGGAGACGAAGCGGTGCTGCTGCATCCGCTGCAAGGGAAAGTGAGCGTACTCAACGACGTCGGCGCAACGGTTTGGGAACTGATCGATGGTCACCGCAGCATCCGCCAGATTGCCATTCTCGTCAGCAGGCAATTTGACATCGATCCTCACACTGCCGAAGCCGATACGCTGAACTTTCTCGCTGAACTTGCTGAACGCGGCGTAGTATCGATGAGCAGCCAGCAGTAAACAGGACTCAGTCACCATGTCCGGAACCCGCCTCCCCTTCTCTGCACTGGCTGCGTTGATTGTCCTGCTGTTCTTCGCATTGTTCCAGCGCACACAGGCTGCTGTTGATCTGGCTTATTTTGGCGCGGCACCCCAGGGGGACGCTGCAATACGGATCCGATGGGAAACTGCCACCGAATTTAACAACGCCGGTTTCCTCCTGGCACGCACCACCAACCCGAATGCTGCCTACAGCGATTACACCAACATCTCGCCCTTCATCCCCGCACAGGGCAGTGATGTCATTGGTGCATCCTACGAGTTTCGGGACGAAAACGTTACCAGCGGGGTAACCTACTACTACCTGCTCAAAGCCATCGAAACCGACCAGACCATTGAATATCATGGGCCGGTTCAGGCCAGCATTCCACCGGCCAGCAACCAAACTGCCGCGCCCAGCCGCACCCCCACCAGAACCCGCCGCGCTTTTTCAGAGCCAACGCGCACCAAACGCCCTGCCGCGGCAACCCGCACCCGCATCCCAACCCGCACCCGCACGCCCGCCCCGCCCACGCTGACTGCCACACCCTACACCCACACGCCCACTATCACGGCAACCCCTACAACCACCCCCACTGCAACGCTGATCCCGCCCCCGGCAATCCTGCTCACGTTGCCGCCAACCGATACTCCCCTGCCGCACCTCACCAAGCAATCACCTGCACTGGCGTCCCGCTCCTCGCCAGCGCCTGGGATTCTGGCGCGCACAGCGAACCCGGACCTGGCTGTGACAATCAGCACCATTTGCCTGACCATACTGGTTTGGGGCGCAGCGGCCGTTGGTATTTTCATTCTCCTGGCGCGCAAACTGAAAGCATGAAAATTGCCATCATCGCCCCCACGCACCTCCCTGCGCGGCGCGCCAACACCATCCAGGTAATGAAAATGGCGCAGGCATTCACCGCGTTGGGACACACAGTCACCGTACTCATACCCGGCAGGACGCCACCCCCCCCCGATTGGGGCGATCTCGCCCGTCATTACGGCTTGCGTCACCGTTTCACGGTTGAATGGCTGCCCCGCCGCACCCGCCTGCGGAGTTACGATTACGCGCTCGCCGCCCTGCGCCGCATTCGTGCCCTGCGCATCGGCCTGATTTACACTCGACTGCCCCAGGCCGCCGCACTCGCCAGCATTTTGAGAATGCCGGTGATTTTTGAGATTCACGATTTTCCCCGGGGGACTCTTGCCCCCTGGCTGCTGACCCGTTTCCTGAAGGGGCGCGGCGCACTGGAACTTGTGGTGATCACCGCTGCCTTGCGGGATGCCCTCGCCCGAAGTTTCCCCGCGTTAACCCGCCTCCCCGTACTCATCGCCCCGGATGGTGTGGATCTGGCCCGCTACGAGAACCTCCCCGCTCCTGCCGAAGCCCGCGCCCAACGCCAACTTTCGACCCTCGGGCTGCAACCTGCAACCTTCACCGTCGGCTACACCGGCCATCTCTATTCTGGGCGCGGCACGGGGCTGATGCTCGATCTCGCCGCCCGCCTGCCGGAGATGACCTTCCTGCTGGTCGGCGGGGAACCCGCGGACGTGGAGCGTACCCGCGCCCAGGCGGAATCCCGCGCCCTGGGGAACGTCATTCTGACCGGCTTTGTCCCCAACGCGGAACTGCCGCGCTACCAGGCTGCCTGTGACGTCCTGCTGATGCCCTATCAGCGCCGCGTTGCCGCCTCCTCCGGCGGGGACATTGCCGCCTATCTCAGCCCGATGAAATTATTCGAGTATCTGGCCTGCGGGCGGGCGATTCTCGCCAGCGATTTGCCTGTGCTGCGGGAGGTGCTCAACCCCTCCAACGCGGTGCTTCTGCCGCCGAATGACCCTGACGCCTGGGTTTCTGCTCTGCACGATCTGCGTGCCCGCCCCCAGGTGAGGGCGTCCCTCGCCGCTCAGGCTCGCACCGATGCCAAAAATTACTCTTGGGAGGCACGCGCCGGGCAAATCCTGGCGCATGCCCGAAAGCGGGGGGGCAATCCGTAAAACCGGAGACCAAACCGCGGCAAACCGCTGACGACTTCCGCCCGCACCTTATCCGAAATTCGGGGCAGATCCGGTCTTTTACTGAAACGCGCAAAATCCCACAAACCATCGCTCAGCGCGAAGTTCTGCGTCACGATAGCGCCTTATTCCAGCGATGATGTGCAATGCGGACAGCGCGTTGCCTGAATGGGAATTTCCGTGAAGCAGTAGGGACATTCCTTCTCGGTTGGCTCTGCGGGCGGGGCTTCCTCTTCCCGGCGGGCGCGGTTAATCGCTCGTACCAGCAGGAAAATTGCCAGCGTAATCAGCAGAAAACTCACCACCGCGTTGATGAACAAACCGTAGTTCATTGTCACCGCGCCTGCCTCCTGCGCTGCTGCGAGCGTGTCGTAGGGCGGGGCGGGCTTCCCGTTGTGCAGCACAATGAACATGTTGGTGAAATCCACCTGGCCGAACAGCAGCCCCAGCACCGGCATCAGAATGTCATCTACCAGCGATTTGATGATCGCGCCAAACGCCGCACCGATGACGATGCCAACCGCCATATCAATCACGTTGCCGCGCATGGCAAATTCCTTGAACTCTTTCAACATCACAGCCTCCTGTTTTCAAATAGCGTTGAATCAGGGCTTTCACTGAAACGCAGGAAAAAATGGTGTTTTTTGCGTGCTTCGCGTGCCCAAAACACCACTCAAGTGAAAGTCCTGTGTATCTATCATACCCGATTTAACAACATTTGCCTGGCGCCCTGCGCTCCCTGCGCTCCCTGCACTCTTTCAACGGTTTGATTTTACACTGGCGCGGCTGCCCGGTCTTTTGACTGCTCTGCAATCACATCCTGCAAAATTTTGTGCAGGTCGTAGCGCGGCTGCCAGCCGGTGAGTTCGCGGATTTTGGCGGTATCGGGCACGCGGCGGCGCATATCCTCGAAACCGGCGGTGTAAGCCTGCTCGTAGGGCACAAAGCGGATGCGCGGGTCATCCGGCGGCGGCAGTTCACCGCTGCCATCTACGGCGGCAAGGACGGTGCGCGCCAAATCGAGGATGCTGATTTCATCTGTGGCACCCACGTTGAATACCTGCCCGACGGCCTCCGGCGCATCGGCAAGCGCGATGATGGCGCGTACCGCATCGTCAACGTGCATGAAGCAGCGTGTCATCAGCCCGTCATCGTAGACGGTGATCGGCTCTCCGGAGAGTGCCTGACGGACAAAGCGCGGCACTACCATCCCGTATTGCCCGATCTGCCGGGGACCGACGGTGTTGAACAGACGGAAGAAAACCACCGGCAGCCCCTGCTCCTGATGGTAAGCCAGCCCCAAAAACTCATCCACCATTTTGGTCGCGGCATACGACCAGCGGCTGCGGAAGGTCGGGCCGAGCACCACGTCATCATCCTCGCGGAAGGGAACACGGTTACTTTTGCCGTAAACCTCCGAGGTGGATGCAATCAGCGTTTTGACGCGGTAACGCCGGGCGGTCCGCAAAACGGCCTCGGTGCCCATGATATTGGTCTCGATGGTGTGAACAGGCCGCTCAACAATCAGCCGCACGCCGACTGCTGCCGCCAGATGAAAGATGACACCGGCCTCGCTCACCAGGCGGTCCATCACCGTCTCGTTGGTGATGGTGTCAATCACAAAACGGAACAGCGGATGGCCGGTCAGGTGTGCGATGTTTTCGAATCGTCCGGTGGAAAGGTCGTCAATGATGGTTACGCGCTGCCCGCGGGCGAGCAGCGACTCGGCAAGATGGCTTCCGATGAAGCCGGCTCCGCCGGTGATCAGGGCGTGGGTGGGGAAGTTGGTTTGTGTCATGGTTTTGGTGTTTTGGAGATTGTTAATCAGCCGTCAGTCTCTCGTTTTTGTCAATTTCTGCCATGTGCTGGCGGATGCAAATATTGCGGGAATACCGGCGCGATGCCAATTGTAATGCCGTTAGACAATTTGTTCCAGCAATACATTCACAATGCGGCGGGCGGTTTGCCCGTCCCACCGTTCCGGAACCCGTCCGGCCTTGCTTTCTCCGTCCAGAATGCGTTGGGTTTCATGTAAAATGCGCCGGGAATCGGTGCCGACCAGCGTGTTGGTTCCCTCGCTGAGGGTGACCGGCCATTCGGTGTTCTCCCGCAGGGTGAGGCAGGGAACGCCAAGTACAGATGTTTCTGTCTGGATGCCGCCGGAGTCTGTCAACACCATTTTTGCCTGGGTGAGCAGGCTGAGAAAATCGAGATAGCCAAGCGGCTCGACTGCCAAAAGGCCGGGAACGGCTTTCAGGCGCGGCAGCAGCCCAAATTCCGAGAGCCGCCGGGCTACCCGCGGGTGCAGCGGCCACACCAGGGGCAGTTGATCAGCCACCTGTGCAAGTGTATCCACCAGACGGGTCAGCACATCGGGGTTATCAACATTGACGGGGCGGTGCAGTGTCAGCACCGCGTAGCCCTGCGGAGGTAAATTCCAGCGCGCCCAGGTTTTCCGCTGTGCTGCAATTTCTGCCGATTGCAGCAGGGTATCCACCATGATATTGCCCGTGAAATAAATTTTCTCCGCGGGAATACCTTCCTGCCGCAGATTTTTGTCGGCCTGACGAGAGGGGGTAAAAAGCAGGTCGGCGAGGGCATCGGTGACAATGCGGTTAATTTCTTCGGGCATGGTGCGGTCGAAACTGCGAACCCCGGCCTCCACATGCGCTACGGGGATGTGGCGTTTCGCGGCAACCAGGCTGCAAGCCACGGTGGAATTTACATCGCCCAGCACCAGCACCCAGTCGGGGCGCTGTTCCAGCAGCACGGGGTCAAAGCGCAGCATAATTTGAGCAGTCTGCCAGGCGTGGCTGCCGGAACCCACGCCCAGGTTGATCTCCGGGCGCGGGATTCCCAACTCGTCAAAGAAAATCTGTGACATATTGGCATCGTAATGCTGCCCGGTGTGCAGCAAAACCGGCTCCAGTTCGGGGTGTGCCTGCATCTCCCGCATCAGGGGAGCAATTTTCATAAAATTGGGGCGGGCCCCCACAATGTTGATGATTTTCATGCAAGGTTCTCCAGGATGCCCATCAGTTTTTCGGCCTGTGCCCGGCGAGAATAGTGTTCCACGGTGTATTGACGGCCGCGCGCCCCCATCAGGACGCGCGCGGCGGGGTGATCGCGAAGTGACAGAATGGCCTGGGCAGTGGCTTCCGGATCTTCGGGGGGGATAAAGATGCCGCCGCCCACGGTCTTGACAATCTGGCGGGCTTCGCCATCCACGCTGAGCAAAACAGGCCGCTCGCAGGCCCAGGCATCGAAGATTTTTGAGGGCAGCGCGCCTTTGAAGAGTTCCACATTCCGCAGGGGAACCAGGGCGGCATCAGCAGCGGAGAGATAATCGGGGATGCGCCCGCGGGGCTGGGCGGGGAGCAGGGTGATATTCGGGAGGTCGTACTGACGGGCGAGATTGGCAATGGCCGATTTTTGCGGCCCGTCGCCGATCAGCAGGAAGTGGATTTCGGGTTGATTCTGGAGAAGGCGGGCGGCTTCGATGATGGTTTCTAACCCCTGGGCGACTCCGTGAATCCCGGCATAGATGGCGACGAACTTGTTTTCCAGCCCCAATTTGCCCCGGATGCGTACCCGTCCCTGGGGCCGGTAGCGGAACATGGAAACATTGGCCCCGTTGGGGATGAGGTGCACTTTCCCGGCGGGGAGGCCGCGTTCATGCAGGCGGCTCTGAATTCCGCGGGTGACGACGACAACGGCCCGCGCCCGTTTGTAGCAGGCTTCTTCCAGGCGGGCAGCCAGGGAGATGGCACGGGGATTGGAGAGTTCGCCCAGCGCCACGGCAGATTCCGGCCACAGGTCACGGACTTCAAAAACGAGGGGGATACGGCGCAGGGAACGGATTGCCAGTGCGGCTCCGCCCACAAACAGCGGCGGGGAGGTGGCGTAGATCAGGTCATACTTTCCGCGCGCCAGCAATACTCCGGCGAGGGCGGCGTTGAACATAAAGGTCAGGTAAAATGCCATCCGGCTGCGAAAGTTTTTCACCGGGGAGGCTTTTACCCAGACGCGAATGACCTCAATGCCGTCCAGGGTATCCCGCTCGTAGAGTTTGCCGCGGTATTCCGGGGGAATGATGCCCGCCGGATGGTTGGGGAATTCGGTCAGCATCGTGACATGATGTCCCAGCCGCACCCAGTTGGAGGCCATTTCGTAAGCGCGGGTTTGGGTAGCCCCGGCTTCGGGCGGGAAGTATTGGGAGAGGTAGAGAATGCGCATGGAGGGAGAGACCGGCAGGAGGTTCGGGAGGCTATCTGTAGCCCAGTTCAATGGCTATTTTGCCGAGGATGTTTTGCAAGCGATGTTGTTCTTCCGGGGAAAAATCGTGCCGCCAACGCCCATTGCGGGATTTGCTCAGATCAGTTTTCAGCATTGCGGGATGGTAAGGCAGTTCGGCAAATTGGCAGATTTCCTGCACGATCGTCTCGGTCTTGGTGACAAGGTCTTCCAGTTTGAATTCGTAGTAACTTTGGGGCGGGAGGTCCGTGCGTACGGTAAACCAATAGGTCATCAGGTCAAGGTACCAGGAAGCCGCCTGTTCCAGATTGCTGGGACACCACCGCTGATGAACGCAGGATGCTACCACGTCCCGCGGGTCACGGTAGACGTGCAGGATTTTTGCCTGGGGGAGTATTTCCAGCAATTCGCGGGCGAAAAGGATGTTCCAGGTGTTGTCTTCCACAAAGAATGTCTTGCCGGTTTTCGTCAGATATTCCCGGGTTACGCGGTTGACGAATTTTCCCAGAATTGGGGCTAATTCCTGGCGGGATTTGGGGGCGGCATGGTAAATGCGGGGATGCCAGGTGTAACTTTCAGTACCCGACCAGGCCGCCGGGAAAGTAAAATCGCGCAATTCGGCAATCAGGGCTTGTACGTGGGATTCGAAATTCGGGAAGGATGCGTTCAGGTTCCAGCGGTGATACCAGCGCGGGGAGAGCGTTCTGCCATCCCGATTCAGTTTGAGAATGATATTTCCCAGCCATCTGCTCCATACGGACTGCTTCGCCAGCGTGAGAAGAAGCGCTTCAAGCCGTTTGATGCGCCGGTCTGCCAGGTAGGGAGACCAGGCTGCTGTGAAACTGCGGTAAAAATCCACCAGCCCGTCGGGGTCAATCAAAAACCGATGCTCGAAAGGCAGGCTGGCAACCGCCGGATGGCGCGAGAGCAAAGTTTTTGTGATGTTTGTTCCCGAACGGCCGGTTCCCCCGATCAGGATTATGGGAGGCGGTTGCTCATTCACGAAATAATCCATCGAATCGTCTGGAAGGCTTCAGCAAACGAAACGCCGATTTGTGCACCGCGCACCGCTGCCAGGCTTGTGATAAATTCCGGCTGCATATAGCGGCGGTGTTTTTGCGATTGGTAGCATTGGATTGCCTGGATTTTGCGCTCCAGATGTTCCTGCTCGAGGCGCAGGTAGAAGTTTGCACTGGAGCGCAAATTGTTCCAGGGCAGTTCGTATCCTAGCAGCGATGTTTGTTTGAAAGCGCGCACGCCCTCCTGGTAAATCACCTGATGATCTTGATGAACATCATCCGCAGAGGGGATGAAAACCAGGTCCGGGCGTATTTTGCGGTTCAACTGCACCAGAATTTCCAGAATTTCCTGGCGGTGTGACGGGAATTTCCGAACAGGGTAATTGTAAACCGTGATATTGGCAGGGAGAATTGCCAGCGTCTGCGTGGCAGCCCGGACTTCAGTGCTCAATATGTCTGCCGGGAATTGTGGTAAAACGGATGCTTCGCAGGTCGAGAAGGCTGCGTAATGCACAGCAGCGCCATCCTGGATAAGGCGGGCAATGGTGCCGCCGCACCCCAACTCGCCATCATCTGTGTGGGGCGAGAGGACAAGGATATTCGTATAGCCAAAAATCATGCGTTGCATATCTCCATGTAAAGGGCCGTGAGTTTTTTGCTCTCGCTGGCCCAATTGTAGTTGTTGACGGCGGCCTTCCGGCCATTACGTCCCATTTCGGCGCGCAAACGGGGGTTTTGCAACAGGGTGTCAATGGCTTGCGCAATCTCACGGGGTTGGGCGGGGTCTACCGTCAGGCCGCACTGGCTGCCTTCGACAATTTCTCTCCACAACGGAAAGTTGGAAGCAACTACCGGCAATCCGGCCGCCATGTATTCGAAAAGTTTGTTGGGCTGGGCCTTGTCGTAATCATGTTCCGGCTGGTTGCATACCAAACCAACCGCCGAAGCCGACAGATGAGTCAGCACATCGGAGAAAGGTACTGTTCCAAGGTAGTCCACCCTTGTGTAACCCGGCAATGATTTTGCATTCTCCTGAACATGAGGATCAACGAGCGGCCCCAGCAGGGTCAACCGGACATGGGGTGACCGGACGTATTCCAAAGCCTGGATGATTTGATAGATGCCCCGATGGTCAGTCCATCCGCCTGTGTAAATGACGCGGTGGTTATCGGGAGCGTATTGAGACGCATCAGAGGGGAAAGTTGCCCGAAGAGGAGGATAATTTTTTACAACAATTCTCCGCCGGGAAAATGGGAACAGGGCTGCAATATGCTCTGTAGTGCAAACCAGAGCATCAAACAAAGGTACAGTCAGCCTTTCGACAATTTTCACGCCAAAAGATGCCGGTAGCCGCAAGGCAGGGTGCATCCATTCGCGGGAGCGCATCTTTTTGCTGTGATTTTCATGGACATCATAGACCACTTTGGCGCGGGTTGTCCATTTGAGCAGTACACCGACGAGTAACAACTCCGGATCATGAAAATGATAAATCTCTGCTTGGGTTCTGCGTGCCAGCCGGAAGGCACTCAGCGGGGCGGCGAGTATGCGCACAAAGCGGTTTGCATAGCGCGGCAGGGGGATAATTTCTACGCCGTCAACGGTTTCGCGCTCGGTATGGCGGGCAACCAGCGAGACGGGATACCCGGCATCAGCCAGAGAGCGGCATTCTTTTTGGAAGATGCGGGTATCAAAAGGGCGGTGAACGGTGGTGAGATGGGTGACGCGGGGAAATTCATTCATACTTGGCGGGCTGTTCTGTCAACCTGAATTAAACGGGAGGTACCGATTGTTCATTCCCCCTTGCCGCGCAGTGCCCGCCAGACTTTCTCCGGCGTGACGGGGTTGGCATCCACATCCACGCCCACCGCGTCCCGGACGGCGTTCGCCACCGCCGGGGCCACCCCGTCCATCGGGATTTCGGCCACCGCCTTGACGCCGAAGGGATGGCTCGGCTCAAAGGTTTCCACGAAGATGACCTCCATCTCCGGCATCTCGTCGGCGCGGAAGATGTGGTAACGGTCGTAATCGGTCTCGCGGATGCGCCCGGTCTCGTCCAGGGTCATCTGCTCGCTGACGGCATAGCCCAGCGCCTGGGTCATGCCGCCCTCAATCTGGCCGGAGGCGGTCGCCGGGTTGACAATCACGCCCGAATCCACCGCCATCACCAGTTTGTCCACCGTCACCTGACCGGTTTCGGTATCCACCGTCACCTCGGCGAACTGGGCGGCAAACGGCGGCGGGGCAGAGGGCGAAACGTAGGAGTCCACCGCCATGATTTGCTCCTGGTCGTTCTGGTGGAGGGTGTCGAGGGCGATGGCCTCCAGGGTGACGGAGCGGCCGTCGGGTGCGTAAGCGCGCCGGTCGGCGAGTTCGATCTCGCCGGGGTCGGGCAAATCCAGCATCTTCGCTGCCCGCGCCCGAATGCGCTCGGCGACCTTCTCCGCCGCACGCACCACCGCCGCGCCGGAAATGTAGGTTGTGCTGGAGGCATACGCGCCCTTGTCGAAGGGGGTGAAATCGGTATCGCTGGAATAGACCACCACATCCTCCACGGGCACGCCCAGCACCTCGGCGGCCATCTGTGCCAGCACGGTGTCGGAGCCGGTGCCCAAATCGGTTGCGCCTACCAGCAGGTTGAACGAACCGTCGTCGTTCATCTTGATGGATGCGCCGCCCATATCCAGGTAGGGGATGGCGGTACCCTGCATCACCATCGCGACGCCGATGCCTTTGCGGACGGAGGACGGAGGACGGGAGACGGGAGACGGGGGACGGGAGACGGAGGGCAGGGCTGCCAGCCCCGCACGCCATTCTTCGTTCCCGAACTTCTGATCCCAGCCGATGGCCGCCTTGCCCTGCTGGACGCACTGCTCCAGCCCGACGGTGTGGATGATTTCGGGGCGCGGTTCGCGGCCCTCGTTCCAGGCGGTGCTGAAGGGGTGATATTCGCCGGGGCGGATGGCGTTCTTCAGGCGGAACTCCAGCGGGTCGAAGTTCATCGCACGGGCGATTTTCTCCATGTGACGTTCCACCGCCCAAAAGCCCTGCGGCACGCCGTAGCCGCGGTAGGCCCCGGAGGGCGGGGTGTTCGTGTAAACGATGTCGGCGTAAAAGCGGATGTTGGGCGATTTGCGGTATTCCCCGTCGCCGACGTAAATCGCCATCGCCTTGTGGCCGGTGTTGCCCGTGACCGTCAGCGCGTGCGCGCCGTTGGCACCCGTATCCGAAAGGACGCGCATCTCGTTGGCGGTGATTGTTCCGTCAGCCTTGATGCCGGTCTTCATCCGGATTTTCATCGGGTGACGGGTGCGGGCTGCCAAAAATTCTTCTTCGCGGGTGCATTCGTAAATCACCGGGCGGCCGGTAGCGATGGTCAAATGGGCGGCAACGTCCTCGATGAGTACCTCCTGCTTGCCGCCGAACCCGCCGCCGATGCGCGGCTTGATGACGCGAATCCGTTTGACGGGCAGCCCCAGCACGGGGGCAATCTGCCGCCGGACGTGGAACGGCACCTGTGTGGAGGTGCGGATCACCAGCCGGTCGTCGGAATCCCACCAGGTGGTGACCACATGCGGCTC
>CAZPSL010000083.1:0-5826 GCA_964589145.1 uncultured Anaerolineales bacterium
CACACCCAAGACTGGCAGTCTTTCATCGCCGCCGCGTCGGGCGGAAACGCAAAACAGACCCTGGCGTGCGGTGGCCTCCCCCCTCTCCCTTAGGGAGAGGGGCCGGGGGTGAGGGAAAAAACACCCCCCGCACACCCAAGACCGGCAGTCTTTCATCTCCACCGCGTCGGGCGGAAACGCAAAACAGACCCTAAAGGTCTCGCAGACCTTTAGGGTCTCCCTGACATGCGGGCTTCAGCAGGCTCAGCGCGATAGGTGTCTCCCCCCTCTCCCTTAGGGAGAGTGGCCGGGGGTGAGGGAAAAACGCCCCCCGCACACCCAAGACCGGCAGTCTTTCATCTCCGCCGCGTCGGGCGGAAACGCAAACCAGACCCTAAAGGTCTCACAGACCTTTAGGGTCTCCCTGGCGTGCGGGCTTCGGCAGGCACAGCGCGAAGGTTATCATCGCGTCGAGCGGAAGCACGAGACTGGCAGTCCTGCGAGGACCGCCAGTCTTGCCTTGGCAGGGCCTGCTGATGTGCGCTACCCCTTGCTCATCAACTCATTGACCATCCCCTGCATCTCCTTGACGTTGCGCAGTTTGGCGGATTGATCGTGCCAGAAACTGGAGCCTGCGCTGGCAGCCATCCCGCTGAGGATGACGCCGACCCAGTGCGCCCAAGTGGAGTTAATCGCCTGCGCCAGTATCTCCTGTGCGTTGCCGCTAATCGGCGAGAGAATTTCAAGCGTATCAATCTGGAACAGATAGGCAAAGATAATCCCCAGCAAAATCGCGGTCAAGCGGATCCACCCGCGGCGCTGCTGCTCGTTCCGAAAGAACAATGCCGAAGCCTCACCGATGGCTTTGGTGATCTCGCTGATGCTGGCGTTCTCCTCGAGTTGTTGAATGGTTGCCCCGACGGATTTGAGCGCCTTGTTGACGGCTTCAATGCGGGCTTTGCCCTCGTTCCATTCATCCTCACTCACCCACACCTTGACTTCGTTCAGCACCTCTTCGGGAGAAGGCTTACCCTTCAGTGGCGACCAGCCCGGAATCTTCATCCAACTGATCACCGCCTCCACGGTCACGGCCAGCACGGCCATCAGAGCGATGTAAGTTCCTAAAACGGCAATTGCGCTATCAAGGTTTTCCATAGGGTGCTCCTTCCAGGTTTGCGGTTGAAGATTGGGGCTTGGTGCTTCTGAAATAATTGTACATCAACTTTTGGCCCGATCCAAAAAGACCCTAAAGGTCTCGCAGACCTTTAGGGTCTTCCTGCACCCAAAAACCAAAAACGCCCGACCGCGGCCGGGCGTTTCTCAAGGTGGAGATGGCGGGAATCGAACCCGCGTCCGAAAGATTCGACCCTCGGACATCTACGAGCGTAGTCGTTTGCTTGGTGTCACCGGAGAACCTGCAAACGACAAAAGGTTTCTCCGACCAGCCGCTGGGGCCCGAAAGCCCCGCTTTTGCACGATTAGCGGCGTCCTCGTGCAGCACGCCGGCTTTTGTGTCGCCTGCTCCGCCCCCGGCCGGCGGTCGGTGACGGGCAGACGTGACCCTTCGTGGGTCAATGCGCTCTTACCTCACTGATTAGGCAGCGAGGGGGAGAGCAGCATAGGAGTTCGTGCGGTTGGCACTTAATTGTGTGCGCTGATTTTACGAGTTCGGCGCCTCTCGGCTCGCAGTCCGGGACCAGCCTCTTCCGTCGAAGCCTGTCATCCCCGTATGGTGCAGACGAATTATACCACAGCGCGGTTCCTTTGGCTTTCAGCGCACCACGCCGTAGAAGAGCGGCAACGGCTCCACGGGATTTTCGCTCCATCCGTGGGCGGAGAGAATCCGCTCGCGGGCTTCCGCCAGCGTTTGGGCATCGCGGGCATGGAGGGTGAAGAGCGGCTGACCGGCTTCAACGCGGTCGCCGACCTTGTGGTGAATCACCACCCCGACAGCGTGGTCAATTGGATCATCCTTGCGTTCGCGTCCGCCGCCCATGGCGACCACGGCCTCCCCGACCTCGCGGGCATGAATCCGGTTCAGGTAGCCGCTCCGGGGTGCGGGAACCGTCTCGATGAGCGGGGCGGCGGGCAGTTTTTCGGGATGGTCCACATAGGAGACATCCCCACCCTGGGCGCTGACCAGTTCGCGGAAGCGGTCAAACCCGCGGCCATCGCGGAGGGCGGCCTCCGCCAAAAGGCGGGCATCCGCCTCGGTGGGGGCAATCCCGCCCAAAACCAGCATGTGACTCGCCACCGTCAGGCAGTGTTCGCGGAAATCTTGGGGGCCGCCGCCGTGCAGGGTCTCAATGGCCTCGCACACTTCCAGCGCGTTGCCGACCGCGTTCCCCAGGGGCTGGTTCATGTCCGAGAGCAGGGCAACCGCCTTTCGTCCGGCAAGATGGGCGATCTCGACCATGCGGGTCGCCAGCGTGCGGGCTTCCGCCTCGGTCTGCATAAACGCGCCCAGCCCGATTTTGACATCCAGCACGATGCCCTGCGCCCCGGCGGCGATTTTCTTGCTCATTACCGAGGAGGCAATCAGCGGGATGGCGGGCACCGTGCCGGTGACATCCCGCAGGGCGTAGAGTTTGCCGTCGGCGGGCGCCAGGTCGGCGCTTTGACCGGTGAGCACCAGCCCGATTTCCTTGAGTTGTGCCAGAAATTCGGCGGTGGTCAGGTCGCAGCGGTAGCCGGGGATGGATTCCATCTTGTCCAGCGTGCCGCCGGTGAAGCCCAGCCCGCGCCCGGACATTTTGCCAACCGGCAGCCCGCAGGCGGAGACCACCGGCTCGACGACCAGCGTGGTTTTGTCGCCCACGCCGCCGGTGGAGTGCTTGTCCACGGCGGTTTTGACGGCGTGCGAAAGGTCGAGGGTCTCGCCCGTGTTGACCATCGCGAGGGTCAGGTCGGTGGTCTCCTGCGGGGTCATGCCCTGGAAGTACACCGCCATTGCCCAGGCGGAGGCCTGGTAATCGGGGATATTCCCGCGCGTGTACCCGTCAATGAAAAAGTCGATTTCTTCTTTGGTGAGTTCGTGTCCGTCTCGTTTTTTGATGATGATGTCAACGGCTCGCATTGGTATGTTCCTTCTCGTGGCATAGATGACTGGCGTTCCCGTCAGGGTTACCGGTCATGCCAGATTTTTCTTGAACCGCGCTGCCGCCCAGTTCCATAGCGGGCAGCGGTCGTAGACACCGGTAAAGGCTACTGCCAGCCCGACAGGGATCAGCCACCAGTATCCGTACATCCAGGCAAAGAGCAAAATCAGCGCGGCCAGCGAGATGCGTATCACCCGATCACGGGTTGCCAGCGGCGGAGTACCGAGTTCTTCCCCTGTAGCCAGGGCCTCGAACATCTGCCGGTAGGTCTCCGGGGATTTGACTCCCATAATGCGGGTGATTTCTTTGTCCTGGTCGACGATGAAGAGTGTGGGGATGCCGAGGATGCGCATCGCGCGCATCAGTTCTTTTTCTTCATCGGTGTTGATCTCCCACAGGTCAACGCGGCCTGCATATTCTTCGGAGAGTTCCTGAAGGATGGGTTTGATCTGCAAACAGGGTTGGCACCAGGGCGCCCAAAAATCTACGACGACGGGGCGGGGGCTGATACGAAGTTTTTCTGTAAACTCATCTTTGGTCATCTGCTGTCCGTCATTTGTCCTTTGGTTCTTCCTCGGTGGGGATATTTTGCCAGTATTCCTTTAGTTTGGAAACATTGTCTTCACGTACCAGAAAGGTCAGGATATCGCCGGGTTCCAGGCGGGTATCTCCGTGGGGGAGAATATTGCGTCCATCGCGCTGGATGTGGATGAGAAGAAATTCTTCGGGGAGATGGATTTCACGCAGGCGTTTTCCGCTCAACGGAGTATCTTCAGGCACCGGGAGTTGCACGCTCCGGGTTCCGGGAGGGGTGCCAGAAAGTGCGCTGAGTACCGGCCCACGGCGGGCAGTCTCGGTTTGGTAAGCGCGTACGATGTCGTTGCGGCGGATCACGCCCAGGAGTTCGCGCTGATCCTCGCGGCTGACAACCGGTATCCGTGAAAGGTCCCGTGGGGCCATACGCTGCATGACCACCTGCATACTCTCATCCGGGAAGGCGACAATCGGGCGGGCGGTGGCAATCTCTTGGACCGTTAGGTCTTCAAGCGGAGTTTTCCCCTGACAGGCGCGGCGGTAATCTGAAAGGGATACGATGCCGTAAAGTTTGCCGTCATCATCCAGAACGGGGAAAGCATGTTGATTGGTTTGCAGGAACAAATCTGCCAGTGCTGCTGCGGAAACATTTTTGTTGATTGTGATGGTGTGGGTTTTCATCACGTCCCGAACCGGTACGCTCTCCATCAGGTCAATATCGCGCCCGCGCTTGATGCGGATGCCGCGGCGGGTAAGTTTGAGCGTGTAGATGGATTCGCCCTTCATCATCGCGCGGGAGACCAGAGTGGCAACCACGACGGTCAGCATCAAGGGCAGGATCAGTTTGTAATCGCCGGTCAACTCAAAGAGCATCAGCACCGCGGTGATGGGGGCATGGGTGCTGGCAGCGAACACACCTGCCATCCCTAGCAGTGCGTAGGCTCCCTGGGGAGCCACCATGCCGGGAAACAGAAATTTAATCAGCATCTCGAAACCCGCGCCGAGCAACGCCCCAACAAACAGCGAAGGCGCAAACACGCCGCCGGAACCGCCGGAGCCGAGCGTCAGACTGGTGGCAACCAGTTTAGCAAAGATCAGCACTACGGCTGTCCAGAAAATGACGTGATTGGCTAACGCCATCTCGATAATTTCATAGCCGACCCCGTAAACAGGGGGCATCGCGTCCCAGGTAACACCGGTAATCAGTGGGTAAACAAATACAAACACGCCCATCAACAAGCCGCCGACGGCAGGTTTAACCCATTCAGGAACCTGTTTCCATTGGTCAAAAATGTCTTCTGCTCCGTAAACCGATTTCGTGTAAAGTACGCCGATGAGCGCGGCCCCCAGCCCCAAAATTGGATAGAGCGCAAATTCCCACAAACTGGCAACACCGTACTGGCTGGGAACCTGAAAAGCCGGATAATCCCCAAAAGCAACGCGTCCAACCACGCTGGCGGCTACCGAAGCGATGACAACCGAACTGATCCCTTGAATGGTGATTTCCCCCAGGATGATTTCCAAAGCAAAGAAAACCCCGGCAATCGGGGCATTGAAAGTCGCCGCAATACCGCCTGCCGCACCGCAAGCCACCAGCGTGCGGATACGGTTATCCGAAAGATGCAACATTTGCCCCAGTGTAGAGCCAAGCCCTGCCCCAATCTGCACAATCGGGCCCTCGCGGCCGACCGACCCGCCGCTCCCGATGGTGAGGGCAGATGCAATTGATTTGACAATCGCCACCCGGGGGCGGATGCGACCACCTTTGAGAGCAACCGCCTCCATCACCTCCGGGACACCGTGCCCTTTGGCCTCGCGGGCGAAGAAGTACACCAGCGGGCCGACCAGCAAACCGCCCACAGCGGGGACAATCAGCACATAAGCCTTGTTCCAACTGGCGGTTACGCTGGGAAACCATTCGTACCCGACCCATCCTACGGCGCGAATCAGGTAAGTTGTAATGATTGCTCCCAGCCCGGCCCCCAGACCGACGATGATTGCCGTGAGAATCAGCACCAACTCAGAGGATGGCTCTAACCGGTCCAGCAGGTGAGAGAAATAATTTGAAACTCTCATACCCACTGGAAGATGCTTTGCTGGTTCGGAAACTTCCGGATTGAATTCAGTCATGCGAGTTTTCTCCTCTTGCATTTTCGTTTTTAGCGCGTCCCATTATACGACTTAATTCGGACTTTCGCCGAAATACAGAAAAAAG
>CAZPSL010000084.1:0-4883 GCA_964589145.1 uncultured Anaerolineales bacterium
GAATGGGTGATTGATCTGGAGGCCGGGGAGGAGAAGGCGGTCGCGGCCACAAAAACGTACACATCCTCGCTGGCTGCGCTGGCCCTGCTCTCCACCGCTCTGCTGGATGATCCCGCCCGCCTGGATGCCCTGAACCGCGTCCCCCTGTGGATGCAGCAAACGCTGGACATCGCCGCTGATGAAATGGCGCGCATCGAACGTTACACCTACATCACCCGCAGTGCAGTCATCGGGCGGGGCTATAACTACGCCACCGCGTTCGAGGCCGCGCTCAAAATCAAGGAACTGACCCGCATCGTCACCGAACCGTACTCCTCGGCGGACTTTTTGCACGGGCCGATTTCGGTCCTCGAAGCCGGATTCCGATTCCCCTTACTGGTGATTGCCCCCTCCGGGAAAACGCAGGGCGATTTGGGGGATTTCATCGCCAACGTCAAAGCGCGCGGGGCGGAAACCATCGTCATCTCCGACCATGCAGAAATTCTCAAGGGTGCGGATATCCCCCTGAATTTGCCCGCCGGTATCCCGGAGTGGCTCTCCCCGATGGTGGCGATCATCCCCGCTCAGATGATGGCTTTGCAGTTGACTCTCGCCAAAGGGCTGAACCCTGACCAGCCGGTGGGGTTGAAGAAGGTCACAGAAACGCGGTAGGGGCGTGATTGAGTACGCCCCTATTTCAACGCATCCACAAACGCGCTGACGTTGTACCGCATGTAATCGAGGTAAGTCGGGGCATCGCCGTCCGGCCCGCTGAGCGAGCCAGTGTAAACCGTGACCAGTTGCGTACCGGTATCCTCCGCAACCCGTTCGGCTAACGCGGGGTTGACCGTGTTGCCCACAAAAATCGCCGGAACGCCGTACTCGCGGATCGCATCTTCGATGGCGGCGAGTTCCTGAGCGGAAGGTTCCGCCAGCGTGCTGTAACCGGGGATCAGCGCACCGACCTGCTCAAACCCGTACTCGTCCGCAAAGTAGCCGAAAAGGGTGTGGTCGGTGACCAGTTTGCGGTTCTCCGGGGGAATTTGAGCGACCTGCTCTCGAATCCAGGTATCCAGTTCTGTCAGTTGCTGGCGGTAATTCTCGGCGTTGGCGGCGTAATCTGCGGCATGGGCGGAATCCGCATCCGCGAGGGCGCGCTCGATATTGTCCACCCAGACCATCACGTTGTTGGGGTCAACCCAGGTGTGCGGATCGGTTCCGGGCGGCTCGTCGTGGCCGGGCGGGGCGTTCTCGAATGTCCGCAGGTCAATCCCGTCTGAAACGGAGACGACCCTTTCGGTTGCGCCCGCACTCTCAATCAGCGTGTCGAGGAATTTTTCCAGGCCGGCACCGTTTGCGAAGACGATGTCGGCATCGGCGACTTTGGCGATGTCCTGCGGGGTGGGGTCAAAACTGTGGGGGTCGCTGCCCACTGGAAGCAGGACGTGTAACTCGATCAGGTCATCTCCAACCTGGGCAACGACATCCCCGACGAGGGTGGTCGTCGCCACCACCTGAAGTTTGCCGCTTTCCCCGGCGGGCGCGGTCTCGGATTTCGGGTTGCAAGCGGTCAGGATGAAGACTGCCATAAATGCAGCAAGCCAAATTCTGGTTTTGCGCTGGGAAAACATAACAAGCATCTCCAAAATACCACAAATCATTATCCAGAGCGAAAATCCTGGCAATTTTGGGTGTAAGCAAATGCTGTCGAACGACGGTGTTCCCCCCGCCCAACCTTTCCCCGCCTTAGCGGGGTTCTCGTTGCGTTCGGCGTTGCCGGGGCAAACAGCCTCCCCGGAGGGAGGCTGCCGTGAATACATCGTTCTCGTTGTTCCGGAGGGTATCACTCCTTGATCATAAACCCTGCTGCCAGCGCCAGCCCGCCCTGAACAATCAGCAAAATAGCAAAAATCCAGAGCAGAATCTGGACGGTCGCCAATGAGTGGAAGATGAACAGCAGACCGATAATCACGCTGACTGCGCCGAAAATCCCGGCGCCCCAGCCGCCGCCCTGAAATGCGGCAATCAGCGCCGACACACCGAAGAGCAGCCCGAAAACCCCCAAAACAATCACGGTAACGGAAAAATACACCGCACCGCCGACCAGCGGAAAGTTGAGTACCAGCAAACCGGCAAGGATACCGAAAGCCCCGCCGAGGAGTTTCCAGCCCCACTGGGATTTGTCAACAAAAATCACAAACAGGTTGAAAATCCCCTGAATCAGCCACCACAGCCCTAACAGCAACATGACGACCTCAATAGTTTGCTGTGTGCGGGTTAGCAGCAAAACGCCGAACACCAGAGATACGATGCCGCCCATCAGAAACAGGGCTTTGGTTAGTTTAAGATCGGATTCATAGGTTGTCATTTGTACATCTCCTTATTTGATTTTGGGACGTCCCTGCGATTCAGCGAAAGTCCCGGATTCGTTGGTTTTCAGCGTAACCTGAAACTGAAAACGCGCCGTGGGCCAAGATGGGTGCGGAGGCACTCAGCCCAGCAAGTCTTCCAAAACCTTTTGGGAAACCGCATCCACCTTGCTGTGGAGGCTGTTCCCGTGAGCGTCCATCGTGACCACAACAGGGAAATCCTGTACTTCAATAACCCACATCGCCTCCGGAACCCCGAATTCCAGTTTGTAAACTCCGCGCACGTTTTGCACCGACCGGGCAATCAGCGAAGCCGCACCGCCCACAGCGTGGAAATACACCGCCGGGACCTCCTGGCAGGCTTGCAGGGTTTTCGCGCCCATGCCGCCCTTGCCAATCACGCCCTTGAGATTGAAATGGCGCATCACATCGCCCTGATACGGCTCCTCGCGGATGCTGGTGGTCGGCCCGGCTGCGACAAAGCGGTAATCACCCGTATCCAATCCGGCAACTACCGGCCCGCAATGGTAGATGATGCCGCCGTTCAGGATGGGCTTGATGGCCTCGTAAACTTCCAGATCATCCCCCTGGAGTTCGCGGGTCCTGCGGATGAAGGTTTCGATCATCCATTTGTGGACGGCATCCCGGCCGGTGAGCATCACCCCGTTCAGGGATACCGCCTCACCGACCTTCAAACTGCGAATGGTCGCGTCGTCAATGGGGAGGGTGAGTTTTTTCATGGTGGGTCTCCTTCCAGGAAGACTCTAAAGGCCCGGCAGACCTTTAGAGTCTTGAGCGTTTACAGGTACTTACGGATTAGTAAATCCAGTTGTTGGCGCGTCTCATCGGGGATCACCGTCGGGTCGGTGATCAGGGCGGTGGCGAGCGCCATATCGCAATCGCAATCCCGCTCATCTTCCATTTGCACCAGGTTACGGATGGCCCGGCGAGCGATTTCGGTGTTTTTCTGCAACACGGCAATCACCATTTCCACGGTAACCGGTTCTTCGCTGACGTGCCAGACATCGTAATCAGTGACGTGGGCCATCACTGCGTAGCACATCTCCGCCTCACGGGCCAGAAACGCCTCAGGAGAAGTGGTCATTCCGATGATGTCCATCCCCCAGGCGCGAAAGGTGTTGGATTCCGCCTTGGTGGAGAAACGCGGTCCCTCGATGGTAATGAAGTTCCCGCCGTTGTGGACGGTCGCTCCCGCGGCTTGAACCGCCTCGTAAAGTTGTGCGGAAAGCGCGGGGCAAAACGGGTCGGCAACGCCCACATGAGCGACCAGCCCCCCTTCAAAAAACGTCCGCTTCCGCCCTTTGGTGAAGTCGAACAGCCCGGAGGGGATTACCAAATCTCCGGGAGCGTAATCTTCCCGCAGTGAGCCGCAGGCACTTACGCTGACAATGCGCTCTATGCCCAGCGCCTTGAGGGCGTAGATGTTTGCCCGGTAGTTGATCTCGCTGGGGTTGATGTGGTGCCCAACCCCGTGACGGGCAAGGAACACCACCCGCTGCCCCTCCAGCGTCCCGGCGATGAGCGGTGCGCTGGGCTTGCCGAAGGGCGTGCTGACTTCAAATTCCTGGCGGTCTTCCAGGCCGGGCATATCGTACAGCCCGGAGCCGCCGATAACTGCAAGTTTGAAGGGTTCTGGCATATTTTTCTCCACGGTGCGGCGGTAATTCTCCGGCTGCGCAGGGTACAGATTTACCGCAGGGTACGGTTTACACCCTTTGCTCAATCATCAAACAAATCCAGGTAAGCGTCGGCATTGTCAATGGTGATAGTATCGGTCGGGCCGGTGGTGACATTGTGCGGGCCGGTAGTGGGATGCTCCAGTGGGATGTTTGGGTCGCCAATTCCAAAAATCAGCGGGGTGCCACCAACCGAGATCACGTCGCCCTCCTGCAAGAAAGCCTGCGAGACTTTCTTGCCGTTGACGGAAGTGCCTACAGTCGATTCCAAATCCATCACCAGATAGCGCCCCCTGACATTGCGAATCTGGGCATGGTAGCGTGAAACATGCTTGTTCTTGATGACGATATGGTTGTCGCTTTTGCGCCCGATGGTGGTCACCAGCCGCTCCAGCGAAACAGCGTGTTTGCCATCTACAATCAGAAAGGCTACTTTCTTGCTGCTCATGGAACCTTGTTCTCCTCAAAAGTATACAACACCACGCTGGCGAAATGGGGCGGGCCTGCGCTGCCGTCAGTTGAAAGCCGGGTTTCGGCAGGTGCTGCCATCTGCGAAGGTAGTCTGCCGACGTTTTTTGGGGCAGCAAAACTCCGAATCTACCTCGCAGTTTTTCTCCGGGGAGGTTCCTGCCCGTAGACCAGAGGCCAGCCAGCCAGAGAGATCACATCGCCGGGCTGCAAAACCTGCCGCGAAACTCGCTGCTGGTTGACAAACACCCCGCCGGTGGAATCCAGATCAAAAATTTCAAAATATCCGCGTGAACCTCTAATTTGAGCATGGCGCCGCGAGACGCGTGGATCAGCAACAACCAGGTCGTTGCTGCTTCTGCGCCCAATG
>CAZPSL010000085.1:0-13901 GCA_964589145.1 uncultured Anaerolineales bacterium
CATCTGGTGCATGAGCGCCTGCCGGGGGCCGAGGTGTACGAGTTCTACATCGACATGCGCACCCCCGGCAAGGGCTACGAGGAGTTCTACCACCGCCTGCTGGAGGAGGGCACCCACTTTATCCGCGGGCGGGTGGCGGAAGTCACCGACGCGGCACGGGTGCCTGGCGAGGAGGGCAAACTGATTGTCCAGGCGGAAGACACGCTCATCGGCAGGCAGCGGCGGATTCCGGTAGATATGGTCATCCTCAGCGCGGGGCTGGAAGCCCGCCACGATGCCAGGGAGGTCAGCCAGTTGTTCAAGATGGGCTGCGATTTTGACGGTTTCTTCACCGAGCGGCACCCCAAACTCGACCCGGTTGCCACCATGACGGAGGGCATCTTCATCGCCGGTGCCTGCCAGGGGCCGAAGGACATCCCCGACACGGTGGCACAGGGCGCAGCAGCCGCAGCCCGCGTTGCCAGCCTCATCAACCAGGGTACGGTGATGATGGAACCCGTCCGGGCGCATATCAACGAAGACCTGTGTTCCGGCTGCCGCATCTGCAACAATCTCTGCCCCTACAATGCCATCGTCTTCCATGAAGACCGTCACGTCTCGGAAGTCATCACCGCCCTCTGTCAGGGCTGCGGAACCTGCGTGGCCGCCTGCCCCAGCGGAATCATCTCCGGCGCGCATTTCACCAACGACCAGGTATTCGCGCAAATCGAGGGCGTGCTGTGGGATGTGAGGGAGGTAGTCGCGTAGTCAAGTAGCCGCGTAGTCGGCGAGGGATGTTTTACATTTCATCTGCTCCCATCCACCGAACTATCCGACTACCAGACTAGCAGACCAACTGACCACCCGACTAAAAGACTACCCGACTACCCCAGGAGTAAAAACCATGACCGATACAAACCAATTTGAACCCGTGATTGTCGGTTTTTTGTGCAACTGGTGTTCGTACCGCGCGGCGGACCTGGCGGGGACAGCCCGCATCAAGTACGCGCCGAACATGCGTCCTATCCGGGTGATGTGCAGCGGACGGGTTGACCCGCAGTTCGTGCTCAAAGCCCTGCGCGAGGGCGCGGACGGCGTGCTGATTGCCGGATGCCATCCGGGCGAGTGTCACTACGTCAACGGCAATATCAAAGCCCTGCGCCGATTCGTGCTCCTGCGGCGGATGCTGCGCCAACTGGGGGTCGAGGAAGACCGCGTCCAACTGGTATGGGCATCCGCCTCGGAAGGCAACGTGCTGGCCGCCAAAGTGGACGAGATGACCGAGCAGGTTCGGGCCTTAGGCCCGCTCAACTGGACGGAAACCGTCCTGGGCGGAAACGGAAACGGGCATCACACCGCCGAACCCGTTCCCGCAGCAGAGGAGGCCGCCAATGTCTGAAAAACCCAAACTGGCAATGTACTGGGCGTCGTCTTGCGGCGGCTGCGAAATCTCCGTGCTCAACATCCACGAGAAAATCCTCACCGTGGACGAGATTTTCGACATCGCCTTCTTCCCCTGCATCGCCGATTTCAAAATCAGGGACGTGGAGGGCTACCCGGACGGCTACATTGACGTTTGCCTGTTCAACGGGGCGATTCGCAATTCCGAAAACGAGGAGATGGCACACCTCCTGCGGCGCAAATCGAAAGTTCTCGTGGCTTATGGTTCCTGCTCTTACGAGGGCTGCATCCCGGCGCTTTCCAACCTGACCTCCAAAAGGGCCACCCTGGAGGCCGTTTACCTGGACAACCCCTCCATTGACAACCCCGACGGGGTGCTGCCCGCCGAAAGCGTGGAAGTCCCGGAGGGCACGCTGACCATCCCCGTGTTTTGGCACACGGTCAAATCGCTGGATCAGGTCGTGGATGTGGATTACTACCTGCCCGGATGCCCGCCGGAACCCCCGCAGATTTGGGCTGTCCTCCAGGTGATCGTGGCCGGACTTTTGGAGGGCGCCCCGCTCCCGCCAAAGGGTTCTGTCGTTGGGCATAGCGGCGTGGCCGTTTGCGAGGAGTGCCCGCTCGAAAAATCGGAGAAGGTCATCGCCCGGTTTTACCGGCCCTACGAAATCGTCCCCGAACCCGGTATCTGCCTGCTGGAGCAGGGCATCGTCTGCATGGGGCCGGCCACCGTCGGCGGGTGCGGCGCGCTCTGCCCGCAGGTCGGGATGGGCTGCCGCGGCTGTTACGGCCCGCTGCCCGGCGTCGCAGACCAGGGCGGCAAGATGCTTTCCGCACTGGCTTCGGTCATCGGCGCGGGCGAAGCCGGGATGGAAGAGCACGAAATCGAGCGTCAGATCGAAGCCGCGGTGGGCACCATCCCCGACCCCGCCGGGACGTTCTACCGTTTCAGCATGGCGCACTCACTTTTACGGCGCGCGAAGGTCGAGGAATGAGGGTGTACGCAAATGTTGTAGAAACGCCTGGATTCCCCCCTCCCAATCCTCCCCCCGGTGGGGGGAGGGTAAGGGAGGGGGGAAGAAGCAATGTCCTTGTGACTGCCCGATTTCTACATCTTTTGCCTGCACCCAGGAAGGAGAGTAGATTGACGGATCGGGAAATCCATTTTCAGCGGGCTTCTCACCGTAAGGCCGCCAGAACACAAACCGCGTTTTTCTTCGAGCCTTTGTGGCCTGGCGGTGAACCGGTGGCAGCCCGATGACCGGCTACCCATTTCCCATCTCCCAATCTGCCATCTCCCAATCTGCCAACTTCTCCCCCTAAGGAGCAACGATGAAACGAATCACAATTGACCCCATCACCCGCCTGGAGGGGCACGGCAAAATCGAGATTTTTCTGGATGAAGCGGGCAACGTCGCCAACGCCTACCTGCAAATTCCGGAACTGCGCGGCTTCGAGCGGTTTTCCGTGGGACGCCCCGCCGAAGAGATGCCGCGCATCACCAACCGCATCTGCGGCGTGTGCCCGGAGGCGCATCACATGGCGGGCACGAAGGCGCTGGATGCGCTCTTCCACGTGCAGCCCAACGAGACGGTACGCAAAATCCGCGAACTGTTCTACATGGCGTTCTACTGCACCGACCACACCGTCCACTTTTACGCCCTCGGCGGTCCCGATTTCGTGCTTGGCCCCGATGCTCCTCCCGCAGAACGCAATATCCTCGGCGTGATTCACAAGGTCGGCGTGGATATCGGGATGCAGGTCATCAACTGCCGGAAACGGAACCACCACGTCATCCAGATGCTCGGCGGGCGCGGAATCCACCCTGTTGCCGGTCTGCCGGGCGGCTGGAGTGTCGCCGTCACCGAGGAGATGCGTCAGGAAATCGAGGGCATCGCCCGCGAGAACATCGAATTCGCCGAGTTCAGCCTCAAACTCTTCGATGACGTGGTACTGGCGAATCCCGATTACGTGGATTTGATCCTCTCCGATATGTTCACCGAGGCCACTTACTACATGGGCACGGTGGACGCCAACAACCAGATCAACTTCTACGACGGCAAAATCCGCGTCGTGGCCCCCGACGGCGAGGAACTGGTGCAGTATGAGCCGAAGGATTACGCCCGGCACATCGCCGAGCGCGTTGAACCCTGGTCGTACCTGAAATTCCCCTACCTGAAGGAGGTCGGCTGGAAGGGCTTTGTAGACGGCAAGGACAGCGGCGTTTACCAGGCCACTCCGCTCTCGCGGCTCAACGTCTCGGACGGGATGCCCACCCCCAGGGCGCAGGCGCACTACGAGAAATTCTACGAGACCCTGGGGAGCGAGCGTCTCCCCGGCCTGAAGCGGTACAAGCCCGTCCATCACCGCCTGGCGACCCACTGGGCGCGGCTGATCGAACTGCTCTACGCCGCCGAGCGGATGCTGGAACTGGCGACCGACCCCGAAATCACCAACCCCGACGTACGCCCGGTGGTCACCAACACCCCGGACGAGGGGGTTGGCAGCGTGGAGGCCCCGCGCGGCACGCTCACCCATCATTACAAGACCGATGAAAACGGCATCCTGACGAAGGTGAACCTGATTGTCGGCACCACCAACAACTACGCCCCGATTGCCATGTCGGTTCGCAAGGCCGCACAGGGCCTCATCAAAAATGGCAAAGTCACCGAAGGGCTGCTCAACATGGTCGAGATGGCTTTCCGCAACTACGACCCCTGCATGTCCTGTGCGACCCACTCCCTGCCCGGGCAGATGCCGCTGGAAGTGACCATCCGCAACGCAGCGGGCGAGGTGGTGGAGGTGCTGCGGCAGTATGTTGATTGAGTAATCGGGTAATTGGGTAATCAGGTAATTGGGTAATCAGGTAATTAGGTGCACCTGGCCCACTCCCCGCCCCCAATCCCCAACCCCCAATTCCAAATCCCCAATTCCCAATCTCCAATCCCTGCATTCCATGAACACCATCCTTATCGGACTCGGCAACCCCATCCTCACGGATGACGGCGTGGGCGTGAAGGTCGCCTGCGCGGTGGAGGCGCGGCTGAACGGCGACCGCCCCCCGAACCTGACCATCACCGAGGCCAGCGTCGGCGGCCTGCGGCTGATGGAACTGCTGGAAGGCTACGACCGCGCCATCATCGTGGATGCCATCCAGACGCGGGGCGGCAACCCGCCCGGCACGATTTACACCCTCACGCTGGACGACCTGCGCCGCATCAGCCCGACCCAGCACAGCGCGTCCGCGCACGATACCTCGCTGATCACCGCGCTGGCAGCCGGTCGCCATCTGGGAATGCACCTCCCGCGGGAGATCGTCATCTTCGCCGTGGAGGTGGAAAACGTGCTCGATTTTGGCGAACAACCCACCCCTGCGGTTGCGGCTGCCATCCCGCGGGTGGTGGAGATGGTTTTATCAGTGGTCAGTGAGCAGTTATCAGTGACCCGCCATCGGGTTACCAGAAGAACGAACACCTGATACCTGCTACCTGGTACCTGATGACCACAAAATGAAGGAGGCCCCATGATTTCCCCCGAACTCGTCCGCAGATACCCGTTCTCCGCCGGGTTGAGCGAAGAGCAAATCATCGCCCTGGCGAAAACCGCCACCGAGCAGGATGTCCCTGCCGGGGAGGTGCTCTTCCGTGAAGGCGATACGCTATGCTGCGTTTATGTAGTCGTTCAGGGCGCGGTGGCAATCAATATCGCGGTTCCCGACAGGGATGCCGCCCAGTCCGTTGCCAATCAGATCACCGGTGAGATGCCCACCACCAACATCACCGTCAGCACGGCGGGAACCGGCGAGGTGTTTTCCTGGTCTGCGCTGGTGGAACCGTACCTGGCAACAGCCAGCGCAGTCACGCTGACTCCCTGCAAACTGATTGCCTTCGATTGCAATGAATTGCGAAAACTCTTTGAGAAGGATTGCTGCTTTGGCTGCCGGATGATGCAGGTTGCCATCCAGATCGCCCGCGACCGCCTGCGCGATACCCGCATCGAAGCCCTGGTATTGGCGGCGGAAAAGCAGTAGGCCGTTACCACAAACCATTGTTCAGCGCGAAAGCCCTGTTTTTTATTCACATTGGCATCACGGATTGAAAAAACTGTAGAGCGGATTGCCAATCCGCTCTACTTTGGCTGTTGTGTGATGTTTTGCATTCGCTTTTGCAAGGGGGACGCAAAAGACGTAGAAACCGGGCGGCCACATGTCTCTGTCCCGCTTCCGGCGGGGCGGGGTGTCCGGTGCCTGTCCTGTTCGCAAAATGAAGACTGGCAGTCCTGCCAGGACTGCCAGTCTTGCGTGCGGGGTGAGGGAAACGCATGGAAATTTCGGCAACATTTGCCTGCCCTTTGTGGGAAAGTGACAAAAATCATGTTTGACTTATGGTAAACTAACTTTATGACGCGTCAGGTCACGAAACGCAAAGCGAAGGCGGCTCTCTGCCCCATCTCACCGCGCTTTGCGTTTTTGCGTTAACGTTGCAAGTTGAAAGTTCGAGGTTGGCAACCTGTAACCTCAAACTTTCAACCTGTAACCGCCCGCCCAACATTTCCGAGGAGACTGCCATGCTCACCTTACCCGAAAAAATTCTCTTCACGCTCGCCCTCATCGCCACCGCCTACTTCACCTTTCGCGCCATCCGGCGGCTGGTGCACATCATCGGCGCGGGGCAAGGCTCGCCTGACTGGTCGCAGGTGCCGGGACGCATCTGGGGCGCGTTCTGGAAGGCGCTCACGCTGCGCCCTGTCTGGCGGCTGCGCTTTTTCCCCAGTTTGTTCCACGCCCTTGTGGCCTGGGGATTTGCCTACTACATGCTGGTCAACCTCGGGGACGTGCTGCAAGCCTACATTCCCGGCTTCACCTTCATGGGCACGGGAACCCTCGGCAACTGGTACCGCCTGGGAGCGGATGTGCTCTCCGTGGGCGTACTGGTGGGGATGAGCGCCCTGCTCATCCGGCGGCTGATTTTCCGCCCCAGGACGCTCGGTACCCGCGAGGACATCTTCCTCAACGAGAAAGCCCGCCACGGCCTGACGAAAGATTCCACCATCGTGGGGCTGTTCATCCTCTTCCACGTCGGGTTCCGCTTCCTGGGCGAGACCTTCCACCTCGCTTTGACGGGACACGCCGACCCCTGGCAGCCCTTCGCGGGCGCGGTCGCCCCCCTCTGGGCCGGGATGAGCGGCTCCGCCCTGGAGGTGATGGTCCACGTCTCGTTCTGGATCGCCCTGGGGCTGATCATGCTCTTCATCCCCTACTTCCCGTACAGCAAGCACATTCACCTGTTCTTTGCCCCGCTCAACTTTTTGCTCAGGCCGCAGCGCCGCTCCCCCGGTGAACTGGACGCGCTCGATTTCGAGGACGAGAGCATCGAACAGTTTGGCGCCTCCACGCTGGGCGATTTGCAGTGGTATCAGGTGATGGATGCCTACGCCTGCATCATGTGTTTCCGCTGTCAGGAGGTCTGCCCGGCTTACAACACCGGCAAAATCCTCTCGCCCGCCGCGCTGGAAATCAACAAACGCTACCACCTGAACACAGTCAACGCTGACGCCGAGCCGCCCCTGCCCGACACGCCCCTGCTGGAGTTCGCCATCCCGGCGGAGGCGGTTTGGGCCTGCACCGCCTGCGGCGCATGCGTGGACATCTGCCCCGTGGGCAACGAGCCGATGCGCGACATCCTGGACATCCGCCGCGCCCTGGTGCTGATGGAGAGCGACTTCCCCGACCAGTTGCAGACCGCCTTCCGCGGCATGGAGCGCACCATGAACCCGTGGAACATCCCGCCTTCGGAGCGGATGAAGTGGGCTGAGGGGCTGGATGTGCCCACCATCGAGGAGAATCCCACCCCCGAATACCTGTGGTGGGTGGGCTGCGCGGCTTCAACCGACGCCCGTGCCCAAAAAACCGCCCGCGCCCTCGCAAAAATCCTGAACCACGCCGGAGTGAACTACGCCGTGCTGGGCGAGATGGAGACCTGCACCGGCGATTCCGCCCGCCGCGCCGGGAACGAGTATCTATTCTTTGAACTGGCAACCGCAAACGTGGAGATGCTCAACGAGGTGGCCCCCAAGAAAATCCTGACCACCTGCCCCCACTGCCTGCACACCATCCAGAACGAGTACCCGGCTTTTGGCGGGAACTACGAGGTGGTTCACCACTCCGAACTGATCAACGACCTGCTGATGAGCGGCAAACTCCACCTGCACGAGGACGCCGCCGGGCAGTCGGTCACCTTCCACGACCCCTGCTACCTGGGCCGCCAGAACGGAATCATCGCCGAGCCGCGCTTGACTATTCAGCAAACCGGCGCGGAACTGATCGAGATGGAGCGGCATGGCAGCAAATCGTTCTGCTGCGGCGCCGGGGGCGCGCAAATCTGGAAGGAAGAGGAACACGGCACCGAGGCGGTCAACGCGGCCCGATTCGCCGAAGCCCAGGCCACCGGCGCGGATACGCTCGCGGTCGGCTGCCCCTTCTGCATGACGATGATGACCGACGCCGCCAAGGACGCCGCCAGCGATATGGAGGTGCTGGACATCGCCGAGATTGTAGCGGCGAGACTGTAAGCAGCAAACGCCGTAGAGCGGATTGCCAATCCGCTCTACAGGAAGCCATTATCACGTTGAGCGGAGAGTGATTGCGGTCGAGGCACAGAACGGGGTAGCATTGCACTTCGGCTGCGCCCGGTGGTTGCTCCACTCGCCGCGCGGCATGGGGAGGATGGTATAATCGCAGTACTCCACTCTCCCCGCTCCACCCCCTCACCTTCCACGCCCCCATGCGCTACCGAGCCACTTACGCCAAAACCGAAGCCATGCGCTACACCGGTCATCTGGACGTGCAGCGCACCTGGGAGCGCACCCTGCGCCGGGCGCGGCTCCCGCTTGTCTACACACAGGGCTTCAACCCGCGCCCCAAACTGCTCCTGGCCGCGGCCCTGCCCCTGGGCTTCACCAGCGATTGCGAAGTGGTGGAATTCCATCTGGACAGCGACCTGCCCCCGGCGGAGGTCGAAGGGCGGATTCGGGAGGCCGCGCCCCCCGGAATCGCGCTCCAGACCGTGGAAGCGGTGGACTCCCGCACCCCGAAAATCCCCAACCTCGTGGAATCCGCCTGTTACCGCGTTATCCTGCTGGAGCCGGTGGACGACCTGAGTGCGCGCGTCGACCGCATCCTGAAAAGCGGCACCCTGCCCCGCGAACGGCGCGGCAAACCCTACGACCTGCGCCCGCTCATCGAGCAACTGACCGCAGCCGACGACCGCACGCTCGAAATGCAACTCGCCGCCCGCCCCGGCGCCACCGGACGCCCCGAAGAAGTGCTGCTCGCGCTTGACCTGGACCCGCTCGCCGCCCGCATCCACCGCACCGAACTGCTGCTGAAAACCGGCTAGGGTTGCAGCACGAAGGCACGAGGGCACGAAGAAAAAACTTGGCGGTATCATGCCCCTCAAGGAGTTCACTATGCTTGACGTTGGCGACAAAGCCCCCGATTTCAGTCTCCCCAACCAGGACGACCAGACCGTCTCCCTGAGCGATTTCGCCGGAAAGTGGCTGGTGCTGTACTTCTACCCCAAAGACAACACCTCCGGCTGCACCAAAGAAGCCCAGGATTTCACCGCGCTGCTGGACGCGTTCAGCCAGTTGAACGCCGCGGTGGTTGGCATCAGCCGCGACAGCACGCAGTCGCACCGCAACTTCATCGCCAGGCACAACCTGCGCCTGACCCTGCTCAGCGACCCGGATGCCGAAGTCCACAAAGCCTACGGCGCCTGGGGGCTGAAAAAGCAATACGGCAAGGTGCGCGAGGGCGTGATTCGCTCCACGTTCATCATCGCCCCCAACGGCACGGTCGCCGCCCTGTGGCGCAACGTGCGCGTGCGCTCCAAAACCAAGAAAGGCGAAAGCAGGCACGCCGACAAGGTGCGGGTGAAGTTGGAGGCCTTGCAGGGAGTAGGCAATCTGTGATCAGGTGATTAGGTAATCAGGTTATCAGGTAATCAGGTGATTAGGTGATTAGGCGCAATCCCCCAATTACCTGATTACCCAGTTACCCAGTTACCTAATTACCCAGTTACCTGATTACCTGTTCCCCAATCCCCACTCCCCCACTCCCATGCCCACTGCCCTCATCACCGGCGCGACCGGCGCAATCGGGGAAGCCATCGCCCTGGGACTCGCCCAACACCCCGAATTTGACGTCCATCTGGTGGCGCGGAATCGCGCTAAAGCCGAGCGCGTCACCGAGCGGGTCCGGCGGGAAAGCGGCAACCCCAAAGTGCGCTACCACCTGTGCGACCTCTCGCGGCGCGCCGAAATCTACGCCCTCGCTGAGAAATGGGAGAGGCCGCTCCATGTGCTGATCAACAACGCCGCCATCGCGCCCCGCCGCCGTCAGGAAACCCCCGAAGGCATCGAGTTGATGTTCGCCGTCAACGTGCTCAGTTACTTCTGGATGACGCGGGCTTTCACGCCGCATCTCGCGGCCGGCGCGCCCTCGCGGGTGATTAACGTCGCCAGTTACTGGGCCGGCGATCTCGACCTCAGCGATCTGGAGTTCAAGCGCCGACGCTACAACAACGGCACCGCCTACCGCCAATCCAAGCAGGCCAACCGCATGTTGACGGTATCTTTTGCGGAGCGTCTGCGCCCGCTGGGGATCGCGGTCAACTCCTGCCATCCGGGGGATGTGCACTCTACCCTGAGCCACGATCTCGGCTTTGGGGGCAGCATGACCCCCGAAGCGGGCGCGGCGACCCCGGTCTGGCTGGCGACCTCCCCCGCGGGCATCGAAAACACCGGTCAATACTTCGCTCACCTGCGCCGGGAACACGACCGTTTCAGCGAAGACCGCCAAGCCATTGAAGCACTCCACGCCGCCTGCGAGCGGTATGACACATTGCAAATTGAAGGTTGAAGGTTACAGGTTCAGCAAACCTGCAACCTGTAACTTGCAACTTGTAACTTGCAACTTGCAACATCCAACCACCTATGGGCTTTCTCGCATCTCTTTGTTTTGGCTTTGTCCCCATGTTCCTTTTCGCCGGGTTCGTCTATTGGCTGGACCGCTACGAGAAGGAGCCGAAAAAACTGCTGGCAGGAGTCTTCCTCTGGGGCGCAGTGGTTGCTGCCGGGGTCGCGTTTGTGGTCAACACCGCCCTGGGCGTGGGGGTCTACCTGGTCACGGATTCCGACGCGTTCACCGAATTTGCCACCGGATCGCTGATTGCTCCGCCGGTGGAGGAAATCCTGAAAGGACTGGCCGTTTTCGCTGTTTTCCTGCTCGCCCGCAAAGAGTTCGACTCGATTTTGGACGGCATCGTCTACGCGGGGATCGTCGCCCTGGGGTTCGCGGCGACCGAAAACGCCTACTACATCTACAGTTACGGCTATCTGGAGGATGGCTGGGCGGGACTGCTGATTTTGGTGCTGGTGCGCGTGATTTTGGTGGGCTGGCAGCACCCGTTTTACACGGCCTTTGTCGGTATCGGGCTGGCGACCGCCCGCCTGAACCGCAACTGGTTCATCAAAACCGCCGCCGCGGTGATCGGGCTGGGAATCGCCATCGTGCTGCATTCGATGCACAACACCATCGCTGCCTTCGCCGAAGGGCTGGGCGGACTGGCTTTCGGCACTCTCGTAGACTGGAGCGGCTGGCTGGTCATGTTCCTCGTCATCCTGTGGGCGATTTTCGACGTGCAGGGGAGGCTGCGTCGCCACCTGCGGGAGGAAGCCGTCAACGGGGTGATCACGCCCCGGCAGTACCACACTGCCTGCTCTGCCTGGCGGCAGATGGGCGCGCGGTTCTCGGCGCTCTTCAACGGGCGCTACCGCGACACCGGACGTTTTTACCAACTCTGCGGCGAACTGGCGCACAAAAAGCACCAGTACCAGAAACTCGGCGACGAAGGCGGCAACCTCGCCATCATCGAAAACCTGCGCGAGGAACTGGCGCGTCTCTCACCCAGGATTGCAGGTTGACAATTGCATTTAGCCTGAATTTCGGATGAAGAGCGAGGCACCGGTTTGTAACGCGAAAATCCGCGGATGAAACGAATGGCACGAATTTTTGCTTTTTTAGTGAGACGCGTGCGGTTTGCCACATTCGTGTTCCCCGGACAGCACCTTTCGGCTTATCCGCAACTCAGTTTTTTTAGCCTGCAAATTCCAGGCAATACCGCTCTCTTGTCCCAAAATTTACTCACCTGTACCCCTAAAGATTTAGACCCTGTTATGAACTTTTCTATCGCCCCCACCCCCAGCCTCTCCCCCACAGGGGGAGGGGAATCCCCCTGTGGTGTATTTTCGGGCACTTCGTGCCCGAAAATACACCACTTAGCGATTGTTCCCCCCTTCCCTGGGGAGTGCGAAGCCTGCCCGAAGGGTGAGGGGGGACACAGGGGGATGGGGAGACAGTAGGTTTTCTGCTGCCTGTACCATAGAAAGTGCATAACAGCCTCTTAACATGTCCCTTCCCGACCGCTTCCAGTTCAGCCAGGGCTCGCTGCAAGATTTCGCCGATTGCCCGCGCCGCTTCCAGTTGAAGTACATCGAACAACTGGCCTGGCCCGCGGTAGATGCTGAACCCGCGCTGGAGAACGAGCGCCGCCTGCAACTGGGCGCCGAGTTCCACCGCATGGCGCAGCAATACCTGCTGGGCATCCCGGCGGAGAAACTTGCCCCGCTCGCCGGGCGCGACGATGATCTGGCGCGCTGGTGGGAGAATTTTCTGGCCTACATTCAAGACCTGGGAGGTTTGACAAACCTCCCAGGTCCGGCGCGCTACCCCGAAATCTCGCTCTCCGCCCCGCTGGGAGAACGCCACCGGCTGACAGGCAAGTTCGACCTGCTCACCCGCGAGGGCGGGCGATTCACCATCTACGACTGGAAAACCGCCCGCAAAAAGCCCAAGAAACACTGGCTCGCGGAAAACCTGCAAACCCGCGTCTACCCCTACCTGCTGGTCAAAGCCGGGGCGCGGCTGAACGGCGGCAGCCCCATCGAACCGCGGCAAATCGAGATGGTGTACTGGTTCGCCGAGTTCCCCGCCGCGCCGATCCGCTTTCCGTACAGTCGGACGCAATTCGAGGAAGACGAAGCGGTCATCCACGCGCTGGTGGCCGAAATCGAAGCCCTGGACGCCGCCCCCGCCCCGCTGACCGAAAACGAAAAACGCTGCCGCTTCTGCGTTTACCGCTCCCTGTGCAGCCGCGGCACCATCGCCGGCCCCCTGGACGAGATGGACAGCCTCGAACCTGCCGAAGCCTTCGACTTCGACCTCGACTTTGAGCAAATCGCCGAGATTGCGTTCTGAAAGTTGGCAGCACGAATGTGCCGCCCCGCCGCCTCACCAACTTGCTGACTCGCTACCCCGCTGATTCGCTGACTCGCTGCCTCGTTGACTCGCTGCCTCGTTGACTCGCTGCCTCGCTGACTCGCTGATTCGCTGACTCGCTGATTCGCTGACTCGCTGACTCGCTGACTCGCTGCCTCGCTGATTCGCTGCCTCCCCCATGCCCATCTGGCTTGACCCTCCGGATACCCCCATCCCCGAAGATTTGCGCGCACTCCTCGGCGGCAATCCGCTCGTGGCGCAAACCCTCGTCCGGCGCGGTTTCCGCGACCCGCAGGCCGCCCTCGCCTTTCTCCACCCCGACCATTACACCCCCGCGCCCCCAACCGATTTCCCCGATATGGAAAAAGCCGCCGCGCGCCTGAGTGCAGCCATCAAGCGCGGCGAAACCATCCTCGTTTGGGGCGATTTTGACGTAGACGGGCAGACCGCCACCACCCTGCTGGTCGAAGCCCTGCGGGAATTGGGGGCAAACGTCACTTTCCACATCCCCGTGCGGGCCGCCGAAGGGCATGGCATCAAACCCGAAGTTCTGGAGACCCTTCTCGCCCCGGCCAACCGCCCCCGGCCATCTCTCCTCCTCACCTGCGACACCGGCATCGACGCTCACGCCGCCGTGGAACTTGCCAACGCCCGCGGTGTGGACGTGATTATCACCGACCACCACGAACTGCCCGAAACCCTGCCCCCCGCTCATGCCATCCTCAACCCCCGGCTGCTGCCCGAAGGGCACCCCCTCGGCACGCTGCCGGGTGTGGGCGTGGCTTACAAACTGGTGGAAGCCGTGCTACAGGCATCGGGCAGCAGCCAGCAGGCATCCGGGCTGGACCTGGTTGCGCTCGGCATCGTCGCCGACGTGGCCGAGCAGCGCAGCGAGGCGCGTTACCTGCTCCAGCGCGGGCTGGATGCCCTGCGCCGCACACCGCGCCTGGGGCTGCAAACCCTGATGCAGGTGGCAAAAATCGTCCCCGACCAGTTGGATGAGACCACCATCGGCTTCAGCATCGCGCCGCGTCTCAACGCTCTGGGCCGTCTCGACGATGCCAACGCCATCGTGGAACTGTTCACCACCACCAACCCCGCCCGCGCCCAGGAACTGGCGACCCGTCTCGAAACGCTCAACGAGCGCCGCCGCCTGCTCACCGAGCAAATCACTCAGGCCGCG
>CAZPSL010000086.1:0-6187 GCA_964589145.1 uncultured Anaerolineales bacterium
TTCGGGATGCGTCTCAACGCCGCCGAAAACCCCGACCAGGTCCCCACCTGCCCCTAGAACCTATCCGAAAAACCGCTATGTAACAACCCAGATTCGTTTTTACATGCTGTGGTGACATTTCCCCCACCCCAACCCCTCCCCGCCCTCACCCCTGGCCCCTCTCCCTTCGGGAGAGGGGAAACAAAGCGGAAATTTGGGGAGGGGCAGCGAAAAGTGTGCTGTTGTCGGCGCACAAAGTGCGCCGACAACAGCACGACCACACATCCCCCCTTCCTTGGGGAAGGGGGGATACAGGGGGGATGGGGAACACGCCATACGAATATGCTTGTAGCAACACATCTTCTTGAACTTTTGGATAAACGCCTAGCATGACTGGCAGTCCTGACAGGACTGCCAGTCATAAAACGGACGACTCCCATGCCAGATTTCTCCGACAAAATCATCCTGATCGCCGGTGCCGGGCGGAGCCTCGGACGGGAACTCGCGGCGGGTTTCGCCGCCCAGGGGGGAATCCTGATCCTGAACGACCTGACCCCCGTCGCTCTCGACCGCACCCTAGCGGCCCTCCGCCCCCTGGGGGGACGGGCGCAGCCCTATGTCGCCGACATTGCCAGCAAACTGGCGTTGCAGACCATGCTCAACACCATCGTGGACGACTACGGACGCATTGACATCCTGATCAACTGCACCGCCGCCGACCCGCGCGACCCCCTGCTCGACCTTGACGAGTGGCACTGGCGGCGCACCCTCGACCTCAACCTGACCGGCCCCTTCCTGCTGATGCAGTCGGTGGCGCGCATCATGCGGGCGCAGGGCGGCGGTGCGATCCTCAGCGTGATTGAACTGGCGGGCAGCACCCCCGCCGCCGTTCCTGGCAGGATGGGGCTGATGGGGCTGACCCGTTCCGCCGCGCCCGAACTGATGGCGTATAATATCCGCATCAACGCCCTTTGTGCTGGCTGCCCCGAAGCGGAACCCCGCCCCGATTTGCCCTCCTCCCTTGCGGAGCGGGCGCTGGCGCTCTGCGCAGCGGATTCCGCCGAGACGGGCAAAATCATCTCGTTGGGGCAGGCTCGAAGTTGAAGGTTGAAAGTTACAGGTTGCAGGTTGGCAAACCTGCAACCTGCAACCTGTAACCTGCAACCATCTTGAAACAATCCATCGGAGTTCCCCATGTCCTACGAAAACATCCTCACCGAAACCCATGACCGGGTTGGGCTGATTCGGCTCAACCGTCCCAAAGCGCTGAACGCCCTCAACCCCGCGCTGCTCCGCGAGTTGATGGACGCGCTCGAAACCTTCGATGCCGATGACAGCATCGGTGCGATGGTCATCACCGGCAGCGACAAAGCCTTCGCCGCCGGTGCCGACATCACCGAGATGGCAAACGCCTCGGTGGTGGAGATGCTCAAAAGCGACTTCATCCCCCTGTTTGCCCGCATCCGCGCCATCAAAAAACCGATCATCGCCGCTGTTTCGGGATGGGCGCTGGGCGGCGGCTGCGAGTTGGCGATGTCCTGCGACATGATCGTGGCTTCCGAGCGGGCGCGCTTCGGGCAGCCGGAGATCAACCTGGGCATCATCCCCGGTGCGGGCGGCACGCAGCGGCTCACCCTGGCGGTGGGCAAAGCCCTGGCGATGGAGATGGTGCTCAACAACCGCACTCTCACCGCCGAAGAAGCCCTGCACTACGGACTGGTCAACCACGTTGCGCCGGTGGATGCCTACCTGGAAAAAGCCCTCAAACTGGCCGCCGAAATCGCCGCCCGCGCCCCGCTGGCGGTGCAATTTGCCAAAGAAGCGGTCAACAAAGCCTTTGAACTCCCCCTCGCCGAGGGGCTGGAAGCGGAACGCCGCGCCTTTTACGCCCTCTTCGCCACCGAAGACCAGAAAGAAGGCATGATGGCGTTTCTCGAAAAGCGCCCCCCCGAGTGGAAGGGAAAGTGACTCCATCAGACGTCACAGGCCTTGGAGACCTTTGACGTCTCGGACCGACGACTGGCAGTCCTGTCAGGACTGCCAGTCGTAACCCGAAAGTCATCCCGCCAAACCCATGCCTGCCAAAAAATCCCCCGCTCCCCCGCCTGAACCCGCCGAAGCCTCCTCCGAGCGGCTGCTTTCCCTCGTGCTGCGCTTCGAGCGGTTCGCCTGGGACGCCGCCGGGGTGTTCCTGCTTGCCGTCTCGCTGATGACGCTGGTCGCCCTGCTCATCCCCTCGCTGGCGGACGGCGCGCTGCTCACCCTGTGGACGGATTTCCTGCGCCGCTGGTTTGGCTGGGGCGCGTTGATGATCGTCGCCGTGCTGGGCGCGCTGGGGCTGGCGATGCTCCGCCGCCGCATGGACGATCTCTCCGAGGTGCGCTGGGGACGCGTTTTCGCGCTGGAAGGGGCGGCCTTCACCCTGCTGCCGCTGCTCTCCCTGCTGGGCGGCTACTCCCTGGAGCGCGCCGAGGCCGGGCTGGACGGCGGGCAAATCGGCTGGGGACTGGCAACCCTGCTGGGGTTCGTCTTCCCGCAGGCGGTTTCCATCGTGCTGCTTTCGGGGCTGTTCGCGATTTTCCTGATCCCCGGGCTGGGGCTGACCGGCTGGATGCGCCGCACTGCCGACCGCCTTCAGGGAACGGGACAGCCCCTCGCTGTGGAGGATTTAACGGAACCCGCCATCAGTGTTGCACCCGCCGAGGGGACGGAACCTCCCCCGAAACCGGCGCGGGATTCCGCCAAAAAACGGACGCGTCTCGCCCCGGAGTACCGCAAGCAATTCAAGATCGAGCCGAAAACCGAGCGTCCCGCCAATCCCCCGCCCCGCGATGACCGTCTGCCCCCGCTGGATTTGCTGGTCGCCGAGCGCTCCGCCCGCCCCGATCAGCGGCACATCAACCAGCGGGCGGGGCTGATCGAGCAAACCCTGGCGGAGTTCGGCGTGCCCGCCAAGGTGGTCGGTTTTCAGGTCGGGCCGACGGTTACGCAGTTCGCCGTCGAGCCGGGCTTCATCGAAAAGCCGGGCGCCACCGAGGACGAGATCGCCCGCCTGCGCAAGGTGCGGGTTTCGCAAATCGTCAACCTGCGGCGCGACCTGGCGCTGGCGCTCTCGGCGGAGCGGCTGCGCGTACAGGCCCCCGTGCCGGGGCGTCCCTACATCGGCATCGAGGTGCCCAACCGCAAATCGGCGGTGGTGCGCCTGCGCCCGATTTTGGAGACCGAGGCGTTTTACAAGGTCGGCTCACCGCTGGCGATTGCCCTGGGGCGCAACGTCTCCGGCGAACCGGTGGTCGCTGACCTGGCGGCGATGCCCCACCTGCTGATTGCGGGCACCACCGGCTCGGGAAAATCGGTGTGCATCGCGGCGTTCACCACCTGCCTGGCGATGAACAACACCCCCGAAGACCTGCGTCTGGTGATGATTGACCCCAAGATGGTGGAACTGGTGCGCTTCAACGGTCTGCCGCACCTTTACGGCAAGGTGGAAACCGATATGGAGCGCATCCTGGGCGTGCTCCGCTGGGTGGTGGCGGAGATGGATCGCCGCTACATGGCGCTGGAGCAGGCGCGCGCCCGCAACATTGACACTTACAACCGCAAAGCCCGCCGCCGCAAGGATGCCGAGACCATGCCGCGCATTGTGGTGATGATTGACGAACTGGCCGATTTGATGATGTCCGCCCCCGAAGTGACCGAGCACAGCCTGGTGCGGCTGGCGCAGATGGCGCGGGCGGTGGGCATCCATCTGGTGGTGGCGACCCAGCGCCCCAGCACCGATGTGGTGACTGGGCTGATCAAGGCCAATTTTCCGGCGCGGATGTCGTTTGCGGTGGCCTCCTCGGTGGATTCGCGGGTGATTTTGGATACGCCGGGGGCGGAGCATCTGCTGGGGCGCGGCGATATGCTCTTTTTGCCGCCCGAAGCCGCCGCGCCGGTGCGCGTTCAGGGCGTTTGGGTCACCGATCAGGAAGTCGAGCGGGTGATCACCTTCTGGCAGAAGACGTACCGGATGGATGACGCCGAACCGCCTCCCTGGGAGCAGATGCTGGAAGAGGAAGCCGTGCTCGCCGACCGTGACGAACTGGTGGAAAAGGCCATCGAACTGGTCGCCCGCACGCAGCGCGCCAGTGCGTCCATGCTGCAACGCCAGTTGCGGATCGGCTACCCGCGCGCTTCCCGCCTGATGGATGAACTGGAGGAGTTGGGGATTGTCGGCCCCTCCCAGGGCGGCGGGCGCGAGCGTGAAGTGCTGATTGAGCCGCCGGAGTAGTTCTCTGCCTGAGCCGCGGACAAGCCAGATGGTGCTATCCGGGGAACACGAATACAACAAATGGGACGAATATCACGAATTTTTGTCGTGATATTCGTCCCGTTCGCGGATGTTCGTATTGCAGATCCTGTTGTAGACTTTTCTATCCCCCACCCCTGACCCCTCCCCCTGAGGGGGAGGGGAACCACTTGCGCTGACAACAGCGCTACAGCATATCCCCCCTTTTTTGAGGAGGGGCACAGGGGAATGGGGAAAATTAAATCCAGCCCCGCAGTTCCATCGCCTTGACAACCTTCTCGATGGCGACCATGTAGGCTGCGTCGCGCATGTAAACGCCCTCGCGCTGCGACATCGCCAGCACGTCACCGAAGGCGACCGTCATCTTGTCATCCAGCCGCTTGAGCACTTCTTCCTTGCTCCAGTAGAAGTTCATATCGTTCTGCACGGCCTCGAAGTAGGAGACGGTCACGCCGCCAGCGTTGCACAGGAAATCGGGGATGTTGAAGATGCCGCGGGATTTGAGCACCTCGTCGGCTTCGGGGGTGGTCGGCCCGTTGGCGCCCTCGGCGAGGATCTTCACCCGGTCGCTGATGCGCTGTACGGTTTCGGCGTTTACCTGCCCTTCCAGCGCGGCGGGAATCAGTACGTCCACGTCCTTGCTGATCCAGGCGTCGGCATCCTCGATCTGGTATCCGGCTTCCACGGCCTTGTCCTTGTCAATGGAGCCGTAGATGTCGGTGATGGATTGCAGGAAGTGGGGGTCAATCCCGTCAGGGTGGCTGACGGTGTAAGGGCAGTGGTCGTCGCGGTCCCAATAGGAGACGCAGGCGACCTTGCCGCCCAACTGCTCGATGAATCCGATGGCAGCATACTGAGCCACGTTACCGAAGCCCTGGATGGCTGCCACCGATTTGGTGGAATCCATGCCGAGGTGCTTCATCGCCTCGCGGACGGTGTAGATTACCCCAAAGCCGGTGGCCTCCGTCCGTCCCAGGGAGCCGCCGCCGCCCAGGGGTTTACCGGTGATCACGCCGGGGGTGTATTCGCCAACCAGTTTGGAGTATTCATCCATCATCCAGCCCATCATCTGGGGGTTGGTGCCCACATCCGGGGCGGGGACATCCTGGCGGGGGCCGATGTTGCGGTACATCTGACCGATCCAGCCGCGGCACAAGCGTTCCTTTTCTGCCATCGAGAGGGTGGACGGGTCCACCGGGACGCCGCCCTTGCCGCCGCCCAGGGGGATGTCGGCGACCGCGCATTTCCAGGTCATCCACATTGCCAGGGCACGCACGGTATCGAGGGTTTCGCTGGGGTGGAAGCGGATGCCGCCCTTCGAGGGGCCGCGGGCGTCGCTGTGCTGGATGCGAAAGCCGGTGAAAACGCGGATGCTGCCGTCATCCATCCGCACCGGAATTTGGAACTTGAACTCACGGGTCGGCCAGCGCAGCATCTCCGCCACCTGCGGGTCGAGATTGAGCATTTCGGCCACATGGTCGAACTGCGCCTGCGCCATTTTGAAAGCGTTGATGTTTTCAGTCATTCGAGTTTTACTCCTTGTTTTGAATTTATGGTGGTCTACCCAGACCTTTGGGTTTCTCAGTGCCGTTAAAACGTAAACGGGCACGCCGGTTCGGTGCCCGTTAGACAACAGTGCTATGCGTTGGGGTAAGGCCAAATATCACCATAGTGAATACCCTCGGTACGCGCTCGCGAGTGTAACACAAGCGTAGCATTTCCCTATGCGGTCGTCAAGTGACATCTATCACAGCGCAAATGACAAATTTCACCCGAATTCTTGAAAGGTCACAGATGTTTTTGTGAGGATTGGCGAGGGCTCACGGACTTTTTGCAGATTTTCCAGTTGTTCTGACAATTTTTGGGAAGGTGTCGGGCGGGGGGAACGCCGTCGTTCTGCAACATTTGCTGGCACCC
>CAZPSL010000087.1:0-2762 GCA_964589145.1 uncultured Anaerolineales bacterium
CTCCCTCACCCCTAAATCCCCTCCCCCTAAGGGGGAGGGGACTGCTGCCGCGCCGCCCCCCTCTCCCTTAGGGAGAGGGGCCGGGGGTGAGGGAGAAGCCGGGGAGACTGGTTACACCATCAAACACCGCCTGCCCGCGGCTTATCTTGAGCGAGTGCGCTCCCTGCGCCGCAACGCCACCGATGCCGAGCAACTGCTTTGGAAGTTGCTGCGCAACCGCGCGCTTAACGATGCCAAATTCCGCCGCCAGCATCCCCATAAGGGGTACGTTCTCGATTTTTACTGCCCGGAAGTCAAACTCGCCGTTGAACTGGATGGCAGCGGGCATCTCCGTCCCGACCAGCAGCAGCACGATGAAGAACGCACCCGCGCCCTGGAAGCAGACGGCATTCACGTGCTGCGCTTCTGGAACAACGAGGTGCTCCGGGAAACCGAAACTGTGCTGAACCTGATTTGGCAAACGGTGGATGATTTGCGGGCGGCTTTTCCCCCTACCCAACCCTCCCCCCGAGGGGGGGAGGGCCACGCCCCAGCGCCAGATTCCCCTCCACACAAACACCCTGAGGCGAGTCATCTCACCGAAATCGCCCGCTTCACCTTCCCCCGCCAGCCCGACGGCGACCGTCTGTGTCTCGCCGACTACTTCGCCCCGGCAGGCTCCGGGGAACTGGATGTGGTCGCGTTCCAGGTCGTCACCGTGGGACAGGCGGCCACCGAGCGCTTCGACGCGCTCCAGGAGGCCGGCGACTACGCCGAAGCATACTACGTCCACGGGCTGGCCGTGCAAACCGCCGAAGCCACCGCCGAATACCTGCACCGTCACATCCGCCGCGAGTTGGGCATCCCTGAAGGGCAGGGCAAACGCTACGCCTGGGGCTACCCCGCCATCCCGGAACTGGAAGACCATCGCAAGGTCTTTGACCTGCTGCCCGCCGAGGCGGAACTGGGCATGTCGCTGACCGCGGCTTACCAACTCGTCCCGGAACAATCCACCGCGGCGATCATCGTCCACCACCCCGAAGCCCGCTATTTCGGCATGGGTGAAAGCCGCTTCGAGCAGTTGACGAAAGAATGAAAACACTCACGCCATCGAAAATCGCTTTGCTGCTGGGCATTGCCGTCATCTTCGCCGCACTTTCGGCCGCGCTGGGCTATGTGCTTCCGCCAGGGGTTGACTGGCATCTGACCTTCCGTCCGGCTGCGCAGGCGCTGATTTCCGGGCAGAATCCCTACCAAGCCAATCTGGATGCGCCGTTCGCCAACGCACCCTGGGCGCTCCTGCCGCTTGTGCCGCTGGCGCTGCTCCCCGAACCAGCCGGGCGCGGGCTTCTGTTTATGTTCGGGTTGCTGGCCTTCGCGGCTGCCGCACACCGCCTTAAGGCAGACCGCTGGGCGCTGATCGCTTTTTTGCTCTCCCCGGTGGTATTTCACACCTTGCTCAACGCCAACCTGGATTGGCTGCCGGTGCTGGGCTACACCCTGCATCCGGCAATCGGACTGTTTTTCGTCACGGTCAAGCCGCAAATGGGGAGCGTGGTTGCACTCTTCTGGCTGGTGGAGGCCTGGCGGCAGGGCGGCTGGCGGCTCACCCTGAAAACTTTTGCGCCAGTAACGGTTGTTTACTTGCTTTCGTTTGCGGTTTACGGTTTGTGGCCGCTCAACATGCTCAAAGTCAGTCAGCATACTACCTGGTGGGAAGCCAGTTTGTGGCCGATGTCAATTCCGGCAGGGCTGGCGTTGGCGGTCGCCGCGATCCGCAAGCGGGACATCCGTCCCGCGATGGCTGCATCGCCCGCGCTCTCGCCACATGTGGTCTTTCATTCCTGGGTGGCGGCACTGGCCGCGGTGGTCTCATCCACGCCGGAGACAATCGCTGCCGTCATCGGGTTGTGGATTCTGGTTTTCATCCGCTGGTTTTCCTGATGTCCCGCCATCTTCTCTTTGCCACGCACAATCCCTGGAAGACCCAGGGGTTTTGCTGACACGCAGATAAAGCGGTATTTGTGCGTGCGCCGCACCCCTCGGCATTGGGTGCAGGCAGATGTTGTAGAAGAAATTCCTTTGTGTTTCCCTCGCCCCGCACACAAGACTGGCAGTCCTGGCAGGACTGCCAGTCTTCATTTGGCAAACAGGACAAGCACCGAACACCCCGCCCCGCCGGGGGAAGGGCAGAGACATGCGGCTGCTCAATTTCTACATCTTTCGCCTGCACCCTCGGCATTCAAAATGTTGACATGCCTTTTCTTTGGGGTATAATTCTCCCGCCTGACCCACGGCCCCGTAGCTCAATTTGGCAGAGCAGGCGACTCTTAATCGTCTGGTTGAAGGTTCGAGTCCTTCCGGGGTCACTGATACCATAAGCATACCTGCATTGCCAAGAAGCCGCTCAATTTTATGGGCGGCTTTTTTGTCAACTGTCTGTCCCAGGGGTTGTACGGAAAATTGCAGCCGATAGCCGTTTTATCAAATGGTTTTGAGGAAGGCCTGCACCAAGTTGCTGCCAGCAGAGCCGCCCGACCCTGGCAATTTCCAAAGTGTCAACCTTGCCACAATCCTTATCTTCATGTAAACTGTTAAAAGAACATAAAGGATATTACGGACGTGAACGAAAGCAAGCAAAACGCGCTCGACCGTGCGCTGGGCGACCTGGATAAACGCTTTGGCGAAGGCACCGTCATGCGTCTCGGCGATGCTCATCACCTGATCATCGAAGCCATCCCCACCGGTTCGCTCTCTCTCGACATCGCCCTCGGCGTCGGCGG
>CAZPSL010000088.1:0-2233 GCA_964589145.1 uncultured Anaerolineales bacterium
GGGGTATTTTGTGCGTGCTTCACACGTACGAAATACCGTTTTCCCTGCATTTCGGCGGAAGGCCTGTCTCCCTTCTGGCGGCTGCCAAACAGCGATTACAATAACACAAATGCGAGAAGATAGCAAGGAAGCATTTGCCTGGGGTGCAAGCAAAAGATGTAGAAATCGGGCAGTCCTATGGGCACTGTTTCCTTTCCCCCCTCCCCTGCCCTCCCCCCGATGGGGGGAGGGCAGGGGAGGGGGGAAACACCGACCTTCTACAACATTTGCCTGCACCCCCAAAACAGTCATCCCGACAAGAAATAATCAGGTAAAATAGTCTCGATTTAGTCTGTCTCCGATGAGATTGATTCGGGTTGCACCCCGCGAAGACATTTCATGCCACGCCATCGCGAACTGATGTTTTCTGGCATGAGAATCGCCATCGTACCCAAGTCGAGCGATTTGGCTGTGGAGATCTCTCGCATCTACCATCATCTGAAATTCTGCAAAAGGAGTTACCGGCGCGGACTGCGCAAGAACAATTATGAAACTACCAGAAATCATCCAGGGCGGCATGGGAGTCGCCATTTCGGACTGGCATCTCGCCAACGCGGTATCATCGCAAGGACATTTGGGCGTAATCTCCGGCACCGGGATTTACCTTGTTATGATCGGGCGGCTTGCGGAGGGTGACCCCGGCGGGCATGTTCGACGGGCATTGAGTCACTTCCCCTTTCAGGACGCGGTTCAATGGGTGCTGAACAAATACTTCAACCCCGATCCTGATAAGCCGCGCCGCGGAGCGCGCTACAAACGCCCCCCAATGTGGACAGTCAACCCGCCCAAAGAACTCAACCAACTGACCGCCATCGCGAACTTCGTAGAAGTTTTTCTGGCAAAGGAAGGGCACGGGAACCCGGTCGGCATCAATTTGCTGGAAAAACTGCAAATGCCTACCATCGCATCCCTGTACGGGGCAATGCTCGCCGGGGTGGATTACGTCATCATGGGGGCGGGCATCCCCCTGCAAATTCCCGGCATCCTCGACAAACTCGCCGAACATCAGGCGGCGGAATATCAACTCGATGTAGTCGGCGCTTCCAGGGAGGATGATTACCGCATCCGTTTCGACCCGCGCGAGGTCTTTTCCGGCCTCGCCGACAGAGCGCAAACGATCACCCGCCCGTATTTTTTGCCGATTATCTCCTCGGTGGTGCTGGCAAAAACGCTGATCCGCCGCTCCACGGGTAAAGTGAACGGCTTTGTGGTGGAGGGGCATATTGCCGGAGGGCATAACGCGCCCCCGCGGGGGAAGATGCAACTCGACGAGAACGGTGAACCCATCTTCGGGGCGAAGGACACCCCCGATTTGGAGAAGATCCGCCAATTGGGGCTGCCCTTCTGGCTTGCAGGCGGCTACGACAGCCCGGAGAAACTCCAGGAAGCCAAAGCAGCCGGAGCGACCGGTATCCAGGTGGGCACGGCTTTTGCCTTCTGCGAGGAATCCGGAATGGCGGATGAGATAAAACGCCGAGTGATTGAAAAGGTAGTCAAGGAAGAAGCGGTTGTGCGCACCGACCCGCGCGTCTCGCCGACGGGCTATCCCTTCAAAGTGGTACAACTGGAGGGTACGATGTCCGACCCGGCGGTGTACGAACAGCGACCCCGGCTCTGTGACGTCGGCCTGCTGCGAACAATCTACAAGCGGGAAGACGGCTCCGTGGGCTACCGATGCCCGGCCGAACCGGTAGACCAGTATCTTGCCAAAGGCGGAAAACTGGAAGATACAGTCGGGCGCGGCTGCCTGTGCAACAACCTGGGGGCTGCCGCCGGGTATCCGCAGCACCGCGCCGATGGCTATGTCGAGCAGCCGCTGGTCACCTCCGGCAAGGGGCTTCCGGGGTTAGGGCGGTTCTTCCGTCCCGGTCAGCGCACCTACACCGCAAAAGATGTGCTGGACTACCTGACCGGGCAGCGATAGAAAGTCTTGCGCCCGGCATTCCACTTTGGTTCCCCTCACCCTTCGAGCAGGCTTCGCACTCCCCCGGGAAGGGAGAACTGGACTTTTCGGTGTGTGTGCGGCGCACTTTGTGCGCCGCACACACACCGGACGAATACGCCAGACACAATCCTTGTCAAAGCAAAACCCATCTGCTATAATCCCGCCGTCACGGGCGCATAGCTCAGTTGGTTAGAGCGCACGGTTCACATCCGTGAGGTCGTTGGTTCGAGTCCAATTGCGCCCACTTTT
>CAZPSL010000089.1:0-5868 GCA_964589145.1 uncultured Anaerolineales bacterium
TTTCCCTCGCCCCGCACACAAGACTGGCAGTCCTGCCAGGACTGCCAGTCTTCATTTGGCGAACAGGACAGGCACCGAACACCCCGCCCCGCCGGGGGAAGGGCAGCCACATTGAACTGCTTTTTTGCCCCCTACCCTGCCCTCCCCCCGCCGGGGGGAGGGTTGGGTAGGGGGAAGCCAAACGCAGATGATATACTTGCCTCATGCGGCCCCATGCGGTTTACCTTCACATCCCGTTTTGTGTGCATCGCTGCGCCTACTGCGATTTCAACACCTACGCCGGGCAGGATGCGCTCATCCCGCGCTATGTGGACGCGCTTCAGCGGGAAATCCGCACCCTGGGGGATTCTGCCCCCCGGCGGCTTCCGGTGCATACCGTTTATTTCGGCGGCGGGACGCCCTCCCTGCTGCCGGTGGAGGTCTTCCCGCAGGTTCTGGAGGCCCTCGCCCTCGGTTTCGACCTCGCCCCGGAGCCCGAAATCACCATCGAAGCCAACCCCGGCACACTCTCTGCGGATTATCTGCGGGAACTGCGCGCAGCCGGAGTCAACCGGCTCAGTTTGGGGATGCAGTCCGCCGACCCGCAGGAACTCGCCTTTCTGGAGCGCCAGCACGATTTTGAAGACGTGATTCAATCGGTGGAATGGGCGCGGCAGGCCGGGTTTGACAACCTGAGCCTGGATTTGATCTTCGGCCTGCCGGAGCAGCGACTGGAAACCTGGGAGACTTCCCTCTCCCGTGCGCTGGAACTCGTCCCGCAGCATCTCTCGCTCTATGCCCTGACCGTGGAGCGCGGCACGCCCCTACAGGCCCGCATTGAGCGCGGTCTCATCCCCATGCCGGATGCCGACCTCGCGGCCGAGATGTACGAGACCGCCCGCGCTCGCCTCGCGGATGCCGGGTTTGTGCAGTACGAAATTTCCAACTGGGCGCGGGAGGGCGGGTTGCTTCCAGGCCCTGCGCTCCAATCTCCCGCCTTTGCCTGCCGCCACAACCTGCAATACTGGCGTAACCTGCCTTACTTTGGCCTCGGCGCGGGCGCACATGGCTTTGTGGATAGTTTCCGCACGGTGAACACGCTTTCCCCCGCGGCCTATATTGAACGCCTGACCTCTGCCGCGCCCCGCGAATTCCCCCGCACCCCGGCGACCACTTCCATCCAGCGTGTTGACCGCCCGACTGAAATCGCCGAAACGATGATGATGGGCCTGCGTCTGACCCGCGAGGGCGTTTCCCGCCCCGGCTTTCGGGCGCGTTTTGGTGTGGAACTGACCGACCTCTACGGGGAGCAAATTATGCGGCTGGTGGAATGGAACTTGCTGGAATGGGCTGGCGATGATGGGGACGCGCTTCGTCTGACTCCGCACGGCTATTTGCTGGGCAACCGCGTGTTCCGCGAGTTTGTGTAACCTGAACTTCGGATAAGGAGCGGAGTACTTGTTTTGTGACACGAATACCCACGGATAGCACGAATTACACGAATGGCAAAACAGAAATTCATGATGTTCGTTTCATTCGCGGAGATAAGTCGTAGAGAAGACTGGCCGTTCTCCCAGGGCTGTCAGTCTCTAAACGTCGCGCTGCAACAGAATCCTTGCTAACTCGCGCAGGGCGTCCCCGGCTTTACCCTGGGGACTGGCTTCCTCCAGGGCGGCGAGAGCGGAATCGGTCAGGCGGTTGGCCTCGGATTGGGCGAATTCGCGGGCACCCTCGGATTCGAGTTCCGCTGCGAGAGCGGGAACCTCCTCAGGCCGGATTCCGCCGCGCTCCCAGCGGGTGGCGAAATCCCCTCCCTGGGCGAGTCCGTACAGCACGGGCAGCGATTTCTTCCCCTCCACCAGATCGCTGACGCTGGATTTGCCGATTTTGCCGCTATCCCCCCAAATCCCCAAAATATCATCCAAAACCTGAAAGGCCAGCCCCAAATCCCGCCCGAAGCGGCGGTAGGCCTGGCGGGCGGGCGCATCTGCCCCGGCGACCAGCGCTCCGATTTCGGTGCAGGCCGCAAGCAGGGCGGCGGTTTTTCCTTTTACCATTGGCCAGTAGGCATCGAGGGGCAGTGTGCGCTCGTCCTCGTAGGCGATGTCGAGGTGCTGTCCCTGGGTGAGTTGCAGGCAACTGCGCTGAAGGATTTCTGTTGCTTGCAGGGTGACGGTCGGGCTGGCGGTTTCGGCCAGACTGATTATGGTGAGGTGTGCCAGCGAGAACATGGCGTCGCCGGTGTTGATGGCTTGCGGGATGCCCCATTTCGCCCACAGGGCGGGCCTTCCCCGCCGCAGCGGACTGTTGTCCTCGATGTCGTCATGGATGAGCGAGAAGTTGTGAATCAACTCGATGGCAGCCGCCGCAGGGAGCGCGTGCTGCCATTCGCCGCCCGCTGCCTGGGCGGTGAGCAGGGTCAGGATGGGGCGGATGCGCTTGCCGGTGGCTTCGGAGCCTGCGCCTTCGCCTTCCCAGCCCATGTGGTAGGCCATCATGGTGTGCAGTTCGGGCAGTTCGCTGCCGGCGGCACGCTGGACGGCGGCGCGCAGGTATCTCTCCAGTGCGGGACGGTAGGTTTGAATCAGGGTCTCAAGGGACATTTGTTTTCCGTTTTCAGTTCAGTTATCTTCCGGCGGGAAGACATCCATCACAGTGAAATCAACCCAGAACAGCGCTGCCGTGTTGGGAATCTGCTCCAGGATGGCGTTCCCGATTTCGCCTGCCGGGTCATCGAAATCGCCCCACCAGACACGGTCGGAGAGGTAGCCGAACTGGTATCCCACCGGGTAGCCCTCAAAATGCTCGCCCCAGGCCGAAAAATTCTCAATCATGGCTTCTAGCGAGTCGAATTCCTGATGGTCGTTAATGAATAAAATCCCGTCTCGTTCGTTGGGCGGTGTCCATTCCAGTTCCCAGTGCTTGAGGAAAATGCGGTAATCGGGGTTGTGCTTTCGCACCGCGGTCACCCAGCGGGCGGCCTCCTCATCGGTAATTGGCACGCCCAGCGGTCCCTCCGGGGATTTGTACCACTCGATGTCCACCCCAAAGCCGACCACGCTGCTGTGATGCCCGTATCGGTCCAGCACGAGATCAATCAACTCTTCCATGTCGGCGTTCCCGGCCTCCACTTGCAGCCAGATGTGGAAACCAAGTTGGTCGAAGAGAGTCAGGGCTTCTTCGTTCATGTCAAAATGGCCGCAGCGGATATTGGGATCATCGGTTTCGCAAGGGAAGTTGAGATACGTCCCGTTTCCGTAGATATTGCCGATAATCCAGATCGCCTCCGGGGTTGCGCCGGGAAATTTGGCCGCCATCCGTTCCCCGACGGATGCCCAGTATTCCGGGCCTGGTTCTCCCCGCACCCCGTAGGTGGAGTAGCGGAATCCGGCCCCCAGGTGGGTTTCTGGGTTTTCGGGTGCAGTCTCGGCTTTGGGGGCGGCTGCGCACCCGACAAGGAAGAATGTTAGCAATATGAGGGTTACGATGATCTTGAGTTTCATAGTGTTCGTTGTGGGCAGACAGGTAAACGGGGATCAGGGAGCAGGGGGGCGGCTGAGCAAACACGATCGTCCTATGCTCGTTGGCCTACTTGCCCATATCCACCACCTTCCCATCCAGTTCCGCTACACATGCGGAGCCGGTGACAAACAGGACAATTTTTATCTCATGTTGAATTTCGCGAATGATCTGTACGGTTTTTTCGGTGGATTCAGCCGCGGCCTTGAGCAGCGGGCGGGCGATACCGCCCAGGGAGGCGCCTAAGGCTAACGCTTTGGCGATGTCCAGCCCTGTGCGCAGCCCGCCGGAGGCGAATACCGGCAAAGCGGGAACGGCCTCCCGTACCTGAAGGATCGCCTCGGCAGTGGGGATGCCCCAATCGGCGAAGGCGGCCGCCAGCCGCGCCTGGGCGGGCGTTTCGGCACGGTGCATCTCCACCTGCGCCCAGGAGGTTCCCCCGGCGCCAGCCACGTCAATGGCGGCTACCCCCGCGTCTGCTAACTGGCGGGCGGTCGCGCCGGAAATGCCCCAGCCAACCTCCTTGACGACGACCGGTACCTCCAGGGCGCGGCAGACCGCTTCGATTTTTGTCAGCAATCCCGAAAAATTGGTTTCACCTTCGGGTTGCAGGGCTTCTTGCAGGGCGTTGAGATGCAAAAAGAGTGCGTTCGCTTCCACCATTTCGACTGCGCGGCGGCATTCGTCCACGCCGTAGCCGTAATTGAGTTGAACCGCCCCCAGGTTGGCGAACAGCAAAATATCGGGGGCAACTGCCCGAACCCGGAAAGAGGGGGCGCTCTCCGGGTGCTCGAAGGCTGCCCGCTGGGAGCCGAGTCCCATCGCCGTGCCGGTCTCCTGGGCGGCTTCCGCCAATCTGCGGTTGATGATTCCGGCCTGGGCGGTGCCGCCGGTCATGGAAGAAATCAGGATGGGGGCCTGCAAATCATGCTCGAAGATGCGTGTAGCCAGATTGACGGCGGCCAGGTCGAGTTCCGGCAGCGCCTGGTGAATGAAGCGGAAGCGCTCCAGGCCGGTGCTTAGCCCGGAGCGAACATCTTCCTCCAGATTGATACGAATATGGTCCGCTTTTCGCAACCCGGTTTGCGTAACTTTCGGCATAGAATTGTGTTCCTTCGGAGTGAAGTTATCTTACCAGTTCAGGGTATCCCCTGTCAATTTTCCCTGTGCGCGGGTGCAAGCAGCAGATACCGCAACCGGGCAGCGCACGGACCCCGCCTGTTTTTTTCTGCTCTCCCCCGCCGGGGAGAGAGCCGGTCGGGGGGGAGAACGCAGGTATTCGATATTTGCGTATCCCTGTTGCGTATCTTGCTTGACAGATTGGTAGGCAAAGGTAAAATTGCGATGTTCTGTCAGGCAAATTAACACCGGGATGGAATGCCGTCTCGTCAAAAAACCACGTAGGAGGATCGTAATGAATCAGGAAATTTATGAAGAGGTCAAAAAAATTGTTGCCGATTTGCTGGATATCGATGAGAGTGAGATTACCCCCGATTCGAAGTTCCAGGCAGATTTAGGTGCCGACTCGCTTGATCTCGTTGAACTCATCATGGAGTTTGAAGAACGCTTTGGCGGTGAAATTTCTGATGAGGACGCACAGAGCATCACTACGGTGGGGGAGGCAGTGCAATACGTCGAAGATCACATGTGATTGTTGCGGCGGCGTGTAAAAAGGCTGTTTTCATCTGCTGCATGCAGATTTTGCCAGGCCGCTTCTTGCAAAGTGACCGATTTTGCGAAGCGAAAGAGCGCAGCGTACGCTGCGCTCTTTTTTTTACATTTTCTGCCTGCCCGCTTTGTCCCCTGAGCCCTGGAAGATGCGGACGACCTGCCAGGCGGCGAAGATCAGCAGGGCGGTGAGGGCGGCGAAGAAAATCTGGATGCTGCTGAACCCGGAATCGAGCATCGGGGAGGGCGGGTGCATCACGTTTTCGGTGGAGCGCATTGCCCCGAACAGCGCCAGCACGAAGGCGATATTACCGACGGATGCCCAGACGGCGGGAAGAAAGGACAACCCCAGTTGCAGCAAAATTCCGGTGACGGCGAACACCAGGGCAAACCGCCAGCGCGGCTCGGCGAGAAACAGCCCGTTCCAGTTGGTTTGCATCGCCCACAGGGAGATGGGCAGGTACGTCACCCAGAAGAGCAGGGCGGAGCGTCCCCAGGCCCGCGACCAGCGATGGAGATGGCTTTTCCGCAGGATGAGACCAGCCAGCCCGATCAACGCGGCGAGGATGAATGCGGCCAGCGACGCCCAGACCCAGGCGCCGTGCAGGTAAACCACACGGGCATTCGCCCCCAACGTGGCCTCCGCCGGGCTGGCGAGGGCCAACGCGGCGACGGCGAGCAGGCTCAACGCCAGCCAGAGCA
>CAZPSL010000090.1:0-23980 GCA_964589145.1 uncultured Anaerolineales bacterium
CTGCGCGTGGCGCTCTACTCCCTGCCGCCCGACCTGAAAGCCATGAAGAGCGAAATAGACCGCCTGTTGGCCGAGGAAGAGCAAGCCGGGCTAGAGCGCGACTACGAACGCGCCGCCGAAAAGAAAACCGAGCGCGCCCGCCTGGAAAAGCAATTTAAAAAAGCGCGAGAGAAATGGGAAAACGAACACGGTATTGACCAGATTGTAGATAAAGACGACGTGGCCGAGGTAGTTTCACAATGGACGGGCATCCCGGTCAACCAAATGCTGGAAACCGAAGCCGAGCGGCTTCTTCACATGGAAGAACGCCTACACGAGCGCGTGATCGGTCAGGACGAAGCCATCACCGCTATTTCCGACGCCATCCGGCGGGCGCGCTCCGGCCTGAAGAACCCGCGCCGCCCGATCGGGTCGTTCATCTTCATCGGGCCTTCGGGCGTGGGTAAAACCGAACTCGCCAAGGCCCTGGCGGAGTTCATGTTCGACAACGAGGACGCGCTGGTGCGGATTGACATGAGCGAATACCGCGAACAGCACACCGTCTCGCGGCTCTTCGGCGCGCCGCCGGGATACGTCGGCTACGAGGAGGGCGGGCAACTCACCGAAGCCGTCCGCCGCCGCCCGTACCGCGTCATCCTGTTCGACGAAATCGAGAAAGCCCACCCTGAAGTCTGGAATTCGCTGCTGCAAATCCTCGACGACGGGCGGCTCACCGACGGGCAGGGGCGCATGGTGGATTTCCGCAACACGGTGCTGATTATGACCAGCAACCTGGGCACCGAGTACGTCCACAAATCCGGGCCGATTGGCTTTTTGCAGGCCGATGACAACAAAGACCGCGAGGCCCAGGAAAAAATCCACCGCGAACTCAAAAAGACCTTCCGCCCGGAGTTTCTCAACCGCATTGATGAAATCATCACCTTCTCGCCGCTCTCCCTGGAGCAGATGACCCAAATTGTGGATTTGCAGATGGCGGAGATTCGCGAACGCCTGGAGGATTACGGCCTGAATGTGGAACTCACGGACGCGGCCCGCGGGTGGCTCGCCAACATCGGGTATGATCCCGCCTTCGGGGCCAGACCATTACGCCGCGCTCTCCAGCGGCACGTCGAAAGCCCGCTGTCGGTCAAACTCCTGCGCGGCGAATTTCAGGAGGGGGATACCGTTCTCGTGGATACCGCCGAAGAAGACGGAGACGAGATTCTGGTCTTTCTGCATCCAGATGAAGCCGAGAAAACGCCAGTCCAGGCGGATGAGACCGTGGACGCGTAAAAAGCAAACAGAGATTTTGACCGCCCAGGGCTGGCAGTCCGGTCAGGACTGCCAGCCCTTTTTCAGTCCGAAAGTGACAAGTTTCCTTAAAGCAGCAGAATCGTCACTCTTTTGACGGGATAAATGTCGGCACAAAGAGGAATTTCTCCACTGGTAATTTATGCCTGAATTGACTAAAGTGGTATAAGCCTCCGTTTGGATCAGCGCGGCAGATGGCTTGTCCACCATTTTTCAGGTATGAATCACACTACCTTTGACGAGATTTTCGATAATTTCACCATCTTCGCCGGGATGGATACCGCTCAGCGTGACTTGCTGAAGCAGTACGTTATCGTCTGTGAGTGCGCAGTTGATGAAGTGATCTTCGAACAGGGAGAACCGGCGGAATTTCTGTATGTGGTGGCGGAGGGGGAAGTGGCAATCCAGTTCAAACCGGATGACGGACCTGCGCTGGTGGTAAGCCGGCTCAAGGAGGGGGAAGTCTTTGGCTGGTCGGCTGCATTTGGGAGCGACCGGTACACATCTGGTGCAGTTTGTGCCCGGCCCTCGGTTTTGCTCCGGCTGCGCGGTGACGATCTGAAAATGCTGCGCGAAAATCATCCAGAAACGGGTATACTTGTTTTGGAGCGGCTGGCAACCAGCGTGCTTCAGCGGCTTAACAACCCCAGATACCACGCACAGGTCATGGCCTTTCTGGAACACGGCCTGAAAAATGGAGTCAGGCCGATTGGTGGTTAATGGGGACAGTTCTCGCCGCAGTTAAACACCTCCAGCCAAAGAACCCGCAAGAAAGGATGGCTGCATGGAAAACGGGACGGAAAACCCTGCATACACAAAAAAAGAACTGGTGGAGGGGCTGATAACCCAAATCAGCGCCTACATCGAGCAATACCACGGCGGGCAGGCAGAACTGGTTGATTTTGACGGCAAAACTGCCACAGTCAGACTAGGCGGAGCCTGTGTGGGCTGTTCGCTCTCCGAGGCGACCCTCAAAGGCTGGGTAGAGGGCACTATCCGCCAGTTTTTCCCGGATGTGGAAGTGGTCGGCGTTGAAGCGTAGTGCCAGAATCGTTTGAAGCCAGCATGACCTTCCCCCATCCCGGAACAGGGGAAGGGAACACCCCGTACTCTGCCAGAACCTTGCAGCAACCTTTCAGAAAGATACCAGCCAGAAGGGCCAGGAGCGACAGAGTTGAACCAAGCACCACCTCCTGTGACAGTCACCATTCCCCTGGTCAACCCCAACGAACCGGAAGCCCTGATCGCGTCCCTGGAAATCAGCGAAGGGCAGCACGTCGAAGCGGGCGATTTGCTCTGCACGCTGGAGACCACCAAGGCCACCGCTGACGTTTTTGCCGAGGCGGCGGGCTATGTCAGCGGCCTGCACTTCGCCGAGGGCGATACCGTCCGGGCAGGCGAAATTTTGTGTTACCTGGGGAGTCAGCGAGTCAGCGAATCAGCGAGTCAGCGAATCGGCGAGTCAGCGAGTCAGCGAATCAGCGAGTCAGCGAGTCAGCGGGTCAGCGGGTCAGCGGGGCGGCAGAGCAGCGAGGAAGCAAGCCCAAATTCCCAGCCCGTCATTCCCGATGGGCTGCGCATCACCACCCCCGCGCTGGAACTGGCCCGCACCCACAGCCTTGCCCTCGCCCGCCTGCCCCTCGGACCTCTCGTAACCGAAAAAACCGTCCGTGCCCTGCTGGAAGAAACCGCCGCGCCCGATGCCGCCGTCCCCGAAACCGATTTCGACCCCGCGGCAATCGTCATCTTCGGGGCGGGCGGGCACGGGAAAGCCTGCCTGGATTTGCTACGCGCCCTGGGGCGGTACCGCGTGGTCGGCTTCGTGGATGAGGGGCGTCCCGCGGGGGAACAGGTGATGGGGCTGCCCGTGCTGGGCGGTGCCGATGTTCTGGGCGGGTTGCACGCGCAGGGCGTGCGGCTGGCGGTCAACGCGGTGGGGGGCATCAGCAGCCTGTCGGTGCGGGTGCGGGTGTTCCGCCTGCTCGCCGAGGCCGGGTTCGCTTTTCCGGCGATTGTGCATCCCTCGGCGGTGGTGGAGCCGAGCGCGGCGCTCGCGCCGGGGGTGCAGGTTTTCCCGCAGGCATATGTCGGCAGCGAGGCACAGGTCGGCTTCGGGAGCATTGTCAACACCGGCGCAATCGTCTCGCACGACTGCCAACTGGGCGCGTTCACCAACCTGTCGCCGGGCGCGACTCTGGCGGGCGAGGTGGTTTGCGGGGAGCGCGTTCTGGTGGGGATGGGCGCGACCGTCAATTTGCAGGTCAAAATCGGCGCCGGAGCGCGCATCGGCAACGGGGCAACCGTCAAGCGCGATGTGCCTGCCAACGGCATCGTGCGCGCCGGTGGCATATGGCCCGCGTAGCCGGGAAGGGATCAGGGATCAGGTGCCGGAAACGCTGCCCAGCCGCTCTCCGTGAGTCAGGCAGCGGATTACATCCGAGGACGATTTTCCTAACGAAGATGCACCCGCCTTTTACAGAGGAGATTGGTATGCCCGTCAAAATCGCAGATGAAATTCCCGCCCGGAAAGTTGAAGCCGGAACCGGCACCACGATTCAGGTACTCATTCCCCCGGAAGAAGGCCCGCATTTTGCCATGCGGCGATTCACCATGCAGCCCGGCGGCAGTATGCCCTGTCACACCAACGCGGTGGAACACGAGCAATACGTTTTGCGCGGGCGCGCCCGCATCGGCATTGACGGCGTGGTGTACGAGGTGCGCCCCGGAAGTGTGGTTTTCATCCCCGCCGGTGCGCCGCACTGGTACGAGAACATCGGCACAGAGCCGTTTGTGTTCCTGTGTCTGGTGCCGAACCAGCCGGATCAGATTGAAATTCTGGATGCCGACGCCTCCGGCTGCTGACCCCTGTCCCCATGCCTGATACTCTCCCCGGCAACCCCTATCCGCTCGGCGCGTCCTTCACCCCGGAAGGCGTGAACTTCAGCGTGTATTCCAAGCACGCCTGGCGGGTGGAACTGCTCTTTTTCGACGACGCGGCGGACGGCAAACCCGCCCGCGTCATCCCGCTCGACCCGCAGCGCAACCGCACCTTCCATTACTGGCACATCCTCGTGCCGGGCGTGGAGGCGGGGCAGTGCTACGGTTACCGCGTCTACGGCCCGCAGGAGCCGGAACTGGGGCACCGCTTCGACGGCGACAAACTCCTGCTCGACCCTTACGGGCGCGCTGTCGCTGTGCCGGAGAACTACGACCGCGCCGCAGCCGCCCGTCCCGGCGAGAACCTGGCGGACGCGATGAAGAGCGTGGTCACCCAAAGGGGGGATTTCGACTGGGAGGGCGACCAGCCCCTGCGCCGCCCCTTCAACCAGACTGTGATCTACGAGATGCACGTCGGCGGGTTCACCAGGCACCCCAATGCCGGGCTGCCCCCCGAAATCCGCGGCACCTACCGCGGGCTGATAGAGAAAATCCCCTATTTGCAGGAACTGGGCATCACCGCGGTGGAACTGCTGCCCGTTTTCCAGTTCGACCCCCAGGAGGCGCCGGAGGGGCTGACCAACTACTGGGGCTACAACCCGGTTTCGTTTTTCGCGCCCCACCTGGGGTACAGTTCCCGCCGCTCGTCCCTGGGGGCGCGGGACGAGTTTCGGGAGATGGTCAAAGCCCTCCACCGCGCGGGAATCGAGGTCATCCTGGATGTGGTTTACAACCACACCGCCGAAGGCGATCACCGCGGGCCGACCTTCTGCCTCCGCGGCTTCGAGAATCGGGCGTACTACATCCTGGATGAAGACCGCGCCCGTTACAAAAATTACAGCGGCACGGGCAACACGCTCAACGCCAACCATTCGGTGGCGCGCCGCCTGATTTTGGACAGTTTGCGCTACTGGGTGCAGGAAATGCACGTGGATGGCTTCCGCTTTGACCTGGCTTCGATTTTCTCCCGCGATCAGGACGGCAAACCGCTGCCCAACCCGCCGCTGATTTGGGACATCGAGACCGACCCGGTGCTGGCGGGCACAAAACTGATCGCCGAAGCCTGGGATGCGGGCGGCCTGTACCAGGTCGGCTCGTTCATCGGCGACCGCTGGAAGGAGTGGAACGGGCGATTCCGGGATGATGTGCGCGCCTTCCTGCGCGGCGACGAGGGCATGGTGCCGCGGCTGGCGGAGCGGTTTCTCGCCAGCCCGGATATCTACGCCCACGAAGCCCGCGAGCCGGAGCAAAGCATCAACTTCGTCACCTGTCACGACGGGTTCACGCTCAACGACCTGGTTTCTTACAACCGGAAGCACAACTGGGCAAACAAGGAGGGCAACCGCGACGGCAGCGACCAAAACCTGAGTTGGAACTGCGGCGTGGAAGGCCCCACCGATGACCCCGAAATTGAAGCCCTGCGCCTGCGGCAAATCAAAAACTTTTTCACCATCACCCTGTTGTCGCTGGGCGTTCCCATGCTGCTGATGGGCGACGAGGTGCGCCGCACCCAGCGGGGCAACAACAACGCCTACTGCCAGGATAACGAAATCAGTTGGTTCGACTGGTCGCTGACAGAAAAGAACGCCGGTCTGCTGCGCTTTGTGCGAAAACTGATCCGCTTCCGCCGCAGCCTCACCGTGTTCAAGGAAGCGCGCGGCGACCTCTCGCTGAGCGAACTGCTGCATCAGGCGCAACTGGAGTGGCATGGCGTGGAACTGGGCAAGCCCGACTGGCGCCCGATTTCGCACAGCCTGGCGTTCAGCGTGCGCGGGCAGAGCGGGCTGTTCCACCTGATGTTCAACGCTTACCGCGAACCGCTGGAATTTGAACTTCCCCCGGCCTCCGAACAGGGATTGGAGGACTGGCGGCGGATCATTGACACCGCCCGCGAATCGCCCGATGATTTTTGTGAGCGCGGCGTTCCCTGCCCGGCGGAGGCTGACCGTTACCGGGTGGAATCGCATTCCGTGGTGGTGCTTGCCGCGCCCCGCCGCCCCTGACGGGAATGGTACAATGAAACAAAAGTTTCCACAACCTGACAGGAAGGTGCCCCATGATCCTGACCCGCGAACAACTTGAAAATCTCGAAGACCAGATGCTGGCGCCCTACGGGGTGCGCAGCCGGGATACCAAAGGACGCGCCTATCCCGAAGACGAGCCCGGCTACCGTACTGTGTTTCAGCGCGACCGCGACCGCATCCTGCACACCACCGCGTTCCGTCGGCTGGAGTACAAAACCCAGGTGTTCATCAACACCGAGGGCGATTACTACCGCACCCGTTTGACCCACACACTGGAGGTCGCCCAAATCGGGCGCACAATCGCCCGCGCCCTGGGCGCAAACGAAGACCTGATTGAAGCCATCTGTCTGGCGCACGATTTGGGGCACTCACCCTTTGGTCACTCCGGCGAGGTGATTCTCAACCGCCTGATGAAAGAGTGGGGCGGTTTCGACCACAACAAACAGTCGCTGCGCATCGTCACCAAACTGGAACGCCGCTACCCCGATTTCCCCGGCCTGAACCTGACCTGGGAAGTGCGCGAGGGCATTGTCAAGCACGAGACCGAGTACGATGTTTCCGATGCTTCGGGCTACGACCCGGAACTGCGCGGCCATCTGGAGGCGCAAATCGCCAACGCCGCCGACGAGATCGCCTACACCGCCCACGACCTGGATGACGGCCTGCGCTCCGGGATGATCACCCCCGACATGCTGGAGGGGCTTGCCCTGTGGGGGATTCTCTCCGAGAGTCTCGGCTTGCAAAACAGCGGCAAACTGACGGAACTCGACCGTCATCGGGTGATCCGCCGCCTGATCGGGATTCTGGTAACCGACATGGTGGAGGCCACCAACGCCCGCCTGCGGGAGAGCGCTGTCAAATCGGCGCTGGAACTGCAAAAACTGGATCACAACGTGATCGGGTTCAGCGAGGCGATGTATCCCCGCAACCGCGAACTCAAGGATTTCCTGTACACAAATCTTTACCGTCACCCGCGGGTGGTACGGATGCAGGTCAAGGCGGAGCGCATCCTCAGCGATTTGTTCGCCGCCTACCAGAAAGATGCGGCCATGCTTCCCAAGCACGTCCAGGGCTGGATTGACAAACGCGGCCCGGAGCGCACCATCTGTGATTACATCGCCGGCATGACGGACCGCTACGCCATCGAGGAGTACAAAAAACTATTTGACCCCGCGGTAAAGCCGTAGCGGGATAGGTAATCCGTCCTACTTTCGATGCACAATTTTGCAGGCCAATTGAACCCTTTCCAAAAACGTGTATAATAACAAAGGATGACTATCGGCAATTGATGGCATGATTATTGCCCATCAGGCCATCGGGTTATTTTCTGCATCATTTGTAACAGACGGGCAGTTATTCGAGAGGAGAAATTATCATGAAAAAGATCACTCTGATTCGGGCATCGATCTTTGTCGCTCTGGCTGCGGTGCTGGTGCTGTTGCTGGCATTGCCCGGCAGCGAGGCGCTCGCCGGGACAGGAAAATCAACCAACGTACGCTTTACAATCATCAATCACAGCCACAAAACTTTCACCATCCACCTTTATGGTGATGAGGCTTTTACTTTCAGCGTACCGCCAGATGCCAAAGAAGCGCATGTCGTGCCCCGCGATACCTACACTTTCACAATGGAGGCCTGCGGACAAACCAGTTCCGGCACAATCAATCTGAACATCTACCAGATCATGCACGTTCCGGTTTGTGGTGGTACGGCTGGAGCAAAAGGGAACAAGCCTCACAATATCGATACATCGGATTACATCAAGCCGGTGCGTATCACCATCCGCAACAAAACGGGCGATAAGGTGCACCTGTACCTGCGCACCATCGAGAATCACTATTATCTTGATCTCGATCCTTGGGGCAAAAACAGCGAGATCAAGATCATCGTGCCGCGCGATCGTTACGTGTACAGTTTTTACGCCTGCGGCGATCTGGAAGCAGGGTATTACAACGCCAGAACGTACATTCCTCTCGACCTGGTTTGTACAACTGACGATTAGAGCGGGCTGAATAAGCCACAGGTCTCGCAGATTTTGAAAATCGTGCGAGGCCTGTGGTTGCGCGCGTAAAGAGAAAATTCGGGCCTATTGCCCGAATTTTCTCTTTACCCCTGTCCCAGCGCCATGCGGAGCACCTGGTCGGGGCCGCGGTCAACCTCCCAGGGATAGATAATGTAAGCGTCGGTGATGGCGGCGTAATAATCGGGACGGGCGGTGCCGAACAGATTGCGGTACGGGTTGAAATGGAGTACACAGGTTGAAGGGACCCCTCCCGCGGCAGAAACGCGGTTTTTGACGGTTGTGATTGTACGGCCTGACCCCCAAACGTCATCCACAACCAAAATCCGGCGGCCGCTCAGTTTGTCTTCCGCGGGAAACTGGATGAACTGCGGCCAGGCGAACAGTTTGGAGTGTTCGATTTCCAACTCGTGCGGAAAATCCACCGCAGCGGTCAAAACGTGGGTGATGCCCATCGCCTCCGCCAGCATCCCGCCAGGGATGATTCCCCCGCGGGTGATCATCACAATCGAGTTATACTCGCGGTCGAACTGGGGAATCAGATGGTCAATCAGTTTATCAACATCCTGCCATGTCAGCACTTCACGCCGCAATTGCATACAAAACTCCCGGAAAGCAAGTTGGCGAATTATACCATTCCCGCCACACACAGAAAGCCATCAGAGTCTATCTGGGGGTGCAGGCAAATGTTGTAGAAATTCCTATGTGTTTCCCTCGCCCCGCACACAAGACTGGCAGTCCTGGCAGGACTGCCAGTCTTCATTTTGCGAACGGGACAGGCACCGAACACCCCGCCCCGCCGGGGGAAGGGCAGAGACATGCGGCTGCCCGATTTCTACATCTTTTGCTTGCACCCTCCTATCTGGCGCAAGAGCCTTGGTGTTTGAAAAAGTGATAAAATAACGCCCCTTGCCTGAAAACCCGCAGATTTTTGCGCTGCGCAGGGGAAGTTCCCGGTTCAGAAACACCCGGTCTTTGAGGAAAATTCCAAGATGACGAACCAGCCCCAATTCCAGTTCGCCGCTCCCCGCGGGACAGTGGAGGTACACCTGCCGGATGGGCAGGTCATCTCCGGGCCGCGCGGGGCCGCGGTCGCCGAATTCCTAAAAATCCTGCCCGGCTACGAAGATCACCCTATCGTCGGCGCGGTCATCAACCACCATCTGCGAGAGTTGACTTATCCCATTCGCCTGGATGCCCAGGTGCGCCCGGTGACAATGGGCGAGGCCGACGGAATGCGCTTTTACCGCCGCTCGCTGACCTTTTTGCTGGAAAGTGCCTTTGCCGAACTCTTCCCCGATTTCCACCTGACGGTGGATCACTCCGTCTCTTCGGGCGGGTACTATTGCCAGGTCAACGGCCGGAGACCGCTCACGCCAGCGGAACTTGCACAACTTGAGGAGCGGATGCGGGAGATGGTCGCCGAGGATATCCCTTTCACCCGCACCGAAGTCCCGCTGGAGGAGGCGATCGCTTATTTTACCCGGCGCGGCTACACCGACAAGGTGCGGCTGCTGCGCCATCGCAAAAAGGAATACCTGGTACTCTACGCTTTGGGCAGACATCGTGATTACCATCACGGTTACATGGTGCCCTCCACCGGCTACCTGAAATGGTTCGGTCTGGTGCCCACCGGCGACGGTTTTACACTGCGTTTCCCGCGCCGCCACCGCCCGACGGAATTGCTGCCCATGCCCGGTTACCCCACCCTGCTTTCGACCTTTCACCAGTATGGCGCATGGCTCCAGCGGATGGGAATCAGCAGCGTGGGCGCACTGGACGATGCCATTGAGCAAGACCGCTACCGAGAGATTGTGTTGATTTCCGAAGCATTGCACGAGCAGCGCATCGCCGAAATTGCCCGCATGATCACCGAACGCGCCGAAGATGTGCGTGTGATCCTGATCGCCGGGCCGTCCTCATCGGGAAAAACAACCTTCTCCAAGCGGCTCTCGGTGCAACTCCTGGCGCAGGGGATTTCACCCTACCCCATCGAGATGGACAACTACTTTGTGGACCGCGAACACACCCCGCGGGACGAGAACGGCGACTACGATTTTGAAACCATTGAAGCCCTGAACATCCGGCGATTGGGCGAGGACCTGAAACGCCTGACCGCCTGGGAACGGGTGCAACTGCCGCGTTACGATTTCCACACCGGGAAAAGCGTCCCTGGCAAGGTCGTGCAACTGCACCCAGGACAAATCATCATCCTGGAGGGAATCCACGGCCTGAACCCCGCCCTGTTACCCAACCTTCCGGCGGCCAGCACATTCCGAATTTACGTCTCCGCACTGACGCAACTCAACCTCGACCGCCACAACCGCGTTTCCACCACCGATACGCGGCTGATCCGCCGCATTGTGCGCGATGCGCGTACCCGCGGCTACTCCGCACAGGAAACTATCGCCCGCTGGGAGTCAGTGCGCCGCGGGGAAAAACGCTACATTTTCCCCTACCAGGAAAACGCCGACGTGATGTTCAACTCTGCCCTGGTATACGAACTGGCCGCCCTAAAACCGCTTGCCGAACCACTTCTGCGGCAGGTGCCCTTTGGCACCGATGAGCATATCGAAGCCAAACGGCTGCTCAGTTTCCTGGAATGGTTCCTGCCCATGAAAGGCGATTTCATCCCCAACAATTCGATTTTACGCGAATTTATTGGCGGCTCCGGGCTGGAGGATTTTCAGGTCTGGCAAAACAGCCATTTTGGACTTTGACCAACTTTACAGAGAAATACCCGCGCAAACGGAACCCGACTACCGAACAGCACGTCTATCTGTATCAACTCAAACAACCCCAAGGAGATTCTTGTGTCCAACACCAAAAAAATAAAACCCAACGTGTACCAGTACGTACGCTCCGAAACCGACCTGCAATTCAAAGGCTATGTGGAAAAATATAAAGCCTTTGGAAAGTTCGTCCACTCCCGCGCCGCCTACGATGTGGATAACCAGGTCACCGTCAGCAGCAACCGAGATACACTCTATTCCTTTGGCGTCTTTGACCTCACCCGTCCGCTTACCGTCACCCTGCCCGACCCCAAAGGCCGCTACATGTCGTTAATGCTCGTTAGTGAAGACCACGATATTTACCCGGCGATGTACGCCCCCGGCAAGTACGGCTTCAGCCAGGAGGTGATCGGCACCCGTTACGTCATGATCGTCCTCCGCACATTTGCTGACCCCAACGACCCGGACGATATGGCTGCTGTCCACGCCCTTCAGGATGCCGTGACCTTTGAGCAGGATGACCCCGGCGTGTTCGAAATCCCCAACTGGGATGAAGAAGCCGTGCTGAAACTCCGCAAGGGCGCCAACGTGCTGGGCAGCACCATCAAGGACAGTTCTCCCTTCTTCGGCGTGCGCGACGAGCGCGGCTACCTGGAGAACATGATGGGCGTTGCCGTCGGCTGGGGCGGCCTGCAAAAGCGGGATGCCTACTACATCCCCGTCACCCCGGAGAAAAACGACGGGGCGACCCCTTACGTTCTCAATGTCCCCGCCGACGTCCCCGTGGATGGCTTCTGGTCAGTCACCGTGTACGATAAAGACCGCTACATGATCAAAAACGAGTACGAGGCCTACTCCTTCAACAACATCACCGCCAGGCCCAACCCGGATGGTTCCTACACCATCCATCTGGGCGGCGATCCCAACCAGAGCAATTTCCTGCCGATTGTGGAAGGCTGGCAGTACATCGTGCGGATGTACCGCCCCCGCCAGGAGATTCTGGACGGGACCTGGCAGTTCCCCAAAGCCGTACCGGTGGAGTAACCCGCCTGAGCGCGTGTGCTGATACCCAAAAGCCCCGAAAGGTCTATGTGACCTTTCGGGGCTTTTTTTGTTTGTCACAACCCGCGGCTGGCAACCCTGTCAGGGCTGCCAGATGCGGGCACTACCCTGCATTTTGGGAAGCGTAATCCTCTTCGGTGGCGAACCTCCCGCCGGAGATCTCCCGGCTGATGAGTTTGCGGTTCTTGTCAAAGTGCAATTCCACCTCGATGGGGGCATAGCAGCCCTGACTGCCGATCAACACCTTGCGGCAGAAGTAGGAGAGCGAGCCGTCGTCGTATTGCGGGCTGAGATCGTTCATCAGGTCGGCGCGGCCGCGCAGCACCTCGCCGCACTTGTCACAGCGCACGTAGAACCAGTAACTGCGCCCGTCCCCGGCGGGGGCGAACAGGGATTTGAGTTTTTTGAAAAGTGCCATGTTAGGCCATGTGCTCTTTCAATACCTGCCCCAGGCGGGCGATGCCCTCGCGGATGCTCTCCGGGGACGCGTTGGAGAAATTCAGCCGCATGGTGTTTTCGCCGCCGCCGTTGGGGTGGAAGTATCCGCCGGGGACAAATGCGACTTTGCGCTCAACTGCCTTGTGCAGGATTTCAACGGCATCCATTCCCGCTGGCAGCGTAGCCCACAGGAACATGCCGCCTTCGGGGCGCGTCCAGCGCACACCTTCAGGAAAAGACGCTTCCAGGGCTTCCAGCATCACCTGACGTCGCTCGCCGTAAAGTTGGCGGGTGCGCTCGACAAAGCGGTCCAGCGCACCGTCCTTGGCCGCCTCGTAGGTCAGAAACTGGTTGAAAGTCGGGCTGTGCAGGTCGGCACCCTGCTTGCCGAGCACAAACTTGCGGATGACCTCCGCGGGAGCGGTCACCCAGGCCATACGCAGCCCCGGCGCCAGCAGTTTCGAGAAAGTGCTCAAATAAATCACGTTGCCGCAGTAATCATCACATGCGCCGCGGTATTCGGCATCCAGTGCCAACATGCTGGGGATGTGTTCGCCCTCGTAGCGCAGTTTGCCGTAAGGGTCATCTTCCACAATCGGCACACCGAAGCGCTCTGCCAGTTCGATCACCTGCTTGCGGCGTCTCAGCGACATGGTGATACCGGTCGGGTTCTGGAAATTCGGAATCAGATAAATGAACTTTGGCCCGCTGCGCAGGGCTTCTTCCAGCGCGTCGGCGCGCATCCCCTCGTCATCAAAGGGCACGGCGATATACTCCACCCCGTAGACGTTGAACGCCTGGAGCGCCCCCAGGTAGGAGGGCGACTCCACCAGAATGTGGTCGCCGCGGTTGATGAAGATTTTCCCCAGCAAATCGAGCGCCTGCTGCGACCCGGAGGTGATCAGCACATTTTCAGGGGTCAGCGATACCCCTTGCTCGGCGATGATTTCACAGATCAACTCCCGCAGCGGGGGGTAGCCCTCGGTTGGGTAATACTGCAACGACCGGCTGCCGATTTCCGTGAGAACGTAATCCGCAGCGGCGCGGATTGCCTCAATAGGAAACGACTCCGGCGCAGGAAGCCCGCCCGCGAAGGAGATGATGTCGGGGGACTGGGTAAGTTTCAGAATTTCACGGATGGCGGAACTCTGGATCTGCTCTGTCCGTCGGGCATAGCGGTGCTGCCAGTGAATGGGGGTAGGCATTGGGGTCCTCCTTTGTGCTGGATGGGATGTTGAAGGTTGGGTGTTCCTGTGTCAGGTGTTCCGGTGTTTTCGTGTCAGTTTCTCCGGTACCTGTCCGTTTCCGAAAAAAAGCAGAAGGTTGAAGTTTGCAACTTCAACCTTCTGCTTGAAACCGTTACCATTTCGGGAAGCGGCGCAAGACGGTGGCGGCGCCGGGCAGGGTCACGCGGTCACCGCGGGCAAGGTCGGCGGGGGCTTTGCCGGTCTTCTTGGGTGCGCCCTGGAAGATGAAGATCGGCGTGCCCTCCTTGGCGTATTTCAAATCCACAAACGCCTGACCGAGCAGGTAGCCCTCCTTGTCCGCCGCGCAACTGGTGACCACACCGATCACCTTGCCGCGCTTGTCCGTCACCGGATCGCCGTGATGCGCCATGCGCACCCCCTTCTCATCGAAGCGGAAGCGCACCACCACGCCCTTGCGCTTTGCCTCGCGGGCCAAAAAGGCCTCCCGTCCGATGAACCAGGGCTTGTAGGTCTTGACGTAAGAGCCGAACCCGGCTTCGCCGACGCCTAAACCGAGGCCTTGCCCTGAGCCAGCCGAAGGGTCGCCGCCCATCTCATGCCCGTAGAGCGGCAGCCCGGCCTCCGTGCGCAGGGAGTCGCGCGCCCCCAAGCCGACCGGCTTCAGCCCGAAGGGTTCACCGACATCCAGCAGGGCGCGGAACAAATCCTGCGCCCGGTCGGGGTGGACGAACAACTCGAAAGCCATCTTCTCGCCGGTGTAGCCCGTGCGCGAGACCACCAGATCAAACCCGCCGACCTCCGCCTCGCAGAGTTCGGTGCGCTTGAGTTTCAGGATGCGCTTGCGGGTCTCGGCATCCGTGCCCAGGGCCAGCAAAATCTCGCGGGAGCGGGGCCCCTGCAAAGCCAGATCGACGCGCTGTTCACTTTCCCGGGGGTCGCGCAGGTTCCGCAAAATCACCCCGCGGCCAAAGGCTTTCGCCCAGGGACGGGCGTTATCCACCTTGACCGTGCCCTCCCGCACCGCGTTCAGCCAGGCCCAGTCCTTGTCATCGTTGGAGGCGTTCACCACCACCAGATACTTCTCCGCACCGCGGCGGTAAACCAGCAGGTCGTCAATCACCTCGGCATCGGGGGTCAGGAAGTGAGTGTAAAGCGATTCGCCCACCGCCAGCGCGGAGATGTCGTTGCCGCAGACGCTATCCAGAAAAGCCGCGGCGTCGGGGCCTTCGGCCTGATAGACGCCCATGTGAGCGACATCGAACAGCCCGGCGGCGCTGCGGACGGCCTGATGCTCCTCCAGGATGGAGGTGTAAACCACGGGCATCTCCCAGCCCGCGAAGGGGACGATGCGCGCCCCCAGTTCGACGTGGAGATCGTACACCGGAGTGCGGCGCAGGGTTTCGGGTTCCTTCTCCTCCCAGACGAAATCGGGGAGCGGCTCACCGGTTTCGTGGGCGATGCCGATAAAGTAGGGTTTCTCCGTCCCGTGGGAGGCGGAAAGCACCGGCGCATCGTTGCAGCCCTTGGGGTGCGGCGCCGCCTCGGATTTTGCCACCCCCACCGGGCCGGGAATCTTGCGCAGCAGGTCGTCATCCACCCGCACATAGCCGTCGGAGAGGTCGCGCAGCCAGGCCGCAGCCAGACCGGCCTGAAAATCGGGGACGCTCAACAGGAAGTGGCGGGGTTCCACGCAGGCGATGGTGCCTTCGACCATGCCCTCCGGAGTGTGGATGCAGGTTGGGGAGACATCGCCGGGGGACATCGCACCGATGTCGGCGCTGAGGGTGAAGTTGAGAAACTGGCGCACGCGCTCGCCGCGCAGGTCGAAGGCGACCCAGTCTCCCTCGTGGACACCGCTGATTTCGGGCACGGGGAATTTCAGGGGCACGGTGACGGGGGATTCCCAGTGCGGATAGCCGTGCCAGGGCGGGTCGAAATCAATACCGGCGTTTTCCGCCAGTGAAGCGACCTTGAAGCGGGCGGCCTCGAAGGCGGCGAAATCCACCTTGGCGCGCAGGGCCTTGCCCTGACGATAGGGCGTGGTGGTTTGCAGTACGTCGGCGATGGCATCGGCCAGTTCGCGGGTTTCGGCCTCTTTGAAACCGCGCTGGGTGATCCAGGGCGTGCCCATGCGGACTCCCGTGGGGCGCAGGGCGGAGCGGTCGCCGGGGATGGTGTTGCGGTTGGCAACCACGCCGATCAAATCCAGGATGCGGGCGGCCTGGTCGCCGGAGAGGTAGGCACCGTCGGGGCCGGTGACCGATTTGGTATCCAGGTTCATCAGGTGGGTGTTGGTGCCGCCGAAGGCGATCTTGAAGCCGCGCTCGGCCAGTCGGTCGGTGAGCACGGCGCAGTTTTTGATGATCTGCGCTTGCAACTGGCGGAACTGCTCGGTTTGCGCCAGTTTGAAGGCCACCGCCATCGCCGCGAAGACGTTGACGTGCGGCCCGCCCTGCTCGCCGGGGAAGACGGCGCGGTCAATTTTGCGCGCCAGGGCACGGTTGGCGGTCAGGATGACCGCGCCGCGCGGCCCGCAGAGGGATTTGTGGGTGGTGAAGGTGATCACGTCGGCGTAGCCCACCGGAGAGGGGTACACGCCCGCGGCCACCATCCCGGCAACGTGGGCGATGTCAGCGAACAGGTAAGCCCCCACCTTGTCGGCAATCTCGCGGAAGCGGGCGAAATCCAGTTTCCAGGGGTAGGAGGACACTCCGGCGATGATCATCTTGGGCTTGTGTTCCAGCGCCAGGGCTTCCACCTCGTCGTAGTTGATCTGCTCGGTTTCGGGGTCCACCGCGTAGGAAACGATGTGGTAATACTTGCCGGAGCGGTTGACCGGCGAGCCGTGGGAGAGATGCCCGCCGTGAAGGAGGTTCATGCCCATCACCACGTCGCCGGGCTGGACGAGGGCGTGATAGACCGCGTTGTTGGCCGGGCCGCCGGAGAGCGCCTGCACGTTGACGTACAGGTCATCGGCGGCGAGGCCGTTGGCGGCAAAAGTCTCGGCACAGCGGCGGCGGGCGAGGGCTTCGACGATGTCGGCATACTCAACGCCTTTGTAGTAGCGCGGGTCGGAGTAGCGGCGGTATTCCGCCAGGCGGGTTTCGTAATCCAGAATTTCCGCTTCGGTCATCCAGCGGGTATCCTCGGGGGGGTAGCCCTCGGCGTAGATGTTGTGGAAAGCGGAGGCCAGGGCTTCACGCACCGCCAGCGGGGAGGAACTTTCGCTGGGGATGAGGATCAGTTTGCGGTACTGGCGTTCCGCTTCAACCTGGGTGAGTTCGTAAACATCGGGGTCAATCGCGGAGAGGTCGCCGCGGAAGAGGAAGTCGGTCATGGGAAACTCCTTGGGGGGAATGGTGGAGATTGGCGATTGGAGACCAAAATCAAAGACTGGGAGATGACACACCTGCGATGGCCCAGGACCTGCCGCCGCACTTCCATTCTAGCCCCGAGAGCAGCAGGATGCAAGTCACAAAAGGCAGTTTAGGTTAAGACGGTTGTAAATTCCCCCCAGTTACAACAGACCTGTTATGAACTTTTCTGTCTCTATCCCCCTCACCACGATTCATCATCCATGCCCGTGTTCAACGCTCTCGGCGCAGGGTGCGGCTTCGTTCAATTCGCCGCCCAGGTAACGCTCCAGCGCGGCGCGGACGGTCAGCCCGCCAACCCCTGTTGCCGTTTGGATGCCGTATTGCTCAAAAAACTGAATGGCACGTCCTCCCATGCCGCCGCTGATCATCACATTCGCCTGCTGGCTGTGAATGAAGCCCGGCACCTGCCCCGGCTGATGCCCGCTGTAAAAGGGGTTGGGAATCACCTGAATGGTCTGAACCGCTTTTCCGTCCAGATCTACAAGGGCGAAGTAGGGGCAGCGTCCAAAATGGTGAGCGACCACACTCTCCAGCCCGTTATCGGTATCGGCTGCAATGGCAATGCGCATAAAAATTTCCTCCAGAAATCAGGCCTGCGGGGTTTCGCTTTCCTGATTGATTAGTTCCGTCAACTTGTCCGCGTGGATGTAATCCACCACGGTGATGATCTGCCTCTCCACGCCGGGCACCTCCGCCACGGCTTTCTTGATTTCTTTCGCAAGGTAAACTGCAATCGGGCAAACCGGCGACGAGGGACGAAAAGTGTAACGGACCACCCCGCCATCGTCAACCTGCAAATCCAGCACCAGTTGCATACGGATGACATCGGCGCCGGTCTCCGGGTCAATGACGGTTTGCAGTCGGGAGAGGATCGATTCCTTCAGTACGGTTTCTTCGAGTTTGTTCATGGTCATCAGGGCACGGGCTGACAGGCCGGAGAAGGCCGCCAGCCCGTGTTCTTACACAATTTCCAACGCTTCCACCACCCGCCGCCAAACGGCACGGATGGCTTTGCTGGCGGGTGAATCCGGGGCAAAAGCCGTCACCGGCTGCGCCTGCACCATCGCCTCGGTCACATTCAAATCAAAGGGGATGCGTCCGACCACTTCAATTCCCTGCTCATGGCAAAAGGCTTCAATTTCGGCAGCCCCTTCGGGGTAGATGTCCGCCTTGTTGATGCAGACCATCGCCTGCACCCCGAAATGATCGGTGGTTTGCAGCACGCGGCGCATATCGTGGACTCCGGCAGCAGTCGGCTCAGCGACAATCAGCGCCAGGCTCGCCCCGGAGACCGCCGAGATCACCGGACAGCCGATTCCGGGGGGGCCGTCCACCAGCACCAGGGGGATGTCGTTGTCCATCGCCAGCAAGCGGGCATACTGCTTGACCAGCGTCACCAGTTTGCCGGAGTTTTCCTGTGCGGGGCGCAGGGCGGCGTGGAACAGCGTCCCGTAGCGGCTCTGGGAGCGGAACCACTCCCCCGCCAACTGCGGCTGCATGGTGATGGCGTCATCCGGGCACTGATAAACGCAGGCTGCGCAGCCATCACAGGCAATCGGGTCAACGATGGGCAGGTCGGTGTCGAGGTAAACGTCCAGTTGATCGGCCACCAGGCGGCGGAAACCACTCTGGGCCGCGGTGCCGAGAGCATCAAAGCGGCACACGTCAATGCAAATGCCGCACTCGCTGCAAAGGTCGAGGTCAATTTCGGCCACCTGACCACCCCAAAAGTCCTCGCGATGCTCCATCTCCGGGGTGAGCACCAACTCCAGGTTGGCGGCATCCACATCCGCATCCGCCAGAACCGTCCGCACCGGCAGGTCGCTCTCCGCGGCGAGGTGCGCAAAAGCCGCGGTCACACTGGTTTTGCCGGTGCCGCCCTTTCCGCTCAAAATCACGAGTTGTTTCATGGCGTCACCTCCGCAGCGATGGCCGCGAACATCTCCTGGAAGCGTGCCTCGTACTCCGGGCGGATTTCAATCAGCGGCTGCCCCTGCGCGATGCCCGCCCCGATTTCACGATCCAGCGGGATGCGCATCAGGATGGGGATTCCCGCTTCCCCGCAGAAATCATCCACCCGTGCATCGCCCACCCCGTCGCGGTTGATCACCACCCCGGCGGGGATGCTCAACTCAGTGGCGAGTTGCGCCGCCAATTTCAGGTCGTGCAGCCCGAAGGGGGTCGGCTCGGTGACCAAAACGAGGTAATCCGCCCCCCGGATGGATTCCACCACCGGGCAGGAAGTGCCGGGCGGCGTATCCCAGACGGAAATCTGATCATCCCGAGGGGGCAGCCACTTTTTGAGTTGCTTGATAACCGGCACCGCCATCGGTTCGCCGACATCCAGCAGCCCGCGCCCAAACGAGATGCCCTGCGGGGTGACACCGGCCTCCAGCGTGCCGAGCGGCTCCGGCCTTTCGGTGATGGCGTGCTCCGGGCATTCCAGGGTGCAACTGCCACATCCGTGGCAAAGTTCCGGGAACACGAGGGTGGAGCCGCCCAGCCGCACGATGGCATGATACTGGCAAACCTCGGCACAGCGACCGTGCCCGGTGCAGATTTCCGTGTTCACCTGCGGGATGAGCAAATCCACGCTGCGCTGCTCCCGCAGGTCGGGCTTGAGGAAAAGATGAGCGTTGGGCGCCTCCACATCGCAATCCAGAAAGGCGATCTCCCGCCCCTGTGCTGCGAGCGAGAGCGCCAGACTGGTGGAAACAGTGGTTTTGCCCGTGCCGCCTTTTCCGCTGGCAACGGCAATGATCATGGGGATTAGTGCCCTCCGTGCAGTTCGCCGCCCGTGGCCTCGAAAGTCTGCTTGAGTTTGCCATCCGCGAACTGCTGGACGACCTCCGCAACGGTGCCCGATTCTGCGATGTAGGCTTCCAAACCAGCGGCTTTCAGGGCATTGAAGGCATTAGGGCCGTAGCGTCCGCTGATAACCGCCTGTGCGCCGGTTTTGGTGATGAACTGCACCGCCAGAGGGCCGGCGCCGCCGCGGGCATTCGCACCGGGGTTCGCGTGGGCTTCCCATTCCTTGGTTTCCGTATCGTACACGATAAAGTAATCCGCCCGTCCGAAGCGCGGGCTGAAGGGTTGATCCAGTTTGTTTCCGAGAGCAGTGATTGCAATTTTCATAAGAGCCTCCTTTTCGAAATCAGCGAGTTGTACCATCAAACCGCGAAGCCATCAAGAAAAAACTTGCTTAGGGCTTTCGCTCTGAGCGATGGTTTGTGGTGTTTTGTGCGTGCTTCGCACGCACAAAACACCACTTTTCCCTGCGTTTCAGCGAAAGTCCTATTTCTGTTTTTTGTGCCTTCGCGGCGGTAAAGTTTTTGTCAGAAGGAGGACTGGCAGCCATGACAAGGCTACCAGTCCTGGGTGAGTTTATTTTTCCAGGCTGTCAAGCCGGTTTTGGATGGTTTCGAGGGCTGCGCGCAGTTCATCCGCCTGGGATTTGAGTGCGGTGATTTCGTCATCTGCGGCAGTTGAGGGCGTTGCCGGGGGAACCGCATCGCTCCACGCAGGGGCGAAGCGAGCGCCCCAGCCGCGTCCCCAACCGCGCCCAGCGGCGAGGCCGCGTGCCCCCCAGCGTCCGCCGTAGCCGTAGCCGCGGCCCGCGCCGGAAGCGGCATAACCGGGGCGGTTGTATCCCGCGCAGTAGCCCAAACGACGTCCCGTTCCGGGACCCAATCCACGAGGGCCAGTTCCATCTCCGTAAGGCATGGTCATCACTCCTTTCTGCAATTGAGATTGAGATTCGAGGCTGAAGGTTGAATCTTCAGTCTCACCAGCGTCCCCGGCCCCTGCCGCGTCCGCCGCGCTGGCGGCGGCGGGCCCGACGACCCATCCGTCCGCGCCCGCGGGGGGCAGGTGAGCGAGGGGCATCACGCCATGCAGGGGATTCCCCCGCTGCCGGGGAGGTCGGCGCGCGCCGATCGAGAAACGAGAAAGCGGTATCCGCAAGACGGGGCAGGATTTCGCGGCCCGTCCACAGGAGCACGGCACCCAGTGCGGGGAGCAAAGCCGTGCGCTGCGTGGCAGGGGTTTGCGCTGCGGGCTGGATGATTTCCACCTTTTCAGGGGGAATCACCTCCACAACGTTGGTGCTGCGGTCATCCGTGGTCATAAGCCACCTTCCTTTTGCACATCTTCGTAGGCAGTGAGCAGGGCGTCAATCTCCCGGCGGGTTTGCTTCAGGTCGGTGATCCACTCCTGGAGGTAGGTCTCACCCTCCGGGGTGATCCGATAGACCCGCCGCTGGGGGCCGCGGCTGTCTGCATTCCAGGCGGAGGTCACCAGCCCGTCGGCTTCCATCTCCCGCAGGGCACGGTAGAGCAAACTGGGGTCCTGCTGCCCCGGCAGGAAGCCGAATTCATCCAGCCCGTTCAGGAGGTTGTAGCCGTGCGCCGGGCTGCGGTGGAGCATCACCAGCAAGCAGGGCTGGAGAAAACTCATCACCCGTCGGCGGCGTCCCCGCCCGCGGCCGCGTCCACGGCCCTGTCCTCGTCCTCCTGGCATACACACTCCTTCGTTTTCTGAACCCCAAAAGCCCGCAGGCTCTCAAGGTTCGGCAGTTTACGGCCATAGAATAGCACACTATAGACAATTTGTCAATAGACAATTCGCAGATAAAGACAAAAAGTCTATTGAACAAAAAACCGAATTTCAGACAAGGACGGGGGGATTTACTGTAGTGTTGTTATCGGCGCACGAAGTGCGCCGATAACAACACATATTTCGCCGCCCCCTCCCAAAAATTTCCGCTTTGGTTCCCCTCTCCCTTCGGGAGAGAGATCGGGGATGAGGGCCGGGGAGGGGGGAAGCACCGTCGTTCTACAACAGTTGCTTGCGCCCTACTTCATCTCGGCGCGCAGACGGCGGCACAGGGCCGAGTAGGCCGGGCTTTCGCGGTAATCTGGGGTGCCAAATCCGGGGTTGGGGATCACCTGCGGGCGGGTGCTGGGGGGCATCCCCAAAAGCAGGATGTTCTGCCCCAGGATGGCGGCCTCCTCAATGGCGTGAGTCACCACCACCAGGGTCAGGTTCTGTTCGGCTTGCAGTTCCAGCGTCAGGTTTTGCAGTCCCTCGCGGGTGGGAGCATCCAGCGAGGAGAACGGCTCATCCATCAACAGCAAATCCGGTTCCAGCGAGAGCGTGCGGGCGATTGCCGTGCGCTGCCGCTGGCCGCCGGAGATCTGCGCCGGGTACTTGTCCGCCACGGGGAGCAGGCCGAGCCGCTCCAGCCAGGGGTCAACGCTCTCTGCGGGGCGGAAATCTTCGGGAGCGTGCTTGCCGTCCGGGCCGTAGAAGGCGCGGATGCGCTGACCGAGTTCGGCGTTTTGGCGGACGGTAGCCCAGGGAAGCAGTCCGTACTCCTGGATGATCAGCCCGGTGTGCGGGCGCGGACGAGTGAGAGGCTGCCCGTCTATGCGGATTTCCCCGCCTTGGGGGAACAGCAGCCCCGCCAGCAGGTACAGCAGGGTGGATTTTCCGCACCCGGAGGGGCCGAGCACCGCCCAGGTTTCGCCGCGCCCCACCTCCCAGGAAAAATCCTGAAAGACGGGGGGCTGGCCGGGGTAGGCGAAGGTGAGGGCGCGGGTCTGGATCATGGGAGAGGCAAGTAGGCAAGTTTGCAAGTGTGCAAGTTTGCAGACTTGCAAACCTGCACACTCGCGCACTGTTCCGCTACGGCAGATAGGCGTCGGTGACGGTTTCGGCGTAGGAGGCCTGGCCGGTTTCGAGGCCCTTTTCGCCCGCCCAGGCGATGGCATCGTCCCATTGGGCGGCGGTGGGCACACCGGCAGTGACAAACTGCGGCACCTGGAACTGCCCGGCCAGCGGCGGGGGCACCAGTTTGCGCTCCACCATCAGGTCGGCGTATTTCTGGGGGTCGGCGTTGATGAGGGCAACGGCCTCTTCCCAGGCGGCGAGGAAGCCGCGCACCGCTTCGGGGTTGGCGTCAATGAACGCCTTGCGGAAGGCGATAGTGCTGTAACTGTACTCGGGGTGGCTGGAATCGTCAATCACCAGCACCGCGCCCTGCTGCATCACCAGCGAAGCCAGCGGGTCGGGGAGCATGGCGGCGGGCAGTTCGCCGCTGCCGAGCAGCGCCATGCGCTGACCGATGTCGGGGACGGCGATGGTGTTGATTTCGTCATCGGCAAAGCCCTCGGCTTGCAGGATGCGGTCGGTCAGGTATTCGATGATGGTGCCCTGCGAGACGCCGATCTCCACGCCCTTGAGGGCGTCCACGCTTTCGATGCCGCTGTCCTTCGCTGCCAGGATGAAGAAGATGGGCGCATCGGCGGTGGCAACCCGTCCATAGCGCACAATCTGGACGCGGGTTTCCTCGCGGTTGTGGAAGATGGTGGACATGACCTCGTTGATCATGCCGTCCGCCTGGGCTGCGTTGATCAACTCATCGCGCTTGGGGGCGGAACTGGCGGGGATGGCTTCCACGGTGAGGTTGTACTGCTCGAACAGGCCCTCCTGCTGGGCGACGTAGATGGGGAGGGTATCCAGCACGGGGAGCGCGGCGATACGGATGGTCACCGGCTCCGCGGGGGCGGTCTCCGCCGCGGCGTCCGCGGGCGGCTCCGATGCGGCGGGGCTGCAAGCCGCCAGGGTCAGGGCAATCAACAGGGTGAGGAAGGTCAGAATACGAAAGTGTTTCATGGGAATCTCCGGTAGGTTGAAGGTTGAAAGTTGAAGGTAAGGTTACTCGTCATCGGCGATGCGGCCTGTCGGCACGCCGACGCTGCGCAGCAGGAAGACGCGCAAATCGGGGAGAGCCTGCTCCAGATCAGGTTCACCGGTGTGAATCCAGCGGATGACCACCTCGTTGAGGGCACCCATCCAGGCGTAGGCGGCGATTTCGGTGTTCTGCGGGGGA
>CAZPSL010000091.1:0-13104 GCA_964589145.1 uncultured Anaerolineales bacterium
GTTGGCGCCCAGGCTGTTACGCCGGGTTATTCTCCAATAGAGCAGTATGGACAGGGCAGAACCGATGCCCGCACCGACATCTACGCACTGGGCGCAACACTTTACACCATGCTCACCGGGCAAACCCCGCCAGAAAGCATCACTCTCCAAACCAACCAAAAACGATTAACCCACCCCCGTCGGCTGAACGCCGAAATAACTACGCGCACTCAATCCGCCATTCTCCAAGCAATGGCACTGCAACCCCAGAAAAGGTTTCAAACCGTCAAGGAATTCCAGCAAGCACTGCGCGGGGAAATAAGCCCCCACTACCAGTTTGCCCCCACAGAAAAAATAACAAAAACCATACCAAACCGCGGCTTCCCATTAATAGCGGGCCTGGCGGTAATAGGAACAATTTTTGTGTTTACGGCTGGAATCGCCGGCATCCTGTTTTGGATAACCAGCAATAACGCATCCTTCGCATTGGCACATCCAACAGCCCCTGCCAGCCTGCCGCCGGTACCGGGCGTCACATCACCATCACTCAATACTCTGCCGGAAACGCCGGTCAGCACAACTGCAACTTCAAACACCGCGCCCTCTGCAACAATGCAGCACTCGATACCAGCCACCATGCCGCCGACAGTCACGGCATTGCTTCCCAGCCCATCCCCCGTACCAGAACAACCTACAGCACCCTCTGGAATAGCACCGGCGTCGGCCGCCGCACCACTTGGCCTGATTGCCTTTGTGTCCGACCGCTCCGGAAACATGGATATTTACACCATGAACTCATCCGGAGATAATATCACGCAAATTACAAATACCCCTTATGATGACAACGTACCCTGTTGGTCGCCTGACGGTCAAAAAATTGCTTACCACTCCAACAAAGATGGGGATTATGAGTTATACATCATCAATTTATCCAATGGCACTGAATGGCAAGTCACATCCAATTCCTGCCCCGACTGGAACCCGAATTGGTCTCCTGATGGGGAAGAATTGACATTTTACTCAAAGTGTGATGGGAACCGCGAGATATACACCATCAACATCGATGGCAGCAACCGCAAGCGATTAACCAATAATCCGGCTTATGACTGGTTCCCGTCTTGGTCTCCTGATGGCAGCAAAATCACCTTCTCGTCGCACCGCAACGGTTCATACCAAATTTTTGTAATGAATGCTGATGGAAGCAACAAAACCATGCTGGCAAACGGATGTATTTCCTACTTTTCGCCAAACGGCAAAAAAATTATCTTTAGCCAGTATTGTGGATCCGATGATTATGGCGCAATTTACGTGATGAAAGCCAACGGAGAAAATGCGCACATCCTGGATAGCAACGCCAACCGGAATGCAGTTTGGTCTCCTGATGGGAATAAAATCGTCTTCCAATCCGAACGAACCGGCAACTCCGAAATCTGGATTATGGACGCGGACGGGAACAATCAGACGCAAATCACCGACCACACAGCCAAAGATGCCGCCCCGGCCTGGCAGCCCTAAATATCTACAAAAAAAACCTGGACCGTGGCCGGTACAAGCATCCGTATGGGAGCATATTTCCCCCCTAGAGACTTATCTGGCCTCCACCCAATCTCGGAAACACACTTCTGCGCAGCCATCTTGAATATCCCCCAAAAGGGCGGGATGACTTTTTCAAAAAGGGGGATAGAATTTAGAGAGCGAAGATCTTCAACCCGTTATCTGTTTGCCCCAGTTGAATAGTGCCCGCAGCACCGCTGTCAGGCACAATTCTTCGTATCACTCCCACACTGCCAGTGTTCGACTGCTGACAGACACTCGCCAGACCAGGAGGATCTAATGTTTTACAAACATTCCTTTATTCTGTTACTCGTCCTTGTACTGGGATTGACACTGGGCATTGCCACAGTTGCCGCCGCCACGGAATCGCCACAATCTCCCCAGGGTGGTACCAACATCCCCGCTGACGGATTGCTGATTGGCTCACCCTACGAAGATATACGAAACTTCCAGGATGCCGGCTCATTCAACCTGCTGCCCAGTTACAGCATCAGCGGCATTTACATTCCCGAACACACTTTATGGACCCAAGACGTATTCTCCGATGGAGTGGAATCCAGAGATGTTTTTGGCTATGCCTTGGTTTCCGGCGACTTCAACGGAGATGGTTATTACGATGTTGCCGTAGGTGTTCCCGGTGAAGATTACGAATCCTGGGATGGCATTATCACCATTCGGGATGTGGGGGCAGTTAATGTCATCTACAACACCGCCCACGGATTAGACCCGGCCAGCCATCAGTTCTGGATGCAGGATGACACTGGCGTTGGGATCAATGAGGAAGATGATGAATTTGGGCTGGTATTGGCCGCGGGAGATTTCAACCAGGATAATTACGACGATCTGGCAATCGGAGCACCGCTTGAAGATATTGAACTGATTGGCGGCACAGTCATCACCGACAGCGGTGCCGTCTTCATTCTCTACGGAAGCCCATTGGGGCTGACATCCAGCGGGGCGCAACTGCTCACACAAAATAACGTCGGCCTGACAAACGGCATCTATGAATTCTTCGGATCGTCGCTGGTTGTTGGCGCCTTTGATACCGACGCACATGACGATCTGGCCGTAGGGGTCCCGTACGAATCCAATGCCACCGGAAACCAGGCCGCGGGCGCGGTCGCCGTCTTCTACGGGTGGGATGACGGATTTTCCGATGACCACACCCAGGCCTGGACACAAGATTCCACCGGGCAAGGCATCTCCGAAGCCTTTGACCATTTCGGAAAAACCCTGGCCGCCGGAGATTTTGACGGCAATGGCTGCGATGATCTGGCAATCGGAGTCCCGGATGAAGATATCGAGGGAGCCGATAACGCCGGTGCAGTGAACATTCTCTACTGCAATGTCGTTCATCCATCACAAGGACTGGCGACCACCAACGCACAGATATGGTGGCAGGAACGAATCGCCCCTAACGGTACACCGCACACACCATCGGAAGATTACGACGCATTCGGGGGCGGTTTGGGAGCAGGCGATTTTGACGGAGACGGATATGACGATTTGCTAATCGGAACCCCAGGAGAAGATCCCGACCCCTACACCCGATCAGAAGCACCATCAGAAACGGAAACCGGAGCAGTAACAATTCTTCTCGGAGACGACAGCGCACTCTCGGCTGATGATTCCGTCTTCTGGGAAAGCGGCGGGCAAGATTACCAACTCGGAAATGTATTAGCCGTCGGTGACTATAACCGGGATGGCTATGCCGATTTTGCCGCCGGATACCCTTATTACACACTGAACGCTGCTTTTGGGGTAGGAGCAATACAGGTGGTATACAGTACCGGAAATGTTACCAGCCTGCTTCATCCGGGGCCAATCATTACCCCAGAAGATATACCAGACATTGCCCCGGAGGCCGATGATTATTTCGGCTACTCGCTGGCAACGCTTCCGGTATCCGAAGATCACATTTTCTTGCCTGCCATCTTCAAATAAAATGGATAGGGGATGCAGGCGGATGTTGCAGAAATTTCTGCGCGTTTCCTCCACCCGCACTCAAGACTGGCAGTCCTGGCAGGACTGCCAGTCTTCATTTGGTAAACAGGACAAGCACCGGACACCCCTCCCTTTACCCTCACCCCTGACCCCTCTCCCACAGGGAGAGGGGAACCAAAGCGGAAATTTTTGGGAGGGGTGTGTTTGTCAGGTGTGTGTGCGGCGCACGAAGTGCGCCGCACACACACCGAAAAGTCCAATCCCCCCTTCCTTTTTTGCCTGCACCCCCGCATAGGGGGCGCAAGCAAATGTTGTAGAACGCCGGTGGTCCCCCTCCCTTGCCCTCCCCCCGGCGGGGGGAGGGTTGGGTAGGGGGAAAGGAAGCAACGCCCATACGACTGCCCAATTTCTACATCTTTTGCCTGCACCCCGCATAGGAGGCGCGTTGACGACAGCACCGGACTATGCTAGAATTCAAGTCCTGAATTCCAGCGTCCCAGCCGCCGCCAGCCCATGCCCGCCGTTGACAAATACCACCAATTGAAAATTCTTGAAACCCTGGAATCCGAACCGGAGATTTCGCAGGCCGCGCTGGCGGCGCGTGCCGGGGTTGCCGTGGGAACGGTCAACTGGTATTTGAAGCAGTGGTCCAAAAAAGGCTGGCTGAAGGTCCGGCAAATCGGACGCTGGCGGTGGGAATACATCCTGACGCCCCAGGGGATGATGGAAAAAACCCGGCTGGCACGAAAATATCTGGATGCTTCGATGCAAATTTACCGGCGGACGCGTGAACAATCCAGAGAAATTCTGGAGGAAGTGCGTCAGGCCGGGTATACGCGCGTTACCCTGGCCGCCAGTGGAGACCTGGCCGATATTTTTTCACTCACCTGTCTGGAAATGGGGATAGAATGTATCCACGATGCGGACCGCACCGATCTTCCCGGCATAGTGATCAAAGATACCCGCTTTGTGCTGCACCTCCCAGACGAAGCATCACAAACGTGAATACGATGCTGCTCACCACCCATAACTTTCAAGGATTTCTCAAATGACTGTGAATTTTGCCATTGTCGGCGTAGGGGGCTACATCGCCCCCCGCCACCTGCGGGCTATCCGGGATACCGGGAACCGCATCATCGCCGCCGCAGACCCGAAGGATTCTGTCGGCTTGCTGGATCACTACGGGTTTGACATCAGTTACTTCACCGAAATCGAGCGTTTCGACCGGCACCTGGAGAAACTCCGCCGGGGGCCGGAGGAGGAACGCGTGCACTACCTGAGCATCTGCACACCCAACTACCTCCACGATGCTCATTGCCGCCTGGCTCTTCGGGTGGGCGCGGATGCAATTTGCGAGAAGCCGCTGGTGATCAACCCCTGGAATTTGGACGTTCTCCAGGAACTGGAAGCGGAATACAACCGGCGGATTTACACCGTACTCCAATTGCGCGTACACCCCAAACTGCTGGCCCTGCGGGAACGGCTGCTTCAGGAGCCGCCGGACAAACAGCACGAGATCGAACTCACCTATATCACCGGCCGGGGAATCTGGTACCAAATCTCCTGGAAGGGCGATCTCGAAAAATCCGGCGGGGTGGCAACCAATATCGGAATCCATTTCTTTGATATGCTCATGTGGCTTTTCGGCGAGGCGGGCGATATTCGGGTTTACCATTCCGACCCCTACCGGATGAGCGGCTTCCTGGAACTGGAGCGGGCACGCGTGAAATGGTATCTTTCCACCGACCCGCGTGATCTGCCCTTCCCCGCCGAACCCGGTGTACGCAGCACGTACCGTTCCATTGCCGTCAATGGCGAGGAGATCGAATTCTCCGGCGGCTTTACCGACCTGCACACCCGCGTTTACGAACAGACGCTGGCGGGCAACGGCTTTGGCATTGACGATGCCCGACCCTCGATTGAACTGGTCTCCCGCATTCGGAATGCGCCCATCAGTTCGCTGGATGCGCTGGCACACCCCCTGTTGTTGAAACAGCCCTGACCAGGATACCGCGATGAAAAAAAACGCTTACTTTGTTCACCCCAGCGCCTACATTGATGAACCCTGTGAAATCGGCTCCGGCACCAAAATATGGCATTTTTGCCATGTGATGCCGGACGCCAAAATCGGCGAAAACTGCGTACTCGGCCAAAACGTGATGGTTGCCAGCCATGTGACCATTGGCAGCAACGTCAAAATTCAGAACAATGTTTCGGTTTACACCGGCGTTGAACTGGAAGATGATGTTTTTTGCGGTCCCTCCTGCGTGTTTACCAACGTCATCAACCCGCGCTCGCAGATTGTCCGCAAATCGGAGTACAAACGCACCCTGGTGCGGCGCGGCGCGACCATCGGGGCGAATGCCACCATCGTTTGCGGAATCACCATCGGGCGGTATGCCTTCATCGGGGCCGGGGCGGTTGTCCGCTCCGATGTGCCGGATTACGCCCTGATGCTGGGAGTCCCCGCGGTGCAGCGGGGCTGGATGAGCCGCCACGGGCACCGGCTCCCCCCTCCGGATGCCGAAGGCATCATGGTCTGCCCCGAAAGCGGCTGGCGGTATCAGGAAGATGAATCCGGCCAGTTGCACTGCCTCGACTACCCCGAAGATCAACCGCTATAGGAGAATCCATGCCCACAAGCCATCCTGTTCCCCTGCTGGATTTGAAAGCCCAATATCGGCCGCTGCGGGATGAAATCCGGGAAGCCATTGACCGTGTGCTGGAAAGCCAGCACTTTATTTTAGGCCCCGAAGTGGCCGCACTGGAGGAGGAAATTGCGGCGTATTCCCAATGCAATTACGGGATCGGCGTTTCTTCAGGAACCGATGCCCTGCTGGTGGCACTGATGGCTTTGGAGATTCAGCCCGGTGACGAGGTGATTACCACGCCCTACAGTTTTTTCGCCACCGCCGGAAGCATCGCCCGCCTGGGCGCGACCCCTGTTTTTGTGGATATTGACCCGCAAACCTGCAACATTGACCCCGCTAAAATCGAGGCCAAAATCACACCGCGCACACGGGCGATTATCCCGGTGCATTTGTATGGGCAAATGGCCGAGATGGATTCCATTATGGAAGTTGCCCGGCGGCACAATCTGGCCGTCATTGAGGATGCGGCACAGGCTATCGGTGCGGAATATCGGGGGCGGCGGGCCGGTTCCATCGGTGATTTGGGCTGCTTCAGTTTTTTCCCTTCCAAAAATCTGGGCGGGGTCGGGGATGGCGGGATGGTTGTAACCAACGATGCCGCACTTGCGGAGCGGGTACGCATTTTACGGGCGCACGGTTCCAGCCCCAAGTATTACCACAAATTTATCGGCGGAAACTTCCGGCTGGATGCGCTGCAAGCCGCGGTTTTGCGGGTGAAACTTCAATATCTGGATGAATGGACCGCGGCCCGCCAGCGGAATGCAGCCGCCTACCGGAGGCTTTTTGCAGGCCATTCGGGGGAATCACAAATCCGGCTTCCGGCTGATTCCGTTGATGGAAGGCACATCTACAACCAGTTTGTAATCCGCGTCCCCCGCCGTGACGATTTGCTCGCGTTCCTGAAATCCCGCCAGATTGGGAGCGCAATCTACTACCCCCTGCCGCTGCACCTGCAAGAGTGTTTTGCATCTCTGGGTTACCGCCCCGGCGATTTCCCCGTCAGCGAGGCCGCCGCGCGGGAGACCCTGGCCCTGCCCATTTACCCAGAGTTGACAGAGCCGATGCTGGAGCAGGTGGTGGATGCGGTAGTGGCGTTTTATGGTGGCGACATACGGAGCAGCCATGCGGAAAGTTCGATGCGATAACAGGTAGTTATGAGTCTTGCTCGCCGCAGTATCACCTCTGTTTCCTGGAACATGGGTGCGAATCTTGTAAACGTCGCGGTATTGTTTATTCGCACCGTTTTGTTGGCCCGCTGGCTGCCAGTAGACGTGTTTGGTGTTTACGCATTTGCCAGTTCGGTGATTGGGTTGACATCGGTGTTGCCAAAATTCGGGATGGGGGGAGCGTTTTTGCACCGAACCACGGAAACAGAAGATGAAAATTTGGCCGCATCTGTTCATTTCACCATAAAACTGCTGCTCACTGCAATTTGGGCAGGGTGCCTGGCCGGATGGGCCTTGCTGTTTCTAACGGGTGAAACCCGGCTGGCCTTGCTGGTGCTGACATTTACAACAGGCGGGCTGGAACTGACCCAGACTCCGCGTTTGATTTTGGTGCGGCGAGTGGTGCATCGGCGGCTGGCTTTTATCCAGATTGTCAATGTCACATTGACAACAGTTGTAGCAATTGGGCTGTCCTTGCGAGGGGCGACATTATGGGCCTTGCTGGCTACAGACATCGTGACATTTTTGTTGAATGTTGCGGCTTTATACATTTGGCGGCCGGTGTGGCGGCCTCGGTTGAAATGGCAGCCCGACGTTGTGCGGTACTTTTTGCATTTTGGCGGCCGTAATTTTTTAGCCAGCGCACTTTTGAAAACACTGGACAGGGTGGACGATTTGTGGACGGGGATTTATCTCGGAAAAACAGATTTGGGGTTTTACTCCAAGGCCTATACTTTTGCCACTTATCCCCGAAGAATACTGGCCGCGCCAATCAACATGGTAGCCAGGGGCACCTATGCCGAACTGAAGGAGAACCGAAACCTTTTGTCCCAAGCGTTTTTTCGAATTATTGCCCTTTTGGTGCGCAGTGGCTTTCTGCTGGCCGGCCTGCTGTTTTTGGTGGCTCCGGAATTTATTCGATTACTCCTTGGCGAAAAATGGCTTCCTATGCTAGACGCTTTTCGCCTGATGCTGGCATTCACGTTGTTTGATCCAATTAAGGTGACCATCTCCAGCCTGTTTATTGCCGTAGGGCATCCTGAGAAAGTAGTGTGGACCCGGCTCTTGCAGTTGGGGATTTTATTGACCGGCCTCTTTGTGCTTGGGCCTCGCTTCGGAATTGCAGGGGTGGCGCTGGCAGTAGACGGAATGCTGGTTGTGGGTATTGTTGTACTTCTCTGGCTGGCGCGTGCTTATGTTGACTTTTCGACAGGGAAGTTGTTTTTTGTGCCGTTGGCGGCGCTGGCAGCAGGAGTGTTGTCAGGTTATGGCGTCAGCCGGTTCCCTGCCGTGAAGGCTTCTGACTGGACCCTGGGAGCGGCAAAAAGCATTGTTTTTGTTACCGTATACGGGATGATTTTGCTGGCTTTGGAGCGGCAGCAATTATTCGGGCTGATCAACAAAGTGCGTCAGTCCTTACATGCCGGTGACAATATCAGGACAATTGGCTGAAACAAGCCTGTCCCGATATTGGGAATACATACGATCAAACCGGAAGGTGGATAAACTGTGAACAGGCCAATTTTTATATTCGGGAGTCACAAATCCGGCACATCGTTATTGCGCTCCCTGTTGGATGGCAGCGATGAATTATTTGTTGTGCCCATCGAAGCGCATTTTTTCCAATATAGTGGTTTTTGGGTAGATTACGCCTTGAGACAAACTTTGCCGCGTCAGTATACTTTTGACGAATGGCTGGAGAATCTTGTTCAATACATCAAACACACCAATCAAAAAACTTTGGAGAAGAGCCGCACGAGTGACAATGTGCTGGCAAACGTGTGGAACGAGGCTGTATTTTCGGCTGAACTAAACGAGAGAGCCAAAATCCCTTTTCAGCAAGGTGATTTTCGGGCGATGTTCGATATCTATGTGGAGGCCATCCATGTTTCCCTATTCGGCATACCGCCATCCGCCCGCAGGTTTGTGGAAAAATCCGTTGAGAACGCAGAATTCGCCCCTTTGCTGAAACGTTTGTATCCAGACGCCTATTTTGTACATCTGGTACGCAATCCCTATGCTACCCTGGTCGCTATCCGGAAACACATTACCCGGCAGCGTTACCCTGTATTGAGAAACGCTCTGGCCGCCTTGCGCAACTCGTATTATTATCTTTATCAAAACCCGTTGGCTGTTGAAAACTACCGGGTGATCCGTTATGAAGATCTGGTCTTGCACCCTCACCAGACGATGCAGGACCTCGCCGATTTTCTGGATATAAAATTCACCCCTGCTCTGGTGAAACCGACGGTGTTGGGCAAGCCCTGGGGGGGAAACAGTACCAGCCAAAAAAACTTTAACGGAATTTCCACAAAGCCTTTATCTTACTGGAAAGATGAAATTTACCCTCTGGAAACGCAATTAATTACCCGTCTTTTCCATCATGTTATACGCGACTATGGATATACCCCGTTCTCTTCCAGCGGGTCCGTTTACTTGCCAATGCCAAAGGAAAACTGGAAAGTGTTTTTGGCAAATCGCTGGCTTTGGCTGCAATCGAAAAGTGCTGATCCGGTTCTGATGTAAAATGACAGAAATTACACGCCCCAAAGTGGCGATTACTCAGATGAGCATTATCCCAGGCGGACGGCTGCGGGTTATCATCGGCATTGTTAAACTTTTCAATCAAATGGGAATTACCCCGCACATTTTGACAACCCGATTTGACCTGACCGCCGAACAACTGGTTCAAAAATACGGGCATTCCCTTCAGGTAAAAATCCGGTTTTTGCCCCGCATTCCCAAACTCACCGGGGAGTTCAGGCGGGTGCTTTTCAATGCAATGCTCAATTGGTATGCATCAGATTACGACTTGCTTGTCAATTCCAGCAACAGCCTTATTTTTTTGCCAAAGCACAAAAAAGTGGTATCCTACGTGCATTTTCCCCGGAAGCGGCGGATTATGGATGCTGCGCACAGCATTCATCTGCCTGATGCAAATTATCATCACCGGTCAGGAGATGATATGCGGCGCGCGGTATTACGTTTTATCTACCGTTTCAGCAAGCCCCAACCGCATCATTTGATTGTCTGCAATTCGGAATTCACAATGAAATCTTTGCAGGAAGTCTATACGTTACCGGAGACCCCGCAAGTTGTTTACCCGCCGGTAGAGACGGCCCGTTTCCTCCCCGACGGCACCCGCATCCGGATTCCCGCCGTTGTTTCAGTAGGCCGGTTCTCTTCATCTAAACGCCAACTGGAACAAATCCAATTGGCAGAACAAATGCCTCAGATTCCTTTTCATATTGTCGGTTTCGCGGGCAACAACCCCTACTATCAGCAATGTTCCCAGTATGTAAAAAAACGCCGCCTAAAGAATGTACACCTGCACCCCGATGCTCCCTTTGACGAGATGCTTTCGTTACTGCATGGCAGCCGCTATTTTTTGCACACGCTGATCAATGAGCCGTTTGGCATCACCGCCGTGCAGGCTGTTGCCGCGGGCTGCTTGCCTATTGTTCATAATTCGGGAGGGCAGCGGGAAGTCGTTCCGGATTCCGCTTTGCGCTACGATTCCCTTTCTCAGGTACCTGCGATTCTCAACAAATTGGAAGGCATGAGCGATGCCGGGCGGCTCGCTTTGGCGAAACGGCTCCAGGAACATGCTGCCAATTTCGATGATGCAGTCTTCGCTCAGCGGATGCAAGTCATCTTAAACGATTATTTGGGAACCCGGCCAAAGGAGACCATTCTGTGAACCGGATGCATACTTCCAGTTTTGCGGAGTTGCCGCACCTCGCTCCGGGGCAGTTCTACCGTCGTGTGCGCAGGCATTTTCTGCGGCGCAACAGCACTTATACCCTGGACGATTCCCCCCCCTGCGTTTTCGTACTTTCAACGGGACGGGCAGGCACCCAAACGCTGGCATCAATTTTTCAGATCTCCAAAAACGCAAAGGCGTACCATGAGCCTGCGCCGAAACTTTTCGGGCTCTCAAAACTGTCTTACTGGTATTTCAACGATGATGTTGCACGAAAAATCCTTGCCGAAGCCTTTCTCACAGCCCGAAGTGAATTGCTGCGGGATTCGCTGCAACGAGGAAAGATCTATGTAGAAACCAGTCCGCAAACAACTTTCCTGGCGCCCGTTATTGCCCAATCTCTCCCGACAGCAAAATTCATTCATTTGGTACGCGACCCAAGAGATGTGGTGCGTTCTGGAATGCGGCGCGGGTGGTACGATGGTCATCGGTTGGACAAAACCCGAATATCCCCTCTTCCGGAATCGGAACAGTATGCCCGCTGGCTGCAATACTCCGCATTCCAAAAAAACCTGTGGCTGTGGAACGAAACCAACCGCTGGATCCTGAACTTTTTCGGGAGCATTCCGCCAAATGACAAACTTCTGGTTCACGCAGAAGATATTTTCATGGCGTCTTCTGAAGTTCTGACGCAGATATTCGATTTTGTTGATGCTCCGCCGCCGTCCCGCAAAAAGGTGGAACGCATTTTGAAAAAGCGGCTGAATGCCCAACAAAGAGGCAGTTTTCCAAAGCCGGAACAGTGGGAGCAGCATCAAATAACCGCGCTGCGTGCAATGTGCGGGGACACCGCGGCTCAACTGGGGTATAACATCCAATGAACGTCCCCACAGTGCGTAAGGGAGAACTTTCGCAGCCCCGCACAAAAGAGACCGTTCAATATGCCTGGCAGCAACTCTTGCAGCGCGCCGGACTGACCGAGGTGGAGGCGGCATTCTACTATCACCCGCCGGACGGTTTGCATCCCGGCCGTCCGGCGGTTGTCGTTGTGCCCTGTTGCGAACAGGCCTGGAGCGAGTTGCTGACCCGGCCGCCGGGCAGCATCTCCGCTTTGGCAGTTTCTGATGTTTTTCCGCCGGATTCCAGCCCCCCCTGGGATGATCCGATCCCGGTTCCATTTTGGGGGTGCGGCTGCGAAAACGCCAAAAAGCCCTTCGCAGAAATCCGCCCGGACGGGGTACTGGTGTTTTATGCCGATATTATTGCCACTACATTTTTCATGCTTTCCCGTTGGGAAGAAACGGTCATCCCGGAGCGAGACCAGCATGGGAGGTTTCCTGCCGAAGCCAGTGTTGCCTGCAAGCAAGGCTTCCTGAACCGTCCCATTGTTGACGAATACGCCGTAATCCTGCGTGCCTGGCTTCATGCTGCAATGCCGGAACTCAGGTTTTCCCCGGCGCCCTTTAGGGTCAAACTCAGCCACGATATTGACACAATTCGCTCCTACATAACCACAAAAAAAGCGCTGGCAGCCTTGCGGACCGCTTTGTTCCGGCAGCACGATATAGCACAAACCGGACAAGTGCTCAGGAAAATCATCCGGCAGGCTGCGGTTCCCTCAAAAGATGCGGTTTATCGGAGGATTTACTGGCTGGCACAAACTTCAGCGCAGTATCACCTGCAAAGCGAGTTTTACTTTCTCACTGCTGATCCTGGCCCCTGGAACCGCCATCGCTACAAGGTATCTTCTGCCTTAATGCAACAGTGCTTTCGGGATCTGCGGGATTTAGGCGCTAAAATCGGCCTGCACGCCGGATACGAGGCTTTCGACGATCCCCAAAGGCTGCATCAGGAAAAAGAGCGGTTGGAGAAAGCGTTAAAAAACACGCCGAACCCGCTGGGCGGCCGCCAGCATTATTTGCGCTTTCAGGTACCGGTCACCTGGCGGTGCTGGGAGCAGGCCGGGCTGGCCTACGATGCTACGCTCGCCTATGCCTCCCATGAGGGGTTTCGCTGCGGCACCTGCCACCCTTTCCGCCCGTTCGACATTGAATTCAACCGCGAACTGAACCTGCTGGAACAGCCGCTGATTGTCATGGATCAAACA
>CAZPSL010000092.1:0-25967 GCA_964589145.1 uncultured Anaerolineales bacterium
GGCAGGGTAGGGGGCAAAAAAGCAGTTCAATGTGGCTGCCCTTCCCCCGGCGGGGCGGGGTGTTCGGTGCCTGTCCTGTTCGCCAAATGAAGACTGGCAGTCCTGGCAGGACTGCCAGTCTTGTGTGCGGGGCGAGGGAAACACATAGGAATTTCTACAACATTTGCCTGCACCCCGCAGGTAAATTTCGTTTGACAGCCTCCCCCAACCTATGTATAATTGCGCAGCCCCGGCAAACGCTGGGGCGAATGTGTGTTATCAAATCAGCGATTTCGCGCTGCCAACAGCGGAGAATCGCGAAATTCCAACTTCCCCTGAGCCTGGCGGTGACACGCGGGGTCTCCGGTGAAGTGAAGATTGGAGAAGCGTATGTATGCGATTGTCGAAAGCGGCGGCAAGCAGTATAAGGCCGTCCCAGGCGGAACCATCGAGGTAGACCGCCTGCATGTCGAAGAGGGCGCCCAGTACGACCTGGATCAGGTGCTTCTCGTCTCTGACGGCGAAGAAATCAAAGTGGGGACTCCTACAGTTGACGGGGCCACCGTCAAAGCCACGGTTGTCGAGCATTTCAAGGGCCGCAAGATCATCGTTTTCAAGTACAAACCCCGAAAGCGGTATCGCAGCAAGCAAGGCCATCGTCAACAGTATACCCGTTTGCAAATTGACGAGATTTCGGTGAAATAGGAGAGAATCATGGCACACAAAAAAGGCGGCGGCTCCAGCCGCAACGGTCGTGACAGTAAATCCAAACGCCTGGGCGTGAAAAAGTTCGGCGGCGAGACGGTTCGGGCCGGCAATATCATCGTGCGCCAGCGCGGAACCAAAATCAAGCCGGGACTGAACGTCGGCCTGGGCAGAGATCACACCATCTTCGCCATCACGGATGGCGTTGTCAAGTTTGAGACCATCCACGATGGACGCAAGCGCGTCAGCGTGATCCCGGTCGAGTAAGAGGAAACCCCATGAAGCCAGATATTCATCCCACTTATTACCCGGATGCTCAGGTGATTTGCGTTTGCGGCAACACCTGGACGACCGGTTCTACCCAAAAAGTTGTCCGCACGGATGTTTGCTACAAATGCCATCCGTTCTTCACCGGCGAACAGCGCATCGTTGACACCGAGGGGCAGGTTGACCGCTTCTACAAAAAACTGCAAGCCCGCCAGAAATTCCTGGCCCAGCAGGAAGCGAAAGCGGCTGCCCGTGTCTCCCCGGAACGCCCGATTGCCGATTTTGGTCTCAGCAAGCGCGCCACGGATATTCTCGTCAAAGCCGGGATTACCACCGCGGGAGACGTGCTCACCGCCCTGGGAAAAGGCGAGCAATCGCTGCTCGGTTTGGACGGCTTTGGCCGCAAGTCTCTGGCGGATTTGAAGAAGAGTTTGCGCAAGTTCGGGTATGAACTGCCCGAAGCCGCTGAGGAAATCAAGGTTTAGCAGCCGCCGCTTTCACAAGATGAACTGCCCCCGCAACGGGGGCAGTTTTGTTTCTGACAGGTTACCCAAACGGGATGGCAATCTGCGCCGCACTGCCAGCCAAATTACCTTGCACTCGCAACATTCGTACCATTCGCGGACACAGACATCCGCACATGACTCAGGTACACACGTCATCAGTCAGGACGGATTGGCAATCCGCTCCGCTGAATTTACGCAATTTTTGCGAAAACTTCTTGCCTTTCGTTTTTTTTTGTGCTACGATGGTATGCGTATCATGGCACGCATACCATAAGGTTCTTTTCCGATAGCCCGCGGGAACAAAGATGACCACCACTATTCGTGACGTTGCCAAGCGAGCCGGTGTCGCTCCAATTACGGTTTCACGCGTGATCAACAATTCCGGCTATGTCAGCCAGAACACCCGGACGCGCGTCGAAGCCGCGATTGACGAGTTGGGCTACGTCCCCAATATGCTGGGGCCAAGTTTGCGCTTCAAGCAGACGATGACCCTGGCCGTGGTGCTCACCGACATCACCAACCCATTCTGGACAACGGTCACCCGCGGGGTGGAAGACATCGCACAGGCCAACGGCTACTCCACCATTCTGTGCAACACGGACGAATCCGAAGAAAAGCAAAGCCAATACCTGCACATGCTCCTGCGCCGCCGCATTGACGGCATTTTGCTGGTTCCAGCCAGCAGTTCCCCCAAGCCCATTCAACTGATCAAAAAACAGGGCATCCCGGTTGTCCTGCTGGACCGTGTCGTTCCCGATGTGACGGTAGACCTTGTCCGGGCGGATTCGGAAACCGGCGCGTACAACCTTACCCGGTACCTCTGCTCCCTGGGGCATCAGCGGATATTGATGCTGGGCGGCCCCAAAGATGTTTCCACTGCCATCGACCGGGTCAACGGTTTCCGCCGCGCGTTGGCAGATTCCGGCCTGGAAGTGCGTGATTCCCAGATTTTATGGGGGGACTTCACCCAGGAATCGGGTTACCAGTTGGCAAAACAGGCCCTGAAGATGACTCCGCTCCCGACGGCGATTCTGGCGGCCAACAATTTTATCGCCATCGGGGCAATGTGGGCCTTCCACGATGCCAGCCTGACGGTTCCCGATGATATTGCGCTGGCCGCGATTGATGACGTTCCCCCGGAATTTACAATCAGGCCCTTTTTTACCGTTGCCAAACAGCCCGCCCGCGAGATGGGACAACAAGCCGCCCGTCTTTTGCTGGAACGGATCAAAGGCGAGACAGACCGTCCCTGCCAACAGATTATCCTGCCAACCGAGATGATTATCCGCACATCAAGCGGCGGGCGAGTCGATTTGCAAGATTACGCAAACGCTATCCAAGAGGTTGACCGATGAGTGAAGCACTCGTTTTGATGGAAGGCATCGAGAAGCGGTTTCCCGGTGTCCACGCACTCAACCAGGCGCGCCTGGAACTGCGTCCGGGGGAGGTTCACGCGCTGGTCGGCGAAAACGGAGCGGGAAAATCCACGCTGATGAAAATTCTCGGCGGGATTTACCACAAGGACGACGGGCACATCTACCTCGAGGGGCAGGAAGTTGAAATCCAGAACCCGCGCATGGCACAGGATTTGGGCATCAGCATCATCCATCAAGAACTGAACCTGATGCCCCACCTGACGGTGGCGCAAAACATCTTTATGGGGCGCGAGCCGCGCAAGAAAATCCATTTTGTGGTGGATGACAAGACCATGAACCAGCAGGCGCGCGGCCTGTTTAAGTTGCTCAGCCTGGAACTGGACCCGACCACCCGCGTCTCTAACCTGACGGTTGCCAAGCAGCAGATGGTCGAAATTGCCAAGGCGCTTTCGTACAATGCCCGCATCCTGATCATGGACGAGCCGACCGCAGCCCTGACAGATGCAGAAATTGAGGATCTGTTCACCATCATCCGGCAACTGCGCGGTCAGGGCGTGGGAATCATCTACATTTCGCACCGCCTGGAAGAACTCAAGGCTATCGCCGACCGGGTGACGGTGATGCGCGACGGGAAGACGATTGAAACTCTGCCCATCGCGGATGCCAGCCGGGACAAAGTGATCAGTCTGATGGTCGGGCGGGTGATCTACGAATCGGCGCCGGAAATCCCTGAAAATCCGAGCGGGGAGGTCGTCCTCGAGGTGCGGAATCTCAACCGGGGGCGGGCACTTCGGGATGTCAGTTTCCAACTGCGGAAAGGTGAAATCCTGGGGTTTGCCGGGCTGATGGGCGCCGGACGCACAGAGGCCGCACGCGTCATCTTTGGAGCAGATCCCCTGGACAGCGGAGAAATTTACGTCAACGGCAAACTAGTGCAGATCAAAAGCCCGCAAGATGCCGTCCGGCAGAGCATCGGCTACCTCTCCGAAGACCGCAAACGCTACGGGCTGGTGCTGGGGATGGACGTCAAAGAAAACGTGGCGATGGCAAGTATGAAAAAGTTCCTGCGCTGGGGCTTCTGGATGAACTTCAAAAAAGCCGCAGCGAAAGCACAGGAGATGGTCAGCGCCCTGAGCATCAAAACGCCCAGCCTGGAGCAAAAGGTAAAATTTCTCTCCGGCGGCAACCAGCAAAAAGTGATTATCGGCAAATGGCTGACGGCGGATACCAGCATCCTGATTTTTGATGAACCCACCCGCGGCATTGATGTGGGTGCCAAGAGCGAAATTTACAAACTGCTCAATGAACTGACCCGCCAGGGGAAATCCATCATCATGATTTCCTCCGAACTCCCCGAAATTCTGCGCATGAGCCACCGCGTGGTTGTGATGTGTGAGGGCCGCGTCACCGGCACGCTCACCGCCGATGAAATTGACCAGGAAAGCATCATGCAACTTGCAACGATGCGCAACGGAGGGTAGGGGGCGTCCGCCGTCACCTGCCGCTCGTCCGCCGAAAATCTGGGCCATTCGCCGAGAAAAACGAAAACAACTTTGGAAAACACCATGAAACAATCCCAAAACGCCAAAAATCTCTTCCGTTCTGATGCCATGCAGCGGCTCATGGCCTTCAGCGCCCTGATTGTGCTGTTTATCGGTTTCTCGATCGCATCCCCGTACTTCCGTACCTTCGATAATTTCGTCGGCATCCTGCTGGCGACCGCGGTCAACGGCATCCTGGCGCTGGGTGCGACCTTTGTCATCATCACCGCCGGGATTGACCTCTCTGTGGGAACCGCGATGACATTTTCCGCGGTGATGACGGGCGTATTCATCACCAATATGGGGCTGCCGATTCCGGTGGGCGTGCTCGGCGGCATCACGGCGGGGGCGGTGGTCGGGCTGACCAATGGATTGCTGATCTCCCGCATGAAGATTCCCCCGTTTATTGCCACTTTGGGGATGCTCTACGTCACCAAAGGCCTCTCGCTGGTGATTTCGGAACTCAAGCCGATTTATTTCAACGACACGCCCGCCTTCCGCCAGATTGCGATGGGTTCCGTCACCGGAGAGATCATCCCCGGCTTTGAGATTCCCAACGCGGTCTGGATTTTGTTCGGGGCGGCATTCATCGCGCATATCATCCTGACCAAGACCATTTTGGGACGTTACACCTTCGCCCTGGGAAGCAACATGGAAGCCGCCCGCCTCTCCGGTGTGAACGTGACCGCCTGGCTGACCGCGGTCTACGTGCTGGCAGGGGTGTTCACCGGCATCGGCGGCGTGCTGATGGCCGCCCGCCTGAACTCTGCCCAGCCCGCCCTCGGCGCAGGCTACGAACTGGACGCCATCGCCGCGGTCGTCATCGGCGGCACCTCCCTGAGCGGCGGAGAAGGCTCCATCCTGGGAACCATCATCGGCGCCTTCATCATCAGTACGCTCACCAACGGGCTGCGTATCATGTCCGTCCCGCAGGAATGGCAACTGGTCGTCACCGGTGCAATCGTCATCCTGGCCGTTTTCCTTGACATCCTGCGCCGCCGCCGCTAACAGTCCCCGGCATGATCCGCAAATTTGGCAGGTTGCGCTGATGGCGTGCCCTTCTCCGCGAAATCTGCGTAATCTGCGGATAAACCAACCCCATTATCAGAAAAACAACTTTTCGGTTTACAAGGAGGCCCTATCGCACGAACGACAACCTTCAACGCCCAACTTTCAACCTGAAACCTAAAAACACAAGGAGAGAAAAATGAAAACCAAAAATATCCTTTTCGCCCTCATCGGCATTTTGATGATCGCCGCGTTGCTCGTCGGATGCAGCGGCGGCGGGGAAGAACCCGCTGCCGAGCAGCCCGCCGGTGGTGAAGAAGCCTCCGCACCCGCGGAAAAGCCCTACATCCCCGTGATCTCCAAAGGCTTCCAGCACCAGTTCTGGCAGGCGGTGAAAACCGGCGCAGAACAGGCCGCGGCAGACTACGACGTAGAAATCACCTTTGAAGGCCCCGAATCCGAGGCCATGGTGGACAAGCAGGTTGAGATGTTCCAGACCGCACTGGACAAGAACCCTGCCGCCATCTGTCTCGCCGCGGTGGACTCCAAAGCCTTTGAGCCGCTTTTGCAAGAGGCCAAAGAGAAGGGCATCCCCGTGATTGGCTTCGACTCCGGCGTGGACAGTGATGTGCCCGTGACCACCGCCGCCACCGACAATATCGCTGCCGCCGCGCTGGCCGCGGACAAAATGGCGGAACTGATTGGCGGCTCCGGCGAGGTTGCGATCATCTCCCATGACCAGACCAGCCGCACCGGCATTGACCGCGTCAAGGGCTTCAAGGACCGCATCGAGGAAAAATATCCCGACATCACCATCGTGGACATCCAGTACGGCGGCGGTGACCAACTCAAGTCCACCGACCTGGCAAAGGCCATCATCCAGGCGCACCCCGACCTGAAAGGCTTCTTCGGCGCCAACGAAGGTTCCGCCATCGGCGTGCTGAACGCCGTCACCGAACTGGGCATGGAAGGCAAGATCGTGGTCATCGGCTACGACTCCGGCCAGCAGCAGATGGATGCGATCCGTGCCGGCACAATGGCTGGTGCCATCACCCAGAACCCGATCGGCATCGGCTACAAGTGCGTGGAAGCAGCCTACAAGGCCTACAATGGCGAGGAACTGCCTCCCACCATTGACACCGGCTTCTACTGGTACGACAAGGACAACATTGACGACCCCGAAATCCAGGCCGTCCTCTACAAATAAGTTCTAACCGGGGATGTGGCGGGGAACACTCGTCACATCCCCCCCTTTTTTGCCGCTGTGTGGTACGCATACCACCCCCGGTTTCATCCCAAAGGCATGACGACAGCATCTTTTCACCACTAAGACACCAAGGCACGAAACTTTTTTGTTCTCTTTGTGCCTTCGTGACTTCGTGGTGGTACATCCGGCATCTTTTCACCACCAGGACACCAGGACACGAAAACTCTCTCTCTCTTTGTGCCTTCGTGACTTCGTGGTGGTTCATCCGGCATCTTTTCACCACCAAGACACCAGGACACGAAGAAAAACCTCTCTCTTTGTGCCTTTGTGACTTCGTGGTGGTGCATCCAGCATCTTTTCACCACCAGGACACCAGGCCACGAAAAATCTGTTTCTTTGTGCCTTCGTGACTTCGTGGTGACCCCGCCCTCTTGCCCTCAAGCCTTTGTGTTGAAACCAATCCCCAACCCCCAATTTCCCAATCCCCAATCACCAATTACCAATTTCCCAACCCCCAACCTCCCCCGCGAAAGGAGCAACCCATGAAAGTCAATCCGCCAACCAATCGCCTGATCGGCTCCATGCCCAAAATCGGGATCCGCCCCACCATTGACGGACGGCAGCACGGCGTGCGCGAATCCCTCGAAGCGCAGACCATGAACATGGCGAAAAGCGTCGCCGAGTTCCTCACCAAAAACCTGCGCCACGCCAACGGGATGCCGGTGGAATGCGTCATTGCCGATACCACCATCGGCGGCGTTGCCGAAGCCGCCCAATGCGCCGAGAAATTCGCCCGCGAGGGTGTCGGCGTTTCCATCACCGTCACCCCCTGCTGGTGCTACGGCTCCGAGACGATGGACATGGACCCGCTGACCCCCAAAGCCGTGTGGGGCTTCAACGGCACCGAGCGCCCCGGCGCGGTGTACCTCGCCGCGGTGATGGCCGCCCACGCCCAGAAGGGCTTGCCCGCCTTCAGCATCTACGGGCGCGACGTGCAGGACGCGGGCGACACCGAAATCCCCGCCGACGTGCAGGAAAAACTGCTCCGCTTCGCCCGCGCCGGACTGGCAGTCGCCGAAATGCGCGGCAAATCCTACCTCTCCCTGGGCGGCGTCTCGATGGGGATCGCCGGTTCCATCGTGGATCAGCCCTTCTTCGAGGAATATCTGGGGATGCGGGTTGAATCCGTGGATATGACGGAGTTCACCCGCCGCCTCGCTGAAGGCATCTACGACCCTGAGGAGTTCGACCGCGCCATGGCGTGGGTGCAGCAGAACTGCCCCGAAGGGAAGGACTACAACCCGCCGGAAGACCGCCACTCCCCGGAGCGCAAAGCCGAAGACTGGGCGACCTCCATCAAGATGGCGCTCATCGCCCGTGATTTGATGGTCGGCAACCCCCGCCTGGCGGAACTGGGCTACGGCGAAGAAGCGATGGGACGCAACGCCATTGCCGCCGGGTTCCAGGGGCAGCGCCAGTGGACAGACCACTTCCCCAACGGCGATTTCATGGAAACCATCCTCAACACATCCTTCGACTGGAACGGCATCCGCCAGCCCTACATCCTCGCCACCGAGAACGATTCGCTCAACGGTGTGAGCATGTTGTTCGGGCACCTGCTCACCGGCACGGCGCAGATTTTCGCCGACGTGCGCACCTACTGGAGCCCCGAAGCCGTCAAGCGGGTCACCGGCTACGAACTGGAGGGCATCGCCGAAGGCGGCTTCCTGCACCTGATCAACTCCGGACCGGCGGCACTCGACGGCACCGGCCAGCAGACACGGGACGGCAAGCCCGTCATCAAACCCTGGTGGGAGGTCACCCCGGAGGACACACAGGCCTGCCTCGATGCGACCTCCTGGCACGCCGCCATCACCGAATACTTCCGCGGCGGCGGCTTCTCCACCCGCTACCGCACCCGCGGCGGAATGCCGATGACCATGACCCGCATCAACCTGGTCAAAGGGCTGGGGCCTGTGCTGCAAATTGCCGAGGGCTACAGCATCGAACTTCCCGATGAAGTCCACGACATCCTCGACCAGCGCACCAACCCCACCTGGCCTACCACCTGGTTCGTGCCCATCACCACTGGCAGCGGCCCCTTCCGCGATGTTTACACCGTGATGGCAAACTGGGGCGCAAACCACGGCGCGATCTCCTACGGACACATCGGCGCAGACCTGATTACCCTGGCCTCCATGCTGCGGATTCCGGTTTACATGCACAACGTCCCCGAAGAGCGCCTCTTCCGCCCGCATGCCTGGGCAGCCTTCGGCGCAAACGAACCCCAGGGCGCGGATTTCCGGGCCTGCAAGACCTACGGGCCGCTGTACGGATAAAATCTCCCCTCACGCTCAACCCTCCCCCCAGCGGGGGAGGGCCGGGTGGGGGAAGGAGGATACCATGCTCAAAGGAATCTCCCCTCTCTTCAGCCCCGAACTGCTGGCGACGCTCTACCGCATGGGGCACGGTGACGAAATCGTGCTGGCGGATGCCCACTTTCCGGGGCACAGCGTCAACCCGCGGGTGATCCGCGCAGACGGCCTGCTCATCGAAGACCTGCTGGATGCCATTCTGCCGCTCTTCGCTCTCGATTCCTACGTGGATGACCCCGTGGTGATGATGGCCTGCGTCCCCGGTGATGAGCCGGACCCCGCCGTCGAAGCCGGGTACCGCCGCGTGATTGACAAATACGCCCCCGGCACCCCGCCCATCGCCTTCGTGGAGCGCTTTGCCTTCTACGAGCGGGCCAAATCCGCCTTCGCAGTGGTGATGACCGGCGATACCCGCAAGTACGCCAACATCATCCTCAAAAAAGGCGTTTCGTGATGGGAACGTGCAAGCAGGGAATCAGGAATTAGGGAACAGGGATTAGGAACAGGGAACAGGAAAACGGAAGAACACGGGATGATGTTCCCTGCACCCCTGCATACCTGCAAACCTTGCACACCGTACAGGATACAAGCCATGAACAAAACTTCCGCCTACCTCGCAGTGGACCTCGGAGCGGAGAGCGGCCGGGTGATGCTCACCCGCTTTGACGGCAGCCGCCTTCAAATCCGGGAGGTGCACCGCTTCCCCAACGGCGGTACCCGCCTCGGGAGCGGTCTCTACTGGGATTTTCTGCGCCTGTGGGATGAGATCAAATCCGGGCTGCGGAGAGCCGCCCTCGAAGCCGGTCCCGCCATCCGCAGCATCGGCCTCGACACCTGGGGCGTGGATTTCGGCCTCCTGGATGCGCAGGATCACCTGATCGGCAATCCGCATCACTACCGCGACCCCCGCACGCAGGGCGTTCTGGATGCTGTTTTTGCCAGCGTGCCCCGCGAGCGCGTCTACAGCCAAACCGGCAACCAGTTCATGCCGTTCAACAGTCTCTTCCAACTCTACACGATGGCGCAAAGCGGCGACCCGCGGCTCTCCATCGCCCGCACCTTCCTCAACATGCCGGATCTGTTCAACTTTTTCCTGACCGGCGAGAAGGTGAACGAGTTTTCCATCACCTCCACCACCCAGTGCTACAATCCGGTGACGCGCACCTGGGCGGCGGATTTGCTGACGGAACTGGGCATCCCGACCGGGATTTTCGGGGAGGTTGTGCCCTCCGGGACGGTACTCGCCCCCCTGCGGGAGCAACTGGGCGCGGATTTGGGGCTGCCCGGCGTTTCAGTGGTTGCCACCACCGGGCACGATACCGCCAGCGCGGTCGCCGCGGTGCCCGCCGCCACCGAAGATTACCTCTACCTCAGTTCAGGCACCTGGTCGCTGATGGGTGTGGAACTGGATGAGCCGATGATCACCCCCGAAAGTTTCGCCGCCGAGATGACCAACGAGGGCGGCTTTGGGGGTAAAATCCGTTTCCTGAAGAACATCACCGGCTTGTGGCTGGTGCAGGAATGCCGCCGCATCTGGGCACAGCAGGGCATCACCCTGGATTACAGCACCCTCACCGGGATGGCGGCGCAAGCCCCGGCCTTCGGGCCGCTGATCGTCCCCGGAGACCCGCGCTTTCTCGCGCCCGCCGACATGCCCGCCGAAATCCAGGCTTTCTGCCGCGAGAGCGGGCAGCCCGTCCCGCAAACCAAAGGCGAGATTGTCCGCACCGTGCTGGAGAGCCTCGCCCTGGAGTACCGCCGCGTCGCCGGGCAGATTGACCGTCTGACGGGGCGGGCGCATCCGGTGCTGCACATCATCGGCGGCGGCACCAAAAACACGCTGCTCAACCAACTCGCCGCCGACGCCACCGGGCGCACGGTCATCACCGGGCCGGTGGAGGCGACCGCGGTCGGCAACGCTCTCGTCCAGGCGATTGCGCTGGGTGAAATCGGTTCACTCGCCGAGGGGCGCGAGATCGTGCGCCGCTCCTTTGAAGTCGAAACCTACGAGCCGCGCGACTCCGCCGCCTGGGACGAGGCGTATGCGCGCTACCGGAAGTTGGTTGCAGGGTAAAAAGTTGAAAGTTGAAGGTTGGTAAATTGGGAAACTGGTGAATGGTAAACTGGGAAACTGGGAATTGGTGAATGGGAAATGGGTAAACTGGGAAATTGGGAATTGGTGAATGGGAAAATGGTTGCGAAAGAATTGATTTGTACCTTCCAACCCCCAACCCCCCAATCTACCGCCCCCCAATTCCCAATTCTCAATTCCCAATCCCCAAACTACCAATCCCCAATACCCGATTACCTAATCCCCAATCCCCACCCCCAGGAGAACCCCCATGTACGGATGGACAGGCCGTTTGCTGCGCGTTGACCTGACGAGCGGCAGCACCACAATTGAAGAAATTAACGAAGCAATCCTCCGCGATTACCTCGGCGGACGCGGGCTGGGCGCCTATCTGGTTTACACCGAGGTGCCGCCGGAGAGCGACCCGCTGGGGCCGGAGAACATTCTGGCGTTCTGCACCGGCGCGATGACCGGCGTGCGCGTCCCTACGGGCGGACGGTCGAGTTTGAGTACCCGTTCCCCGCTCACGGGCACGATTTTCGATTCCAACAGCGGCTCCCAGTTCGGGGTGCGGCTGCGATGGGCGGGCTACGATGCGCTGGTCATCTCCGGGCGGGCGGATTCCCCCGTCTGGGTGGAAATCACCCCCGAAGGCGCGCAGATTCACCCCGCCGATGACCTCTGGGGCCTGGAAATCCCCGCCACGCTGGAGAAAATCCGCGGCAAGGGGAGCGCGGCGGTCGCCATCGGGCCTGCGGGAGAACACCAGGTCATGTTTGCCTCCATCGCCGACCATCAGGGGCGCTCCTACGGGCGCGGCGGCGTCGGCGCGGTGATGGGGTCGAAAAACCTGAAAGCCCTGGTCGCCATCGGCAAGCAGAAGCCCGAAATCGCCGACAAAAAAATCTTCGATTTCGTCAACTACGAAGCCGGAAAGTGGATTCACGCCTCCACCCGCACTTCGCAGGCGCTGCCGGAATTCGGAACCTCGGTGCTGGTGAACCTGATGAACTGGTACGGCGTGCTGCCGACCCGCAACTTTCAGAAAGGCGAATTTGAGCACGCCGAAAGCATCTCCGGCGAACGGCTCAAGGATGAGTTTGTGGTCAAGCGCAGCGCCTGCTGGGGCTGCCCCATCGGCTGCAAACGGGTTACCAAAACCAGCAGTCAGCATGGCGAAGGCCCGGAGTACGAAACGCTCTACGCTCTCGGCTCCTCGCTGGAGATTGACGACCTGGAGACCATCGTCGAAGCCAATTATCTCTGCAACCGCCTGGGGATGGACACCATCTCCTGCGGGGCGACCATCGCCTGTGCGATGGAACTCGCGGAAAAGGGTGCGCTGGAAACCGGCCTGCAATTCGGGCGTGCCGACCTCCTGCTGCAAACCGTGGAGGACATCGCCTACCGCCGCGGCATCGGCGATGACCTCGCCGAAGGCTCCAAACGCCTCGCCGAGCGGTACGGGCTGCCCGAAACCGCCATGCAGACCAAGGGACTGGAATTCCCCGCCTACGACCCGCGCGGGATGCAAGGGCAGGGGCTGCTCTACGCCACCTCCAACCGCGGCGCGTGCCACCTGCGCGGCAATATGCTCGGCCCCGAACTGCTCGGCGCCCCCAAAATGCTCGACCGCTTCGCTTACCGCGGCAAAGCCGGCATCCAGATTGTGATGCAGCACACCGACGCGGTGATCGACTCCATCGGGATGTGCAAATTCGCCAACTACGCCATCGGGGATGATTTCTTCGCCCGCTTCATCTCCGCGGTGACGGGAATCCACTACGAGGAACAGGATTTGCAACTCGCCGGGGAGCGCATCTGGAATTTGGAGCGGCTCTACAACCTTCGGGCGGGCTTCACCCGTGAAGACGATACCCTTCCCCCGCGCTTTTTGGAGGAACCGCTAAAAGAGGGCGCCAGCGCGGGCCACGTCGTCCACCTGAAGGAAATGCTGGACGAGTACTACCGCTTCCGCGGCTGGGACGAGAACGGAGTCCCCACCCCGAAGAAACTCGCCGCCCTGGGGCTGGATGCACTTGCGGAAGCATGATTTTGGCGTTCCCGCCACGGAGATACAAAGCGTACAGAGAAAACACCCCATGTTCTCCGTGTCTCCGTGGTGATACTCCCCCGAAAGGAGTTTGCGATGAACAACGAAAAAACCTGCGCCCTCGGGATTGACTTTGGCACCGAATCCGCCCGCGCTCTGCTGATTGACGCCCAAACCGGCGAGATTATCGCCACCGCGGTGGAACCGTACCCCAACGGCGTGATTGACACCGCCCTCCCCGGCGGCGCGCCGCTCGGCCCCGACTGGGCATTGCAAAACCCCTCCGACTGGCTGCACGCCCTTGAGAGCACCGTCCGGCGGGTACTCTCTGAGAGCGGGGTTGACCCGCAGGCGGTGCGCGGCATCGGCATTGATTTCACATCCTGCACTGTCCTCCCCGTCAAGGAGAACGGCGCGCCGCTGAGCCTTTTCCCTGCCTGGCGTCCCGCGCCCAACGCCTGGCCCAAACTCTGGAAGCATCACGCCGCCCAGCCCTACGCCGAGCGCATCACCCGCCTGGCGGCGCAGCGCGGCGAACCCTGGCTGGCGCGCTACGGCGGCATCATCTCCTCCGAATGGCTGCTGCCCAAAGCCCTTCAAATCCTGGAGGAAGACCCGCACATCTACGCCGCTGCCGACCTGATTGTGGAGGGCGGCGACTGGGTTGCCTGGCAACTGACGGGGAACTTCGTCCGCAACGCCTGCGCGGCGGGCTTCAAAGGGTTGTGGCACAAGGCGGAGGGCTACCCCTCGGCGGAGTACCTCGCCGAACTGCACCCCGATTTTCGGGATTTCTACACCACCCGCGGGCAGGGACGCGTGGCGCCCCCCGGGGAAACGGTCGGCAGCCTGACCCCGGAATGGGCTTCCCGCCTCGGGCTGGGGACGCACACGAAGGTCGCGGTCGGCATCATTGACGCCCACGCGGGCGCAATTGGCGCAGGAGTCACCCAAAGCGGAGTGCTCTACATGGCGATGGGCACCTCCACCTGTCACATGCTGCTGACGGAGGAAGAAAAGTTCTGCCGGGGCATCAGCGGCGTGGTGGAAGACGGCATTTTGCCGGGCTGGTTCGGCTACGAAGCCGGGCAGGCCGGAGCGGGCGACATTTTCAACTGGTTCACCGAGTTCAGCGGGCAGGATCACGAGACGCTCACCCGCAAGGCGGAGGCGCTCCCGCCGGGGTCGGACGGGCTGCTGGCCCTGGACTGGTGGAACGGCTGCCGCACCCCGCTGGTGGATGCCGACCTCAGCGGGTTGATTCTGGGCTTTTCGCTGCGGACTCCGCCGGAAGCGGTTTACCGCGCCCTGATTGAATCCACCGCCTACGGCACCCGCCTGATTTTGGACACCTTCGCGGCGGGCGGCATCCCCGTGGAGAAGATCATCGCCAGCGGCGGGCTGACCCAGAATCCGCTGCTGCTGCAAATTTACGCCGATGTGACCGGCCTGCCGTTTGAGATCAGTGCCACCGGGCAGGCCAGCGCGCTGGGCGCGGCGATTTTGGGCGCGGTGGCAGGCGGCGCGCACCCCGACATCCCCGCCGCGGTCGCAGCGATTGCTCCGCCTCCCCGCGCGGTGGTGCAGCCCGACCCCGAAAATCACCGCCGCTATTCGCAGTTCTACACCCTTTACCGCGAACTGGTGGACGATTTCGGGCGTGCAGGCTCGGTGATGAAACGATTGCGCGATTTGAGGGGAGGAGGGGAATTGGGTATTGGGTAATTGGGTAATCGGGGATCGGGTAATTGGGTAAATGGGTAGCAGGCAGCACAGATAACCATACCTGCACACCTGCACACCTGCACACCTGCAAACCTGCAAACTTGCATACTTGCCTACTTGCCTACCTGCACCTTGCGTTCCATCTCCACTTCTGCAAAACACATCCACAAGGACAGAATCATGCTCGAACAATTCCAGAAATTCGGCTACGACCTTTTCTACCGCGGGCTGACCTCCTCGCACGGCGGCAATATGAGCGTCCGCATGGGCGACCGTATCATCATCACCCGCACCGGCGCGATGCTGGCGCATCTCATCGAGAGCGACCTGATTGAAACCGGCCTCTACGAGGACGACAGCAACATCATGCTGGCCTCCCGCGAACTGGTAGTTCACCGCGCCATCTACCAGAACACCTCCGCACTGGCGATTGTCCACGTGCATCCGCCGTATGCGGTGGCGCAAACGCTGATTGTCGAGGACGCCATCTACCCGATTGACAGCGAAGGCTCGTACCTGCTGCACAAGGTTCCGGTCGTCCACACGGAGAAAACGGTCGGCTCCACCGAGGTTGCCAAACTGGCGGCACAGATGCTGCGCGAGTACAAACTGTTTATGCTGCGCGGGCACGGAAGTTTCGCCATCGGCCCCACGCTGGAGGATGCCTACCAGTTGACCTCCAGCCTGGAGGAATCCTGCCGAATTTACTACTACACCCGCACCCTTCAGGCGGCGCAGGCGACCATCGCCCAGCAGGGTTTGGGCGACCTCGAATACCGCAAGCACACCGAAGATTACGAGACGTGGTGATGCACCCCCTCCCCTCCCGCCAGGTTCACCTGGACTTTCACACCTCCGCCGACTGCGAGCATGTCGGCGCGGACTTCGACCCCGGCCGCTTCGCCCGCACCTTTCGGGACGCGCACGTCAATTCGGTGACGGTTTTCGCCAAATGCCACCACGGATTTTCGTATTACCCCACCGAGGTCGGCACGCAGCACCCCCATCTGGATTTTGATCTCCTCGGCGCGCAAATCGAAGCCCTGCACCGCCACGGCATCCGCGCCCCGATCTACATCTCCGTGATGTGGGACGACCTCGCGGGCCAGCAGCACCCCGAATGGATCGCCGTGGACCGGGAGGGCAAACTGGTCGGGCGTCCACCCCTCTCCGGGAAGTGGGGGTGGACAACGATGGACCTCGCTTCCGGATATCGGGGCTACTTCATGGCGCAGGTAGCCGAAATCTGTGACCGCTATCCGGCGGACGGTTTCTTCTTCGACATCTGCTACCCCCTGCCCAACTACTCCCCCCAGGGCAAAGCGCAGATGCTCGCCGCCGGAGTCAACCCCGAAGATGCGCACGCCGCCTGGGAATTCGCCCGCCGCAATCTGCTCGCCTTTTTCGACGAAGTCAGCGCGCTGGTGCGCCGCAAACTCCCCGGCGAGCCAAGCATCTTCTACAACAGCACCGTCTCCCCCCGGATGCGCGAAACCCTGTCAACGCAGACCCATTTCGAGATCGAAAGCCTGCCCACCGCCGGGCAGTGGGGCTACCTGCACTACCCCGTCATGGCACGCCAGGCACGCACCTACGGGCGCGATTTTCTCGGCATGACCGGACGGTTTCACGGGACCTGGGGCGATTTCGGGGGACTGAAAACCCGCGACCAACTGGATTACGAATGCGGCGTGATTCTCGCGGCGGGCGGGAAAATTTCTGTGGGAGATCAACTGCACCCGCGCGGGATTCTCGACCCGGCAGTTTACCGTTTAATCGGGCACGCCTTCGCCCGTGTGGAGAATCTCGAACCCTGGCTTGAGGGGGCTACCCCGACCGCGGAGGTCGCCATCCTGAGCCTCGATTCCGCCAACGCCGCCTCCGAAGGGGATAACCACCCCCCTGGAGTGCAGGGCGCGGCGCAAATGCTCCTGGAGATGGGCCGCCAGTTCGATATTCTCGACCCCGCGGGGGATTTCAGCCGCTACCCCGCCCTGCTCCTGCCCGATTCGGGCGCGCTCCCCCCGGCGCTGACCGCCAAATTTGAAGATTACCTCGCCTCCGGCGGCAGGCTGATTTTGAGCGGCACCAGCGCCCTCGACGCGGAAACACGCCGCTTCCAACTTACGGCAATTCCCGCAGCCTATCTGGAACCCGCGTCCACCCGGCCCTGCTACCTGCGCCCCGGCAGTCCCCTGCCCGCCGGGAGCGAACTCGCCGCCGATTACGACTACGCTTTCTACGGGCAGGCGCAGCGCGTCCGGCCCGCACCCGATGCCAAGCCCTGGGGTGAGATGCGCGCCGCACTTTTCAACCGCACCTGGGCACATTTCGTCAGTCACCAGCACGCTCCCGTCGGGGAATTGCTGAATACGCCGGTGGCGGTGCGGAACGAACAGGTGCTCTACTTCGCCGCGCCGCTCTTCGCGGCCTACCGCGAGCATGATTACTGGGCATACCGGGCGATGGCGCAATCGCTGCTGGAGGCGTTCTTGCCCCCGCCGCTGCTCAAGGCGGAGGCCCCCGGCTGGGTGACGTTCACGCTGCACCAGCAGCCCGCCGGAGAGGGCCGCCCCGCGCGGCAGATACTCCACATCAGCGCGTATCACCCCCGGCGCACCTGGCAGCGCATTCCGCACGCGGATCAGTCTGCGTTGACGGCGGGGCTGCGGGTTTCCGTCCGCCGGGAGGAGCCTGCCCAGCGGGTGTATCTCGCCCCGTCCAGGGAGAAGATTGACTACGCGCAAGACAAGGGCTACCTGCAAATTGAGTTGCCGCCCGTCGGGGTGCATACGGTGGTGGTGATTGAGTAGATGATGGATGAGTGCGTCGCGGGGGGCGCGATGAACTCACGCCCCCCATGACGGCTTTCTGACGGCTGGCAGTCCTGACAGGATCGCCAGCCGTCGTATTTTACGCCAGATCCACCTCCGGCAACTTTGCCAGCGCGGCCTGGATGGACTCCTCCGGATGCTCGTAATCCTGCAATTCCCCGGCGAGGTAGGACTGGTACGAAGCCAGGTCGAAGTGCCCGTGCCCGGAGAAATTGAAGACAATCACCCGTTCTTCGCCCTTCTCTTTGGCGTCCAGGGCCTCGTCAATGGCCGCGCGGATAGCATGGGCGGTCTCCGGGGCGGGGATGATGCCCTCGGCGCGGGTGAACGTGACCGCGGCTTCGAAGGTCGCCAACTGGGGAACGGCACGCGCTTCGATGTAACCGGCATCGTACAGAGCGCAGATGCTGGGCGCCATACCGTGGTAGCGCAATCCTCCGGCGTGGATGGGCGGCGGGACAAAATCATGCCCCAGGGTGAACATCTTGAGGATGGGCGCCATTTTGGCGGTGTCGCCGTAATCGAAGGCGTAGGGGCCGCGGGTCAACGTCGGGGTGGCGGTGGGTTCGACCGCCACAAAGCGGGTATCCCGCCCATTGCGCAGTTTCTCCCTCAAAAACGGGTACGCAATTCCGGCAAAGTTGGAACCTCCCCCCACGCAGCCGATGACCACATCCGGGTATTCTCCCGCCAAATCCATCTGCTTGATGGCCTCTTCGCCGATCACGGTCTGGTGCATGAGAACGTGGTTGAGCACCGAGCCGAGGCTGTACTTCTTCGTGCCGCCGGAGGTCGCGGCGACCTCCACCGCCTCGGAGATGGCGATGCCCAGCGAGCCGGGGGTGTCGGGGTACCGGGCGAGGACGGAACGCCCGTACTCGGTGCGGTCGGTAGGGCTGGGGAAGACTTCCGCTCCGAAGGTCTGCATCAGGACACGGCGGTAGGGCTTGAGGTGGTAGGAAACTTTGACCATGTAAACTTCCAGGGCCATCTCGAACATATTGCAGGCCATCGAGAGGGCGGAACCCCACTGGCCCGCGCCGGTCTCAGTGGTGAGCGACTGTACGCCTGCAATCTTGTTGTAGTAGGCCTGCGGAACGGCGGTATTGGGCTTATGGCTGCCCACCGGCGAGGCGCCCTCGTATTTGTAGTAAATGTGCGCGGGCGTGCCGAGTGCTTTCTCCAGGCGGCGGGCACGGAAGAGCGGGGTAGGCCGCCAGAGTTTATAGATTTCACGCACTTCTTCGGGGATGTCAATGTAACGGTCGGTGCTGACCTCCTGTTCAATCAGCGACATCGGGAACAGGACGGAGAGAAACTCCGGCGTGACCGGCTGTTTGGTTTGCGGGTTCAACACTGGCGGCGGGGGGACGGGCATATCGGCGTTGATGTTGTACCACTGCTTTGGCAGGTCACTCTCGTTGAGCAGGAATTTGGTTTGATTTGTTGGGGACATGATGTTGCTCCTTTCTGGTGGGTTGAATGTTGGATGTTGAAGGTTGAAAGTTGCGGGTTGATGGTGGCAAACCTTCAACCTGCAACCCGCAACAAAAAAACAAAAAAGCCCTCATCCACAAGGGACGAGGGCCGATTGACTCCCGCGGTGCCACCCAGGTTAGGCTGGTTTGGGTTACTGCCTGCCTTCAGACCCTAAAGGTCTTGAAGACCTTTAGGGTCTTTGGGGCGGGGAAACAAAAAATCCCGCCGTGATGCAACGGGGGATTCCGAGAAGCCAGCCTCACTTTTTGGGGTACGGCCTGGCTGGTTACAGGCTTATACCCTTTGCCCTGATAACGGTGGCAACTCCGGCACGGGATACTGCGCTCCGGGGAACGGTTCACCCTGCAACTCCGAGGTCCATTCAGCGCCGGCGTGCGGGCGAGGCTCACACCTGTTCCTCGCTCTCTGAGCCGCCGTTTCAGCGCGTACTCGTCCTCTTCACAGTTGTTACACTGTTCAATTGTTGGGCGGGTTTATACCGCGGGGGATGGGTTCTGTCAAGGAGGGTTTGCAATCTCGCAGGTCTGCTGCGGAACAAGGAAGACCTGCGCAGTCCAGACCCTAAAGGTCTTGAAGACCTTTAGGGTCTTAATGGGCGGCGACTTCGCCGGGGCTGAAAAATTAATCTGGTAAAATCAAAAATTGGAGGCCCCCTTATGGACACCAACACCCTTTTCTACGGCGACAACATGCAAATCCTGAGCGAATACATCCCCAATGAAAGCGTGGACCTGACTTACCTGGACCCGCCCAGCCGCGAAATGATCACCGAAGCCGTCTCGGCGGGTTTCTACCACTCCGAACTCTGGCAGCAGAAATATCCCCGCATCCAGATTTTGACCATCGAGGAGATTTTGGACGGCAAAACCGTGGAGATGCCCCCCGCCCACGGGACGTTCAAACAGGCTCAGCGGGTCCGAAAATCCGAAGGGAAACAGCCCTCCCTGGGGATTTGAGATGTTCCTTAAAAACCCTAAAGGTCTTGCAGACCTTTAGGGTTTGGGGGCCGCGAGACCATTCGGGACTCAAGTGAGTAATCCCATGCCCAGCCCGCCAGCGCTCCAATTCGGATGTTACTACCACATCTACACGCGCGGCAATAACGGCGAAACCATTTTTCGTGAAGTGCGCAACTACGAATACTTCATGCGCCTGTACGCCCGTCACATCCCGCCGGTTGCCGATACTTACGCTTACTGTCTGCTCAAGAATCATTTTCATCTGCTGGTGCGCATCAAAACCGAGGCAGAAATCCGAAACGAAGTCATGCAAACCATCCAAGAGACCTTTAGGGTCTCCAAGACCCTAAAGGTCTCCCTCGAGGTATCTGCGCGTGCGCCCAGTCAGGCGTTTTCCAACCTGCTCAATGCCTACACAAAGGCCGTCAACAAGGCATATCGTCGCAGCGGCAGTTTATTTGAACATCCCTTTGGACGGGTGGAGGTCACCAACCAGGCTTACTTTGCCCGTCTGGTGGCTTACATCCACCAGAATCCCCAGCGGCACGGCCTGATTGCCGATTTCCGGGATTGGCCGTATTCATCGTATAATGCCTTATGCTCCACCAAACCGACCCAACTCCAGCGTGAACAGACCCTGGCCTGGTTCGGAGACCGCAATCACTTCGTCCGCGCTCATGCCAAACTGCAAACCCTGGACCCTGACCAAGACCCGGAAGGTCTTGAAGACTAGACCCTAAAGGTCTTTGAGACCTTTAGGGTCTTTTAAACGCTTTCCCAAGGAGCCTCCATGCCCGAAGAAACCCCCATCAAACGCTTACTTTCCGGTAACGAAGCCATCGCCCGCGGCGCGTGGGAAGCCGGGGTGGAAATCGCCTCCGGCTACCCGGGCACGCCCAGCACCGAAATTCTGGAAAATCTGGCGCGTATGCCCGGCGTTTACGCCGAGTGGGCGCCCAACGAAAAAGTCGCCCTGGATGTCGCCGTCGGCGCAGCCTACGCCGGAAGGCGCGCCCTCGCCACTATGAAGCACGTCGGCGTGAACGTCGCGGCGGATTCGCTTTTTTACGCCTCCTTCACCGGCACGGAAGCCGGTCTGGTGATCGTCTCTGCCGACGACCCTTCCATGCACTCCTCGCAAAACGAGCAGGATAACCGCAACTACGCCAAATTCGCCCGCCTCCCCTGCCTGGACCCGGCGGACAGCCAGGAAGCCCGCGATATGGTGCTGGCGGGCTTTGAAATCAGCGAGCAGTTCGACACGCCGGTGCTCCTGCGCCCGACCACCCGCGTCTGCCACACCAGCACGCTGGTGGAAGCCGGCCCCGACCGCTACCAGTCCCCGCCGCCCGGAAAATACCCCCGCGACCACGCCAAATACGTCATGGTGCCCGCCAACGCCCGCGGGCGGCATCCCGTGGTGGAGGAGCGGCTGGAACGCCTGACCGCCTTCGCCGAGACCACCCCCCTCAACCGCGTGGAAATGCGCGGGCGCGAACTCGGCATCATCACCAACGGCATCTCCTACCAGTACGCCCGCGAGGTCTTCCCCGAAGCCAGCATCCTCAAACTGGGCATGTCCTACCCGCTGCCGCCGGACAAAATCCGCGGGTTCGCCGCGCAGGTGGAAAAACTCATCGTGCTGGAGGAACTGGACCCCTTCATCGAGGAGCAGGTTTTGCTGATGGGGGTGGAACTGTACCGCCCGGATGGATGGGAACGCGGACGCTACCCGCACTTCAAAAGCATCTTCCCCCTGACGGGCGAACTGAACCCGAAGATCGTGCGGCGGGCGGGCATTGAGGCGGGTCTCCTGCCCCCGGAAGCGGAATCCAGCCCCAAAGCCGGTTCCGCTACCCCCGTCAAAGCGGAGATTCCCCTGGTTTTGGCGGAAGATCTCCCCAACCGTCCCCCCGTGCTCTGCCCCGGATGTCCGCACCGCAGCACGTTCTACATCCTGAGCAAACTCAAACGCCCCATCAACGGCGACATCGGCTGCTACACCCTGGGCGTGGTGCCGCCCCTCAACGCGATGGACACCTGCGGCTGCATGGGCGCGAGCATCGGCGTGGCGCACGGCGGCGCAGTGGCAGGCGACAGCGAGCGGCACATCGCCGTAATCGGCGATTCGACCTTTTTCCACACCGGCGTGCAGGCCCTGATGAACGTGGTTTACAACCAGAGCAACGTGATCACCATCATCATGGATAACCGCATCACCAGCATGACAGGGCAGCAGGACAACCCCGGCTCCGGCGTGACCCTGCAAGGGCGCAAAACCCACGAGATTGACATCGAAGCCCTGGTGCGCGCCATCGGCATCAAGCACGTCAAGCGGGTGGAGGCTTACGACGTGAAAGCCATCGAAACCACGCTCAAGGAGTGGCTGAAGATGGATGAACCGGCGGTGCTGATTACCGACCACGCCTGCGCGCTGATGCCCGAAGAGCGCAAGAAGTACCTGCCCCTGGTGGTGGATGCCGAGGCCTGCAACGGCTGCACCATTTGTTTCCGCATCGGCTGCCCGGCCATCATCCAGTCGGAACAGCGCGACCCGAAGTACAACCGTCCCCTGGCGGAGATTGACCCCCTGCTGTGTACCGGCTGCGAAATCTGCGCCCAGGTCTGCCCGCGGGATGCGATCCTGTTCCGCGAGCAGGTGCTGGCGTTAGGGGACAGGTGATCAGGAAATAGGTGATCAGGGATTAGGTAATCAGGAATCAGGGATTAGGTAATCGGGGATTGGGGTCCCTGCTCCCTGATCACCCAATCCCCAATTACCTGATTACCCAATCCCCAACCACTCACAACGGAGAACGATTCAATGAAAACCACACGATTTTTACTCGTCGGCGTTGGCGGGCAAGGGACAATCCTCGCCAGCAACGTCCTGGCGGAGTTGGGCATCAAACTGGGCTACGATTCCAAAAAGGCAGAGGTTCACGGGATGTCGCAGCGCGGCGGCAGCGTGATTTCGCACGTCACCTGGGGGGAACAGGTGTTCTCCCCCGTCATCCCGGAGGGCGAGGCCGACATCCTGATCGCCTTCGAGAAACTGGAAGCCCTGCGCTTCGCAAACGGTCTGCGCTCCGGCGGGATGGCGCTGGTCAACGACCATGAGATCATCCCCGTCACGGTGAGTTCCGGCCCCGCCGAGTACCCCGATGACGAGACCATCCGCGCCGCCCTGTCACAGGTGACGGATGACACCCACTGGGTCAAAGGCGTGGAGATCGCCGAATCTCTGGGCAACGCCAAAGCCGCCAACGTGGTGCTGCTGGGAGCGCTCTCCAAACTGCTGGAGATGGAACCCGCCCCCTGGCTGGAGGTCATCGAGGCCCGCGTGCCGCCCAGGTTTGTGGAACTCAACCGCGAGGCATTCCACGCCGGACGCGAGGCGGTGTAGCCATAACACGGCTGCCGGTACTGGCAGGACTGGCAGCCGTCAGGGCAACGCGAACGCCATAATTTTAGCGAAAAAAGCCCCGCAAGGTCCGGCAGGCCATGCGGGGCTTCTCTTCTCATCCCGGAAACGCTATTTCATGTATGCTTCGCCAAGCAGCATCGCCAATCCCTGAGTCATCAAATCCTTGGCGGCTTCGGCGTAATCGGCACCGGCGAGTACCTGCACGCCTTTGCCCTTCAAAAAGGACACTTCGTCCGCGGTCAGTCCGCCCAGGCGTTCATCCTGCTCGCCGTAGGTGTAAACCACGTTATCCATCGGGGTATCGGCCAAACGCTCAGTGTACCGGTTGGCGGCGACTGCGCCCAGCAAGCGGGACAGGTTCTCGTTGGCATACGCACCCTCGTCCTCGCTGGCATAAGCATCCGACTCGCCGGGGACGGGGGTTGTGCCGTTCTCGAATTTGACACTTTGCCCCGAAGCCAGTTGCTGAACGGCGGCATCCTGCATATCCAGCCGTCCGGCGGCCAGCAGGTATCCCTCGGCGACGTTGCCCTGGGTTGCCAGCAGTTCCTGCACCAGATAAGCCCCGTACCCTTTGCCGACCACGTAAACCGTGCGGCCTTCATCCAGGTAAAACTGAACGATGTCCGCCAGGTATTGCACGCTGAGTTCCGCGGCCGCCTGGGCATCCTCGGCGGTGATGGGTTCATCCGAGAAGTTGTAGGGGGCGTAGGTCTGCGCCTGATGCACGCCGACCAGATACACTTTGTCGCGGTCCACCTTCGGGAAGTACACAAACCCGCCCCAGCCGAGCAGGTCCATCATCGGGCCGTGCTGGGAATACACAATCACCACGTCCGAATCGGCGTTGCCGTCGGTTTCGATTTTGTTCGCCAGAACGCCGGGCATCTCGTCGGTGCTCGGTTCCATGATGGGCTGGGTGAGCATCCCGTATTCCAGGATTTCCTCCTCCGTCATCTCGTGGATGCCGTTCGCGGGGGAGGCGTAAATCGTGAACCAGTAAAAATCTTCACTTCCCAGCATATCCTTGATGTACTGCGCGTTCTTGCGGTGCTGGGGGTCGTCCGGGGGAATATCCTTGGCCTGGTGTACGCCGTCCGACCAGGAGTGTACGCCGATATGTGCGCCGCGCTCCATGGTGCGTTCCACCCCGGCGAGGAACAGGTCCACCGCGCCGGAGTCGATCTGGCTGGTGGAACGAAGGTGGGTGTTGAGGCCGTTTTCGCGCACGTAGTACGCCAGTTTGATCATCGTATCGTCATCGAGCGACCCGTGCATGACACCTTCCACCAGCGTGGTGATTTGCGGGTTCGCCCCCAGGATTTCAACAAACTGGTTGTAGGTTTTGTGGTTGATGTACCCGTCCATCCAGAGTTCATCGCCGTGAACCTCGAAAGTTGTTGTGGTGCGCATGTTCAGATAGAGCGCATAGGGCAGGAACAGCGCGTCCGGGACGACGACGGCAATCACAACTACAATCAGCACCAGGACAATGACAATACCAACGACCCATTTGATGATTGTTGTGCCTTTCATGTCACCTGACTCTCCTGAAAATTCTCTGAAGTACGCAATCGGAACTTCAGAGAAGGGCAAATGTCCTGATGATTTTATCACATGCCCGAACCTTGTGAACGCGGCAAAGAGCGATGGGACCGGAGAAAATGTTGCCACCGCATGTCAAAACGGGCCTGATTTGTTGAATAGCAATTGTTTGGATAGAGCCAAATAGAAAAAGCCTTGTTGGCAATGACCTACTCTCCCAGGGGGCCTCCCCCCAAGTACCATCGGCGCTGGCGGGCTTAACTTCCGGGTTCGAGATGTAACCGGGTATACCTCCGCCGCTACAATCACCAACAAGGCTTTTTTCACGATGTTAAACCTTCCGACTGAACAGGTAATGATTTCACAACAATAGTTCTGAGTTCTCCGCATCACAGGTTAAGCCCTCGACCATTAGTACGGCTTCGCTGAGCACATTGCTGCGCTTACACGTGCCGCCTATCAAGCAGGTGGTCTTCCTGCGGTCTTACTCCCTTAGCGGGATGAGGGATCTTATCTTGAGGCGAGTTTCCCACTTAGATGCTTTCAGCGGTTATCTCTGCCAGACGTGGCTACCCAGCGATGCTCCTGGCGGAACAACTGGCACACCAGAGGTCTGTCCACCCCGGTCCTCTCGTACTAGGGGCAGCTCCTCTCAAATCCCTTACGCCCACAGCGGATAGAGACCGACCTGTCTCACGACGGTCTGAACCCAGCTCGCGTACCGCTTTAATGGGCGAACAGCCCAACCCTTGGGACCTTGTCCAGCCCCAGGATGCGATGAGCCGACATCGAGGTGCCGAGCCTCCCCGTCGATGTGAACTCTTGGGAGAGACTAGCCTGTTATCCCCGGGGTAGCTTTTATCCGGTAAGCCACGGCCCTTCCACTCGG
>CAZPSL010000093.1:0-13738 GCA_964589145.1 uncultured Anaerolineales bacterium
CACGCCGAGGCCTGCGGCGAGATGCGCACCTTGGAGAAGCCGTCTGCGCTGGTGGTTTTGGGGAGACCCTGCACCGCCAGCAGATCGCGGATACCCTGCTCGAACACCGGCAACTCAAAGGTGCGCATCTCGCCGCGGGCCTCGGCGTGGTGCGGCACCCGGTTGGTGACCACACCCCCCGAAATCACGCCCACGTTGAAGGTCAGGTCTTGAGTGTAATCGGTCAGCGCGGCGATGCGCTCGACCACCTGCGCCGTCTGCACGATGGCGTTGGCGCCCAAAGCGTGCTGGCTGCCGGCGTGCGAGGATTTGCCCTCCACGCGGACGTGGTAGGTCACCATCCCCTTGCGCTGCGTGACCAGTTGGAAAACGCCCTCCTCATGGAACCCGGCCTCGAACACCAGCGCAGCCCGCCCGTCCGCCAAGCGTTCGCGGCAGAGCGCGCCGAAATCGGGTGAGAGGGTTTCCTCGGCGGCGTTGAACAGCAGCACCCAGGTTACCGCATCGAACTCGGCAGGGGCAAACTCCCGGAATGCCTCCAGCACCATCAGCATCATCAGCGTGCCGCCTTTGATGTCGTTGGTGCCGGGGCCGTAGATGCGGTCGCCCGATACCCGCCAGTGGAAATCGTTGGCGGCCTCCTCTTCGGGCGGGAAAACCGTATCCAGGTGCGAGATCAGCCCCAGTTTCGGTCCGCCGCTCCCCCGCCGCGTGAGAACGAGATGATGCCCGAAATCCGGGTTCACCGAATGGATGCGTTCCGCCTCAAAGCCCAGGGGTTCAAACGCGGCGGCAATTCGGTCGGCGACGGCGTCCACCCCGGCGGGGTTGGCGGTGAAACTGTTGATCTCCACCCACCCGCGCAGGTGGTCGAGGTAGCGGGGCAGGTTTTGTTGCAGGTAGTTTTGGAGGGTCATTGATGGCTCCTTTTCCCCATCCCCCTTATTCCCCCTTCCCCTGAGAAGGGGGAGTTTTTCTTTCGGGTGTTTTCGGGGCACTTTGTGCCCCGAAAACACCCGCTGCCAAGCCCCCTCTCCCTTAGGGAGAGGGCAGGGGTGAGGGAGGGGAGAATTGTTTAGAAAACAAATAGATCGCGGCGGTCTCCTGGCCTAAAGTTGTTGCTGGAACAATTTATCAAGGTGCAAAAGTGTTGCCGGTTTACGACTGGCAGTCCTGTCAGGACTGCCAGTCGTCAGCGCCATGCGAATCTCACGTCAGCACTTTGGCGATGAACGCCAGCGTAATCTCCGCCACGCGCCCGGCGTCGCGGTCAATCGTCACGCAATGGCCGGAGTTCTCCATCCAGTGGATTTCCTTGAGCGTGGCGCGCACGCGGCGGTAGATTTCATCGGGGACGGCGGGGTCCACGGTGGCATCCTCTCTCCCCTGGATGATGAGCACCGGGCGGCGGATTTGCGGCAGCAGCGGCCAGACCTGTTTCTGTAATTTTAGCAGTTGTTGCACGCCTCTGACCGGGTTAACTGTGTAACCCTTCCAGGGCAGACTTTCATCCTTGTTTTGTTTGGGGAGATAGGGGACAAAGGGCGCGATCAGGTGCAGTTTGACCTGATCCACGGGGCGGATGCGGAGTTTGAGTGCCGGAGCGTAGAGCAGCGAACCTGAAATTTGAGGGTGGTGCGCCGCCAGCCAGAGCGCCAGCACGCCCCCGGTGGATTCCCCGCCCACGAAAACGCGCTCGCAGCGGGTTGCCAGTCCCCGGTAGGCTTTCTCGGCCTCGGCGACCCAGTCGCGCCAGGTGTAGCGGTTGATGTTGGCGGGGTCGTCGGTGTTGTGCCCCGGCAGCACCGGCCCGGCGACGGTGTAGCCCGCGGCGAGCAGTTTCTCCGCCAGGGGACGCACCTCGGCGGTGGTGGCGGTGAACCCGTGCATCAGCAGCACGCCGGTCGGCCCCGCTTCCCAGAAGAACGGATCGCCGTTGAGATGGGGGTTTTGGATGAGTTCCATGTTGCAGGTTGAAGGTGACAGGCCGGGGCGGGCCGCGGTCAGTTGTGCGCGGTCAGCGCATCCAGCAGCGCGGCTTCTTCCGCCTCGGAGGTGATTTCACCGTCCAGCCAGGCGTTGCGCAGGGCGTCGAGAATCTGGCGGTAGCGCGGGCCGGGGGGGATGCCGCGGGCGCGCAGGTCTTCGCCGCGGGTGCGGGGGCGGATGTGCCGCCACTCGGCGAGGTAGGCGCCCAGGGCGCGGCGGATTTTTTCGTCATCGCTGGCGGCGCGGACGGCGTAAACCGCCGCCGGAGAGATGTGCGCCAGCCGGGCGCTGATCTGGCTGGGACGTGCGCCGCGCAGTTCGGGGAGGGCGCGCCACAGTTCGGCGGCCTGCTGGACGGTTTTGGCGGTGACGCGCGGGGGATGCAGGCGTTTGATCACCCCGCGGGCGCGGTCTGCCGGGAGGCGGATCAGCCACAGGGTGTAAGCCAAAACCCGATAGAGCGGCTGCCCCTTCAAATCCGGCCCGAGGTTCCATTCCGGGGGCGGGAGTTCCAGGCGGGTGAGGCGGTCTTCAATCCAGGCGTCCCACTTCAGGTCGGGATGGATGTGTTCCAAAATCTCCAGGTCGGCCAGCCGCCGCAGCATGGGGATGCGCCGCTCCTCGGCGAGGATGTTGTCGAGTTCGTGGCGGATGCGGTCGCCGGAGACGCGGGCGAGCAGGGGACGGGCTTCCAGCAGGAGGGCGCGGGTGCGCTCGCCGAGACGGAAGCCGTAGCGCTGCTCGTAGCGCACAGCGCGCAGGATGCGGGTGGGGTCGTCAATGAAGGAGAGCGAGTGCAGCACGCGCACCAGCCCCTGCCGCAGGTCGTTGTAGCCGCCCCAGTAGTCGTGCAGTTCGCCGAAATGGCGGCCATCCAGGCGCAGGGCGAGGGTGTTGATGGTGAAATCGCGGCGGTGCAGGTCGAGTTTGATGCTGCCGCGTTCCACGGTGGGCAGGGCGGTGGGGCGGGGGTAGAACTCCGTGCGGGCGGAGATGAAATCCAGTGTGGCGGGGAGCGGGGAGCGGGGAGCGGGGGGCGATTGACTGCGGTCAGCCGTCTGTCGTCGGTGGTCTGAAACCGGCTCTCCGCTGACCCGCCACTTTGCCGTTCCGAAGCGCCGATGGGTGGTGACGCGCCCGCCAAAGCGCGCCTGCACCGCTTTTGCCAGGGCGATGGCATCGCCTTCCACCACGATGTCAAAATCCAGACTGGGGCGGTCGAGCAGCAGGTCGCGCACAAAGCCGCCCACGATGTAAATTGCCATGCGCTGTTCCTGGGCGATGGCGGCGATTTCCCTGAGCAGGGTGAGCCGCTCCGGGGGCAGGGCGGCTTCCAGTTTGTCCGCCAGGTTGCGGCCTCCGGGAGCGGGGGCTTGCGGGGCGAGGGTTTTCAGCAGGTCGGTGCGGGTGACGATGCCGATCAGGCGGTGGCTTTCCCGCTCCACCACGGGAATCTGCCCCCAGCCGGTGTCCACCATCCGGTTTTGCAGGTACTCGATGGACTGGTCGGGGTGGACGTGGACGCTTCCGGCTTCCATCAGTTGGGCGGCGGTCAGGTTGAGTTTGTGCGCCAGGGCGCGGTCCACCGCGTGGCGGGTCACCAGCCCGACGATTTTGCCCTCCGCCACCACGGGGTAGCCCTCGTAACCGTAGCGGCGCATCATCTCGGCGATTTTGCGGACCGGGGTTTCCGGCGCGAGCACCTGCGGATCGCGGGACATGATCTCGCCCACGGTGATGCCCGGCTGGATGAATTTCGGCAGGATTTCGAGCAGTTCTGCATGGACGGCGGAACGGCTGCGGGATTTGATGAGTGCTGCCGCGGCCCGTGTGTGGCCGCCGCCCCCGAAGTGCGCCGCGATTTTGCTCACGTCAATCCGGTCGCGGGTGGAGCGGGCGATCAACTGCACCCCGCCGCGGATTTCGATGACCAGGAAGAGCGCGTCGGGGTCGAGCAGGTCGCGCATTTTGTGGGCGATGGTGGAGAGTTCCTCGTCCATCCCGCGGGCATCCCCCGCGGCGACGACGACGGTGTAGCCGTGGACGGTGTGCGTTTCGGCGTTTTGGCGCAGTTGGTCGTAGATGCGCTGCTGCGCCAGCGAGAGCGGGTGGTTGAGGTAACTGTGGGCGATGCGCAAACTCGCGCCCTGCTCCAGCAGGTAGGCGGCGGCGCGCAGGTCGCGCGGGGTGGTGCGGGTGTAGGTGAGCGAGCCGGTATCTTCGTAGATGCCCAGCAGCAGCAGCGTGGCCTGCACCACACTGAGGGGCAGGCCGCGCTCCCGGATGCCCTCCACGAAGATGGTGGTGTTGGCGCCGGTCGCTTCGTGGCGCAGTTCCCAGGTTTCGGGGAGGTCGGGGCGCGGGGTGTGATGGTCAATAATCCGCACCTGGGTTTGGTCGCTCATCCCCTTGAGGGTGGCGAGCGCCTGCGTATCCACCAGCGTCACCGCTTCGATGCGCTCCCCGCGCAGGTCGCGCGGATCCACAAAGGGCAGTTCCGCCCCGTAGAGGGTGAGGAAGGCGCGCAGGTTGCGGTTCATCCGCCGCGGCAGCACGGGGATGGACTCTTCATCCAGCAGGTGCGCGCCCAGCAGGGAGGCCAGCCCGTCGAAATCGGTTTGCTCGTGGGTGAGGATGATTTTCATGGGGGAGGGGGGTCGGTGTTCCGGTGTCAGGTGTTCCCGTGTCAGGGGTATTGTATCATTTTTGCCGATTCGCCGCCCGCGAACTCGTCAATACGCTGATTCGCTGATTCGCTGACTCGCTGATTCGTTGCAATCCCTCCCCGGAGGGGGTAAAATGCAATTGTGCCTACCACTGTTCGGTTTCTGCCTAACCTTGACCGTATCAGCGTTCTCTCTGCCACAATTTTGCTGGCGTACACGCTGACGGGGTTGATCCGCGTTCCGGCGCGGCAGTTTGCGGCTCAGTTGCCGGGTTTCTACCTGGAGATTCAGGTCAACATTCAGACGGTGGTTTCGCTGCTGGTAATTGCGCTGGCGGTCTCCGGCGCCGACTGGCTGATTGATGAGCAGCCGGCAGCGCAGGGCCGTTCTCGTTTTCAGCATTGGCTTATTCCCGCGTTAACGGCCTGGGTGATTGGCATTCCCCTGTATCAGGGGTCACTGGGTACGTACTGGTGGCTGGGGATTCTCGCTGGCGGCGGTATACTGATGCTGGTACTGACGGCGGAGTATGTGGTTGCCGATGAGCAAAACCCTTACTACGCCGTCGCCGCGGTCGGGCTGACGGCGGTCGCTTTTGCGTTGTTCTTTTTGCTGGCGATTACCTTACGGGTGATCCGGCTGCGCCTGTATCTGATGGTTCCTGCGCTGACACTGGCAACTGCGCTGATCAGTTTGCGTACGCTGAGTTTACGGATGCAGGGCAGATGGCTGTTGCTGGCTTCCGGGGTTTGCGCGGTGATTGTCGGTCAACTTGGCGCCGCAGCCCAGTACCTCCCGTTTTCTCCGATTGCTTACGGGCTGTTTCTGCTGGCTCCGGCTTACGGGGTGACGGTTTTCCTGAGCGACCTGGGTCTGGGTAAATCGCGGTGGACAGCGACAATTGAATTTGCGGCTTTGTTGTTCATCCTGTGGCTGCTGGCCTGGTGGTCACGGTAGGAAATCGGAAACGCAGGAACGAGGCAGCGATGCAACCTGACTTCATTTCGCGTGTTGTAAAAATCACCCGCGGCGCGGTTGGCAGGCCCGCCGTTGGCGAGTGTGGTGTTCCCTGGCTGCTGCTGATGAAATACGCTACTGGAGGTTATTGACAAATGCAAATCGTACTGGGCATTGTCATTCTGATCATCGCTTACCTGATTGGCTCCATCCCGTTTGGATTGATCATTGTCAAACTTATGACCGGACAGGATGTTCGGAAAATTGAAAGCGGCCGTACCGGAGGTACAAATGCAATGCGGGCTGCCGGTTTATGGGTGGGTGTGACAACTGCCATTTTGGATGGATTTAAGGGGGCGGTCAGCACCTGGCTGGCGATGTGGCTGGTTCCCGATATGACCTGGATCATTGTGCTAGCCCCTGTGATGGCGATTATCGGGCACAATTATTCGATTTATCTCGTTCAACGGGATGAACGGGGTCGTCTCCGGCTGCACGGCGGAGCGGGCGGGTCTACCAGTGTAGGGGGTGCATTTGCCCTTTACCCGCCGACATTTCTGTTTATTCTCCCCATTGCCGGGTTTATTTTGTACTTCGTGGGTTATGCTTCAGTTGCAACTATGAGCGCGCCGCTTATTGCCACGGTGATTTTCGTCATCATGGCCTGGATGGGAGAACTCCCGTGGGCCTATGTGGTTTACGGTATTCTGGCAGAACTTTTACTGCTGTACGCTTTGCGTCCCAACATCAAGCGGCTGATGAATGGCACAGAGCGGCTAATTGGACGGCGGGCCAAGAAACGGGCGGAGATGGCGCGCAAAACAAATGATACCGGCGGATAAAAAACGGCTCAAAAAGCGAGCCGCTTTTTCTTAACGGTACTTTCGCTCTGATTGCTGGTTGGTGTTTTTTTGGGGATCATGCCGAAAGGGGCAGGCAAAAGACGCAGAACGACGGAGTTCCCCCCTCCCCCCGTGCTGCAAAACGGGCGCTCCGCGCCTGATCCGAATTTGGGTTAGTTATGTCACATTTCCGGCAATGCTTTCGCCAAACCCCAGCAGCGCGGCTACCATCTTCTTGCTGCGCCCCTCGGCGTAGACTCGCAGCACCGGCTCCGTCCCCGACGGGCGGATCAGCAGCCAGGAACCGTCTTTCATCACGTATTTCACCCCGTCGGTGGTTTGCACCTCGCGCACGGGCATCTTTCCGATTTCAGCGGGGGCATCCTTCGCCAATCGGGCGGTCATCCGCGGTTTGGAAACCGGATGCTGAAGGCGCAGGTCGCGGCGTTCGTAAAAAGCGGGGCCATACTTTTCCAGCAGTTCATCTACCAGTGTTCCCAGCGATTTCCCCGAAGTGGCGACAATCTCCACCAGCAGCAGCCCCATCAAAATCCCGTCGCCTTCGGGGATATGCCCGCGAAACGAAATCCCGCCCGATTCCTCGCCGCCAATCAGCACATCCGATGAAAGCATGTGCCCGGCAATATGGTTGAATCCTACCGGAGTTTCGTAAACTTCCAGGCCGTATTCCCGCGCCAGGCGGTCGATGATGCGGGTTGTGGAGACGGTTCGCACCACCGGGCCGCGCCAGCCACGCTGTTCCACCAGGTATTGCAGCGCCAGCGACATGATTTTGTGCGGATCGACGAAGTTGCTGCGCTCATCCATCGCCCCGATGCGGTCGGCATCCCCGTCAAGGGCCAGCCCCAGATTGCCAGCCCCGGTGCTGATCGCGCCTGCCAGGGCGCCGAGATTCTTGCCGATGGGTTCAGGGTGGGTGCCGCCAAATCCGGGGTTCATCTCGCCCCGAATTTCAGTCACCTCGCACCCCGTCCCTTGCAGGATACCCTTGATGACGCCGCGTCCCGACCCGTGCATGGAATCCACCACCACCCGCGGCGGGTTCTCGGCGATCGCGTCAAAATCAATCAGGGTGCGCAGATGCTCGTAATAGGTCGGCAGCGGATTGAAACGCTCGATCAGTTTCAGGTCGCGGGCGGCATCCCAATCCATCAGATTGGGGCCGCGGCCGCGTTCCTCGTTATCGTTGAGGTACACCTCCACCCGGCGGGCCTGCTCCGGCAGGGCGGAACCGCCGTAGGCCGCCTTGAGTTTGATGCCGTTGTAGCGCGGCGCATTGTGAGACGCGGTGATCACAATCCCGGCAGCGGCCTTGCTGTTGCGCACCGCGTAGGAAATGGCCGGGGTGGGGCAATCGGCCTGACTCAGCCGTACAGTGAACCCGTTGGCTGCCAGCACACGGGCGACATCTTTTGCGTAGCGGTCGGAGAGGAAACGAGTATCAAAACCCACGATGATTTTGTTCGGCTCAATTTCCTGTGCCCACTCGCCGTTGTTCCAGTGGCCGGATTTGACCGCATCGGCGATGGCCTGTGCCACCAGCCGCAGGTTGTGAAAGGTAAACGTATCTGAAATGACGGCGCGCCAGCCGTCTGTTCCAAAATTGATTGGCATTGGTTCTCTCCTTGTTTTGAGGTGCGCTGCATTTTATCACAGGAGCAGCGAGACCCCAGAAAATCACGTTCTTGTGGGTGCAAGCAAAAGATGTAGAACAACGCTGTTTCCCCCCACCCAACCCTCCCCCCGCCCTCACCCCTAACCCCTCTCCCGAAGGGAGAGGGGAACCAAAGCGGAAAATTCTGGGAGGGGCGTGTTCGTCAGGTGTGTGTACGGCGCACGAAGCGCGCCGTACACACACCGAAAAGTTATATCCCCCCTTCCCTTGGGAGTGCGAAGCCTGCCCGAAGGGTGAGGGGGGATACAGGGGGGAGGGGGCCAAAGTGAGCGGCTCGTTGGTAAACAGCAGGCCTTCTACAACATTTGCCTGCCCCCTCTTGTCTCTTGAAGGTGTGTACTGGCACCAGAATTCCGTGAATCTGGTGTGAGCCTCTGTCAAGGGTGTTTTGTTCGTGCTAAAATCGAAGAAGACGTTTGCATTGTATCGCTTAACCAACTGTTGACCATTAACCCGAAATGATCCCGGAAAACGAACGAGAACCCATTGACAATGCCGAACTCGACCGGCGTGTGAAACTCCTGAAAGACGCCCCGATTTTCACGGAACTGGGTGAATCTGCGCTTGCCGAAATTGCCAAACACCTGACGCGCAAGGAATTTGAGCGCGGCGAAGTGATTCTTGAAGAGGGCGCGGAATCCGACGAGATGTTTTTCATTTTTCGCGGCAAGGTGCATATCACCCGCGGAGAAGATGAAGAATCGGGGGAATCAATTGAAATGGCAACTTTCGATGCCGGAGATTTGTTTGGGGTTGACGGACTGTACTACAAACGGCCGCGCAACGCGGATGCCGTGGCACTATCAAGGGTTATTGTTTACGCACTCACCGCCGACGATTTTGACTGGATGCTCGAAGCGTATCCCCGCATCAAGCCATATCTGGATGCGCTCTTGCAAACCCATGAAATTGCACAAAAACTAAAAATCGGCTGGTTGGGAGAAGGTGAGTTCATCCTGCTGATCACCCGCCGCCACCCCGTTAGTTTGTTTGGAGAGGTACTCAGCATCACTTTTCTGGTGGTTGTGGATTTCCTCCTGCTGCTCATATTAAACTACTTTTGGGGCGACAGCCCCGGAATGTTCCTGAAAGTTTTTTATTTTCTGGGAACCGGGTTTGCCTTGCTGCTTTTTGCCGGAATTGTCTGGGCTTACCTGGAATGGCGAAACGACTATTTCATCGTGACCAATGTGCGCGTTTCCTGGCGGGAACGGATTCTGTTTCGCAGCACCAGCCGCCAGGAAACCCCGCTGCGAACAATACAATCCCTGAACATCCGAACCCGTAACATCGTTCACCGCTGGATAAAAGTCGGCGACCTTGTGGTACGCACATTCAACAGCGAACTGCACATGACCGATGTTGATCACCCGGAATACATGAAGAACCTGATTCAAGGGTTCATCTTGCGTTCAAGACGCCGCTCCAAGCAGGCGGAACTGGCGCAAATTCGGCAAACCATTCGCGAACGGCTAAACATTCGGGGGAAAGAAATGTTGCCTGAAGAACCGGAAACCGTCCCGCCGATTGCCGCCGCCAAAAAGAAACGCTTTACCCTCTTTCAGACACGCGTTGTGGAAGGGGATACCATCACCTACCGCAAACATTGGTGGATCTTCTTCAAAAGCGCGCTGAAAGTCAACCTGGTTTTCTTCATTTCCCTGGTGGCAGCCTTTGTTTGCGCGCCCACCCTGATCGTAACAGGATACGACTGGGCCAAATATCTGACCCCATCTGCGGGTGCCGTCGCACTCATCAGTTCCCTGTTTTGGTTTTACGCATATGTAGATTGGCGCAACGACCTTTACCGCATTACCGGAGATTTGATCATTGACCGGGAGAAAAAACCGCTGGGGGCCGAATCGTCGCGCTCCGCACCCATCAAAAACATCCAGAGCCTCCACCACGAGGTGCCAAACGTCATCGGATTGATGTTGAACGTCGGTAATGTTTACATCAACGTCGGAGATTCCACCCTCAATTTCCGCGGAGTACACAACCCCGCAATGGTCCACCAGGATATCTCCCGCCGCATGGAAGAACTAATCATCAAGGAAGAACGCGAACGCACCAAACAGGAACACGAACACATGGCAACCTGGCTGGAAATCTACCACGAGGAAACCGAAGACCAACGCTTCCCCTGGCGCGACCTGGATTTGTGAGCATGGGGTAAAATAGAGCATCTTTACCCGAAAGGCCAGGTACCTGAACGATGACCCTCCGAAAAGTAATTACCGTCCCTCACCCGACCTTGCGAAAACGCGCCCGCAAGGTGACGGATTTTGGCCCCAAACTGCAAACGCTGATTGACGATATGGTGGATACCATGCGCGCAGAACCCGGCGTAGGGCTGGCCGCACCGCAGGTAAACATTCCCCTGCGGGTGATTGTGGTGGAGTTTGGCGATGAAGAGGACGAAACCGTCCCGCCGCGCCTTTACAGGGTTGTCAACCCGGAAATTGTCCGCACCTCAAGGGAGACCGTGGTCGGGACCGAAGGCTGCCTCTCGATCCCAGGGATTGTCGGCGACGTTGAACGGTACGAGACTGTCACCGTCAAAGGCCTCAACCGCTACGGAAAACCGATGAAACTCAAAGCCAAAGGCTGGCTGGCGCGCATCTTCCAGCACGAAATTGACCACACCAACGGCATCCTGTTCACCGACCGGGCATCCGAAATCTGGCACCTCGATTCTGAACAACAGGCCGAGCAGGTTACGGCCGCGGATTGACGTACAGCGCACCTCGCACGCCCATGCGTCTTACCCATCTCTCGCTGACCGATTTCCGCAACTTTGCCCGCCTGGACGTGGACGTTCCGCCGGGCGTGACACTCCTGTTGGGAGAGAACGCCCAGGGAAAAACCAGCCTGCTGGAAGCCGTTTACTACCTGGCAACGTTCACATCCTTCCATGCCAGCCACGACCGCCAACTGGTCAACTTCATCGCCGGGCGGCAGCCGCTGGCCGTCGGGCGCATCGTTGCCGATTACAACCGCGGGGGAAAGGCACACCGGCTGGAAATCCGCCTGATTCAGGAAGTTACCCGCACCAACGGAACCCGCCTGCGCAAGGAAGTGCTGCTTGACGGCGCCAAACGCAAAATCGGTAGGGTGATTGGGCATTTCAACGCCGTCCTGTTCCTGCCGCAGATGATGCAGGTCATCGAAGGGCCGCCATCCGGCCGCCGACGATACCTCAATTTGCTGCTCTCTCAAACGGTGCCCAACTACGCAGCAGATCTGTCTGCTTATGCCAAGGCCGTCACCCAGCGCAACGCTTTGCTGAAATCGCTCGCTGAGCGCGGCGGCGACCCCGATCAACTCACTTTTTGGGATGATCAGATTGCCAAAACCGGCTCGGCTCTGATTGAGGCCCGCATCCATGCCGTGCAGGAACTGGAATCGCTGGCGGCAATTACCCACAGTGACCTCACCCGCGGGGCTGAAATCCTGCGGCTGGTTTACCAGCCCGCATACGACCCGCTCCCCCGGATTCCGGGGCAAATTTCCATGCCCCTGGATGCTCCCGCAGACCGTACAGGTATCCCCCGCTCGGAGATCGAAACCGGCTTCCGAAACGCATTGGCGCGCAAACGGGGGGAGGAAATCGCCCGCGGACAGACCACGCTTGGCCCGCATCGCGACGAGTTGCGTTTCCTCGCAAACGGGATTGACCTGGGGATTTACGGCTCGCGCGGCCAGGTGCGCACGGCGATGCTGGCCCTCAAAATCGCCGAGGTCTCCTGGATGCACGGAAAAACCGGCCATTGGCCGGTACTGCTGCTCGATGAGGTTCTGGCGGAACTTGACCCCCAGCGCCGCGCCGACCTGCTGAAACAACTGGTGCAGGCGGAACAATCCCTGCTCACCACCACCGATCTGGATTTGTTCACTCCGGCGTTTGTGCAAAATGCCCGGCGGTGGTACCTCCGTGAAGGGCGGATAGCCCATGTGAACGGTAAGCCGTAGCAGTGTGCGTTTGCCCCCCCAACTCCCAACTCCCTAATCCCCAATCCCCAATTACCCAACCCCCTGATGCCCCCCTCCCAGCGGTCGCTTCGCGGGGATTCCCACCCGCCGGGGGTACTTTTGGGGAGTGGCTGCCACTTTGTCAATCACAACCAGATAGCGGGTTTCGACCACACCGGGCAATGTCAAGGGGATGAGTTGGCGCAGATGCCCGCCTAACAGTTTTGCCGCCGGTTCTGCTGAGTGAGCCTCCGCCGGGGCACTTTCCCCTTTCATTGCCAGGGCGCGGCCGCCCACCCGCACCAGCGGCAGCAGATACTCCAGCAACACCGGCATCACCGCCACCGCGCGGGCGATGGCCCAATCGTACCGCCCGCGATGTTCGGGAACCTGTCCCAGTTTCTCCGCCCGTGTCTGGATGACCTCCACACCGGGCAAACCCAGTTTTGTGACGATATGCCTGCAAAAATCGGCTTTTTTGCCGACCGATTCCACCAGGGTCAGGTGTATTTGCGGGTAGAGAATTTTTAGCGGTAACCCCGGAAAACCGGCGCCTGTCCCCACGTCAATCACCCGTTCAACGGGCGTGCCGCGCATCGCCAGGCAGGCGCTTAGGGAATCCAGAAAATGTTTGACGCGCACGCCCTGCGGGTCGCGGATTGCCGTCAGGTTGTGGATGCGGTTCCAGGTCTCCAGTTCGCGGGCGTAAAGCCGCAGGGCGTCCATCTGCTGCGGGGTGAGGTGTGCGCCGCAAAGGTCAAAAAATTCCTGGGGAAGTTGATCCATGCCAAAATGATCTAGTGCCGGTTATGCACCCTCGGCAGTTTAATATCTATCCGAAAATTCGAGCAGGCGTGTTGCCGCAAACATATCGGGGTGGGGTGTTTACCCCATCCCCCCTGTATCCCCCCTCACCCTTCGGGCAGGCTTCGCACTCCCAAAGGAAGGGGGGATGTGCTGTAGTGAAGTTGTTGGCGCACGAAGTGCGCCAACAACTTCACACTTTTCGCTACCCCTCCCCCACGGGGGGAGGGGGTGGGGTGGGGGGAAATGTAGACACAGCATATCAAAACGTACCTGCTTTGTTGCATAGTGATTTTTCGGATAGGTGCTTAGACCGTCAGAGCAAGCCGAAAAGAAACCCCACGTTCTTGGGTGCAAGCAAAAGATGTAGAAATCGGGCAGCCACATATCTCTGTCCTGCTCCCGGCAGGGCGGGGTGTTCGGTGCCTGTCTTGTTCGCCAAATGAAGACTGGCAGTCCTGGCAGGACTGCCAGTCTTGTGCGTGGGGCGAGGGAAACACTAGGAGGTGAAAACAAACAAAAGCATTAGAACTTTCGCTGAAACGCGGGGAAGCGTGGTTTTTTGTGCGTGCTGTGCGCCCACAAAAAACCACAAACCATCGTTCAGCGCGGCGGTTCCGAGAATTCTCTTCATGTTTTTCTTTTTCCCTGTCTGGTAGTTGTTACGGGTGCAGGCAACTGTTGTTCGGGATCGAAAGGCCTGTTTGCTTGGTGCATGGCGGTTTTTCGAGCGGGGGTTATGGCTGTTGGCTTTTGGCAAGCGGCGTGATCCGCAGCCGCTCGATACGGCGGCCATCCATTTTCTCGACCGT
>CAZPSL010000094.1:0-37152 GCA_964589145.1 uncultured Anaerolineales bacterium
GCGGCAATGCCCGCAACAGGGGGATATCCGGCAGGGGCATTATACAACGAGATGGCTTTTTCCGTTTGCAAAAGTGAAAGGAGCAGGCATGAAAGTCTTTTGTTAGTATTCGGCCGCACGATTTTCCCCGCCGCCTGCGGGGCCTGTCCCCGGCTGCCGACCTGGATTGACCAAAACCGGCGGCGTTGCTGTATTCTGCTTTAATTTTTCAAGAGGAGATTACAAAATGAAGCACAGGTTTTTTTCAAACTCATTACTCTATCGGGGTTTATTGGCAACATTATTTGTGATGTTGTCATTGGCAACCAAGGCGTTTGCACAAGACATTGATGTTGATGCCTTTCCGCATCTTTTACTGGTCTCTGTACTTACTCACACAACTCCAGACACCCTGGCGCGTGTTTCGTAAAGATCAATCAGCGCCTTTGCTAGTTTCGTCTCATCATGGTGCCAGGGTTCATCGTCATCCACCAGATCGGCTTTATGTAATCCGTAATCGGGGCTAGATTCACCATCCAGGTACACCCAATCCATACCGGCGGGGAGTTTTCCCGCGTAATTATTGTTGCAGACCACCAGATCAAACAGGCCGCGTCCGATCTGGTTCTCCAATACCCGGATATGATCCGCACATGAAAAACCATCCGTTTCGCCGGGCTGAGTGGCAACATTGGCAACATAAACCTTAATCGCTCGACTGGCTCGCACCGCAGCAGCGACATCCGGCACCAGCAGGCCAGGCAAAATACTGGTGAACAAACTTCCCGGCCCGATAATGATCATATCTGCATTCAACAAGGCCCGAACCACCACCGGAAATGCGGGCGGACTGTCCGGCTCCAGCCAGACCCGCCGAATGCGTCCCTTTGTTTCCGGGATACGGCTTTCCCCCTCAATGCGGATCTCCTGCGTGCTGTTGGGCGGTACAATCGCCGCCACCAGGCGGACATCGTGCAAGGTGGCCGGCAGCACCTGACCATGAACGGAAAGCACCCGTCCGGATTCGGCAACCGCCTCCTCAAAACTGCCGGTTATCTCTGCCAGCGCGCTGATAAACAGATTGCCGAAAGAATGCCCGTCCAGTTCGGCACCGCCGCCGGCAAAGCGGTACTGGAACAATTGAGTCAGCAGGGCTTCATCATTGGAGAGCGCCGCAAGACAGTTGCGAATATCCCCGGGAGGGAGAATGCCCATAGTCCGCCGCAGCCGCCCGGAAGAACCGCCGTCATCAGCAACAGTGACCACCGCAGTCAGGTTGTGCGTGTAAGCCTTCAGGCCGCGCAGCAACATCGAGATGCCATGCCCCCCCCCGATTACAACAATGTGCGGCCCCCGCTCCCGGCGACGATATCCGGCAAGAGATTCCACCACGGGTTTACCGGGCCGCATAAACGGGCTGAGCAGCGTCCGGTTTAAGCCCCAGAGACCACCCAGCAGCAACCCAACACCCAGACTGCCAAAAATCAATACACGCAAGGGACGAGCGAGCGAGCGCAGTGAAACGGCAGAAAGAAACACCAGCCACCAGGGGTGGCTCCCCGGCGAAGTAGCACGATAAATATCCAAAATAAATACCCCGAACCCAACGCCCAGCAACGTAACGCCAGCCAGAATCACCAGCAGCCAGCGTTTGACTCCCAACCCCGGAGTCAGCCAACGGGCGGTGAGACTCATATCCCGCAAAAATTTCTTCCAAAAAGAATCAAAGGAGGACCACATACCAATGCGATGATAGCAGGGTTGGGGATGATGCGCAAGCAATTGCCCTGCCTGCACCTCTCTCTGATTTTCCTCTGGAATTTTTGGCGGATTTGTAGTAAAACAGGTGGGTATTCCAGATAACACACCGGCCTATGCCGGGTCAGGAGCAAGAAAATGAGTCTCGGCGCAACAGAACTGATCATCATTCTCCTCATCGTAATCGTCTTGTTTGGAGCCGGGCGCATCGGCAAAATCGCCGGTGAACTCGGCAGCGGCATCCGTGCCTTCAAGGAAGGTCTGCAAGGAGATGACGAACCCAAAGACGAAACCGGCAGCGCAGAAGAAGACCCAAAAGCGTAACAAGGGATCAGGGAAACAGGACAGCGTAAGACAGCCCGATCTGCGGATAAGCCAAATGAGGCTGTTTGGAGAACACGAATACACCAAAGGGCATACACCACACGAAAAGAACCCGTGATTCTTGGCCCATTTGCGGATATTCGGGTTCCAAACCAGCCCTCACACCTTGTCCGACAGTCAGGCCAGACAAAAACACGCAAAGGGCAAAGATACCCTGCCCGTCTGCGCTGTCCGCTATTTCCACGCTTTCACCCCAAACGTCTCCAGCGCGGAGACGTTTTTACATTGCCGCCGACAAACCCCGTAGAGTGGATTGCCAATCCGCTCTCCACTCTCCACTCTCATCTCTCCTCGCTCCTCGCCCCACTCCTCCCCGCTCCCCGACCATGACCCTCTCCGCCCTGCTCGCCCGCTGGCGCGCCGACCCCTCCATCGGAGGAAACATCACCGCCTGGGAGATTCTCCCGGCCCGCGGGGCGCGCTTTGTCCCCCTGCCCGATGACCTGCACCCCGCCCTGCGGGATTCCCTGCACCGCGGTGGAATCACCGCCCTCTACCGCCATCAGCACGACGCGCTTATGGCTGCACGCAACGGAGCGCACGTCGCCGTCGCCACCGGCACCGCCAGCGGAAAAACGCTCTGCTACAACCTGCCCGTCCTCGACCGTCTGCTGCGCGAGCCGGAAGCCACCGCACTGTACCTGTTCCCCACCAAGGCGCTCGCCCGCGACCAGTTATCCGGCATCAGGGATCTACTGTCCGGGAACCGGCAGCCCGCCCAATTTACCAACTCCCACCCCCCAATTCCCAATTCCCAATCCCTAATCCCCAATTCCCAACCCCCAATTTACCAGTCCCCGCTCCCCAATCCTCCACTCCCCACTCCCAGCGTCTACGACGGCGACACCCCCGCCAGCGAGCGCCCCAAAATCCGCGCAAACGCCCGCATCCTGCTCACCAACCCCGACATGCTGCACACCGGCATCCTGCCGCACCACACCCGCTGGGAGCGGTTCTTCCGCGGTCTGCGCTTCGTCGTGATTGACGAGATGCACACCTACCGCGGCGTGTTCGGCTCGCACGTTGCCAACACGCTGCGGCGGCTCAAACGGATCGCCGCCTTCTACGGGGCAGCGCCGCAGTTCGTGCTGACCTCCGCCACCATCGGCAACCCGCGCCAACTGGCAGAGCAACTCATCGAAGCGCCGGTCACGCTCATCGGCGAGGACGCCTCCGCCCGCGGGGAAAAGCACTTCATCATCTACAACCCGCCCGTTGTGGACAAAGCCCTCGGCATCCGCGCCGGGGTGCTGGGCGAAACCCTGCGCCTGCTCGAAGATCTGCTCACCTACGGCATGCAGACCATCGTCTTCGGGCGCACGCGCCGCACCGTGGAACTGCTGCTGCGGGATACGCTCCCCCCGCCCCCTGGGAGAGAGGCTGGGGGTGAGGGAGAAATCCGCGCCTACCGCAGCGGCTACCTGCCCCGCCAGCGGCGCGCAATCGAGCGCGGGCTGCGGGAAGGCAGCATCCGGGCGGTGATGAGCACCTCCGCACTGGAACTGGGCATTGACATCGGGCAGATGGGCGCGGCGATCCTCGCCGGGTATCCGGGCAGCATCGCCAGCGCGTGGCAGCAGGCCGGGCGCGCCGGCCGGGGACGGGAGGCCTCGCTCGCCGTGCTGGTCGCCTCCGCCAGCCCGCTCGACCAGTTTCTCGCCCGCCACCCCGAATACTTCTTCTCCCGCTCGCCGGAGCAGGCCCGCATTGACCCCGATAACCCGCTCATTCTGCTCGCGCACCTGCGGGCGGCGGCCTTCGAGTTGCCCTTTCGGGCGGGGGAAACCTTCGGGCGCGTAACCTGGCGGGAACTCTCCGAATACCTGGATTTCCTGCGGGAAACGGGCGACCTCCTCAAATCCGGCACGCGGTTCTTCTGGGGGGGCGGCGAGTTTCCGGCGGCGGAGGTCTCCCTGCGCAGCGCGTCCCCCCGCCGGGTGACGCTGCAATCCGTCCAAAACGGCAAAATCACCACCATCGGCGAGGTGGATTGGGAATCCGCCCCCTGGATGGTGCATCCCGAAGCGATTTACCTGCATCAGGGCGAGACGTTTTTTGTGGATGACCTGGATTTGGAAGCCGGTACCGCCCGGATGCGCCCCGTTGATGTGGATTTTTTCACCCGCCCCCGGCGGGAGACGGAGATTCAGCCCCTGGAACTTCGGGGGCGTGCCGAGGCCCGCGGCGGGTTCAAGTCCCACGGGGAAATCCGCGTCACCACGCGGGTGACGGGCTACCGCAAAATCCGCTGGGGCACGGGGGAGACGCTGGGCTACGGCGAGGTGGATTTGCCCCCCGGCGAACTGCTGACCACCGGTTACTGGCTCTCGCTCTCGGCGGAGACGGTGGCCGCGCTGGATGCGGCGGGGCTGTGGGGCGGCGAGCGCAACGATTACGGGCGGGATTGGCCGCGCCTCCGCGAGGCGGTGCGGGCGCGGGATGGCTACCGCTGCCGGTTTTGCGGCGCGCCCGAAGGGGAACGCGCCCATCACGTCCATCATTTGCGCCCCTTTCGGACGTTTGAATCGGCGGATGCGGCCAACCGGCTGGAAAATCTGGTGACGCTGTGCCCGGCCTGTCACCGGCGGGCGGAGCACGCGGTGCGGGTGCGCAGCGGGCTGGCGGGGCTGGCGTTTGTGCTGGAGAGCATCGCTCCCCTGTTTTTGATGTGCGACCGCGGCGACCTGGGGGTTCACGCCGACCCGCAGTCCCCGCTGGCGGAGGGCCGACCGGCGGTGATTTTGTACGACAGCGTGCCGGGCGGGATCGGGTTCAGCGCGCGGCTGTACGAACTTCACGATGAACTGCTGGGGCACGCGCGGGAGGTGGTGGCCTCCTGCGGGTGCGCGGACGGCTGCCCGTCCTGCGTGGGGCCGGGGGGCGAGGAAGGCTCCGGCGGCAAACAGGAGACACTGGCAATTCTGGAAGTGGTGAGTGGTTAGTGGGGGGTGGAGGAGCAATCGCTAATCAGTGCATTCCCCAAGCCGCGATTTTGTTGACAATGTCACCTGACTTCATTATGATTGAACTGGGAACACCCCGATTGGCTGCCGCGGTGCCCGCAAAAGCAGCAGCACAAAAATCACATGATAAAATCGAAATGGAGGCAACATGTTTTCAGACAGTTTGCATATGATTGTGTCCGGCCTGACGTTCAGCAAGACAAAGATTGGCAAAATCGGGCACACCGAAAAATACACCATTCCAGCGGCTGTTCTGCTCGCCATTTCGGTGCTGCTGGATACTGTAATCGCATATTTCAACGGTAACAGCGGCAACAGCGGGCTGGCGCGTTCCGGTTTGGATGGAGCAGGCGCTGCAATTGGGCAGTTGGGCAGTGGGCTGATTGGACTGTTTTTGAGTGCGTTGATCATGGTGTATGTCCTGCGCATCTTCAAGGCCCAATCATCCTACGCGGGCGTGCTGCGGGTCTACGGTGCGGCCGTCATCTGGATGATTTTGATGTCGCTTGTCGGACTGGTCACGCCAGAAAGCCTGATGATCGTGGGTGTGCTTTTCTGGCTGGCGTATAATTTTGCAGTTCTGTTCGGGCTGGCAGGGTACACCGGACTCGCACTCTGGAAATCGTTTATCGCCATCGTGTTGACGTTCATCGCGGTATTCATTGTGATGATCCCTTATGGTATGGTCATCACAGCAATTTTCTGACAGGCAGCCATCGCCAGCAGTCATAGCAAAAAGACCCTAAAGGTCGCATAGACCTTTAGGGTCTTTTGTCAGGGTGCGCGCTGCGCATCACGCCTTTTGCATCTCCGGCGGGGGGACGCGGCCGCGGATTTCGGCTTGAATCCGCTCCAGGAAGGCGTCCACACTCAGAGCGGGGAGCCGTTTGCCGGAGCGCAGCCGCGGGGCGACTGCGCCCGCTTCCTTCTCCTGGTTGCCGACCACCAGCATGTAGGGCACCTGCTTCTTCTGCGCGTTGCGGATTTTGGCGTTCATCCGCTCGGAGCCGAGGTCGGCGCGGGCGCGCACCCCGGCGGCGCGGTACTTCTTTTCGATTTGGCGGGCATACTCAAACTGGTCATCGGTGATGGGAATGATGCGCGCCTGTTCCGGCGCAAGCCAGACGGGGAATTTCCCGGCATAGTGCTCAATCAGAAAGCCGATCATGCGCTCATGGGTGCTGAGCGGGGCGCGGTGGATGCACAGGGGCGTCTCGTCCTCTCCGTGACGGTTGACGAACTTGAGGTCAAACCGCTCCGGGACGGCAAAATCCACCTGGTTTGTCGCCAGCGTAAATTCCCGTCCGATGGCGCTCCAAACCTGAACGTCAATCTTGGGGCCGTAGAAAGCCGCCTCGCCGGGCACTTCCACATAGTTGATGTTCCCGTTTTCCATCGCCTGACGCACCATGTCTTCGGTTTTCAGCCACAGGCGCTCGTTATCCACGTACTTTTTGCCCAGCCCCTCCTTGGAGTGAGTGCTGAAGCGCATGATGTAGCGCTCGATGCCAAAAATCTCGAAGTATTCCATGTACATGGAAATCACATCCATGAACTCCTGCTCAAAATCCTCCTCGGCGCAGTAGATGTGGGCATCGTTCATCTGCATGGAGCGGACGCGCATCAGCCCAAAGAGTTCGCCCGATTTCTCGTAGCGGTAGCAGGTGCCGTATTCGCCCAGGCGCAGGGGCAGGTCGCGGTAACTGCGCGGGCGGGCGGCGAAAATTTTGTGATGCATCGGGCAGTTCATCGGCTTGATGTAGTAGCGCACGCCTTCCATCTCCATCGGCGGGTACATGCTCTCGGCGTAGTAGGGCAGGTGCCCGCTGCGGATGAAGAGCGCCTCCTTGGTGAGGTGCGGGGTACGGACCCGCTCGTAGCCGTGGGCGTATTCGACCTCTTTGGCAAGTTTCTCCAGTTCTTCGATGATGATGCCGCCGTTGGGCAGCCAGAGCGGGAGCCCGGGGCCGACTTCCTCGTCGAAGGTGAAGATGTCGAGTTCCTTGCCCAGTTTGCGGTGATCCCGTTTTTTGGCTTCTTCCAGCATCCGCAGGTAATCCTTCAATTCCTGGGGGGTCTCCCACGCTGTCCCGTAGATGCGCTGGAGTTGGGGGTTGTTCTCGTCCCCGCGCCAGTAGGCGCCCGCCACGCTGAGCAGTTTCACCGCTGAGGGGTTGATCGCGCCCGTGTTTTCCACGTGGGGGCCGCGGCACAGGTCGGTGAAAGTATCGTGCGTGTAAAGCGAGATTTCGGGTACCTCGTCAATCGGGTTGCCGTCCTCGTCGAAGCCGCCCTGCTCCAGTCCATCGATCAGTTCCAGTTTGTAGGGCTGGTCGGCGAAGACCTGCCTGGCCTCCCCGGCGCTGATGACGCGCTTCTCGAAAGGATGTTTGCCGGCGATGATCTGGCGCATCCGTTTTTCGATGGCTTTCAGGTCATCGGGTGTCAGGTGGCGCGGCAGGTCAAAATCGTAGTAGAAGCCGTTTTCGATGGGCGGCCCGATGGCGATTTTCGCCTCGCCGGGGAACATTTCCATCACGGCCTGCGCCATGATGTGCGCTGCCGAGTGGCGGATGCGGTAGAGTTTCGACTTTTCGTATTCTTCTTTCGAGTAGTAGGACATAAGATTCTCCGTGGGTCGGTGTCAGGGGGTTGCGGGTTACAGGTTACAGGTTGCAGGTTACAGGTTGCAGGTTGAAAGTTGGGTGCGGCGTTAAGCAAAAACTCCCGCCCGTTCCGGGGCGAGAGCGAGGGAGGCTTCACGCGGTTCCACCCGGATTTGAAGTTTGCGCTGCGCCGTCAGACCCTAAAGATCTCCCAGACCTTTAGGGTCTGGGGGGGAGCAGCAAACCTCATCTCCTTGAGGCCGATAACGGGGCCAGGCCGATTGCCATACTCGGTTTTCGTGCAAACCTTTCCGGCTTTCGCTCGCGGGGGGTTTTCGCCGGGTGCGCCTGGGGGAGACTTTCAGCCGGGGGTCTCCGTTTTCTGTCAGGGGCGGGGCCGGTTACTCGTCCCGGTCATCGCGTTTGGGGTATTCGGTTGGGGCAATTATAAGCCGCTTCAGGGGGGTGTCAAGGCGGGGAGTCACGCGGGGTGCAGGCAAAAGATGTAGAAATCGGGCAGCCGCATGTCTCTGCCCTTCCCCCGGCGGGGCGGGATGTTCGGTGCCTGTCCTGTTCGCCAAATGAAGACTGGCAGTCCTGGCAGGACTGCCAGTCTTGTTTGCGGGGCGAGGGAAACACATAGGAATTTCTACAACATTTGCCTGCCCCCGTCACGCCCGCGCGCCGGAGAGGCGCTGCCGCAGCGCCTGCCCGCCCCAGACCAGGGCGAAGATGACGGTGCAGGTGAGCACAATCGCCGCGCCGGAGGCGATGCTGAGATAGTACGAGAGATAAATCCCCATCACGCCGGAGAGCGCGGCGATCAGCGCGGCGAGGCCCATCATCACCGGCAGGCGCTTGGTGAGCAGGTAAGCCGTCGCCGCGGGCGTGACCAGCATGGCAACCATCAACGCCACGCCCACCGTTTGCAGGGAAACCACAATCGTCACCGCAATCAGGATGATGAGCAAAAAGTCCAGAAAACGCACCGGCAGGCGCAGGGTGGCGGCCAAAATCGGGTCAAAGGAGATGACCATGAATTCCTTGTAAAACGCCCAGATGGTCAGCAAAATCACGCCGCCGAAAATCAGGATCAGCCACAAATCGCCGCTGCGGACTCCCAGCACATCCCCGAAGAGGAAATGCGCCAAATCCACGGTGTAGTTGCGGACGGTGGAGATCAACGCTACGCCGAGGGCAAACGCGCCGGCAAAGACAATGCCGATGGCGGTATCCTCCTTGATGGTGGTGCTGCGGCTGATCGCCCCAATGCCCAGCGCACTGACCACTGATGCCAGCAGCGCCCACCAAAAGAGCGGCTCCCGCGCCCCGCCGCCGACCAGGTATCCCACCGCAATCCCCGGCAGGATGGCATGCGCCAGCGCGTCGCCGAAGAAGGCCATGCCGCGCAGGACGACGTAAGTGCCGACCACAGCACAAATCACGCCGACCACAATCGCAGCGATCAGTCCGCGTACCATGAAGGCGTATTGCAGGGGTTCGATGAGAAATTCAATCATGGCAAATTGTTTTTGAATGCGGCCTGTTGGTTATCCGCGAATGACTGGGAGGAAAAGGTCAGAAGATGGTGTTTGAAAATCCACCGCAGACATTTTTGTACCACAAAGACTCCAAGGCACAAAGTTTTTATCTTTTCTTCGTATCTGGGATGTGGAAATTGGGCAGCCACGCGGGAACTTTTTTGCCCCTACCCTGCCCTCCCAAAATTTCCCGCTTTGGTCCCCCCCTCCCTTCGGGGGGGGGGTCGGGGGTGAGGGCGGGGGAAGGGTTGGGTGGGGAGAATACAGGCGTTTTACGACATTTGCCTGCGCCCTTCGTATCTGTATTCCTTGGTGGTGACCACAATAGCAGCCTGACCAGAAAGTTTCGTGTCAATTACTGGCCTTCGCCGCAGCAGGTATCGCTGATCGCCAGCGTTCCCGCCTGGGAGGGGATCAATTGCAGGTGCCCGCCATAGGCTGCCAGCAAATTCTCAGGGGTCAGCACCTCCGCCGGGGTTCCGACGCCGAGCATCCGGCGGTGGAGCAGCATCACCCGGTCGAAGCGTTCCGCGGCCATCTGCAAATCGTGAAGCGAGACCATCACGGTTACGCCGTCCGCCTTCAGTTGATCCAATATCTCGAAAACTTCATCCTGCGATTTGACATCCAAACCGGTGAGCGGCTCATCCATGAGCATCAGTTCGGCTTGCTGCGCCAGGGCGCGGGCGATGAACATGCGCTGCTGCTGCCCGCCGGAAAGTTGGCTGATTTGCCGCCTGGCGAATTCGCTCAGGCGGACGGTTTCCAGCGCCCGGCGGACGAGTTCCCAGTCTTTGTCTTTGGGGTTGCGGAACAGCCCCAGTTGGCCGACCCGCCCCATCATCACCACGTCCGCTACCGTGACAGGGAAATTCCAGTCTACCTGGCTGCGCTGGGGAATGTAGGCAATGCAGATGTGTCCGCTGGGTTTCGCCCCGAAGATTTGAACCGTGCCGGAGGTGGGGGTGAGTACCCCGGCGATGATTTTCAGCAGGGTGCTCTTGCCCGCTCCATTCGGCCCGACAATCGCCAGCCGTTCCCCGGCCTGGAGTTCAAAGGTCGCACCTTCGAGAGCAACGCCGGTCTGGTAACGCATGGTCAGGTTTTCGGTGCGCAAAATCGGCACCCCTTCCGGGTGCGGCAGATGTGTTCTGGTGAGGTGCTTGCCGGTTTTCTGAAATTCCTCGCGGAACATCATTGTTACATCTCGTCCGGTGCAAAGGCTTCAACCCGTGCCCAGAGTTCGCGCACGTTGATTGGTTTTGCCATGTAAACATCGCAGCCCGCCGCCAGGGCTTTTTCCGCATCACCTTTGAGCGCATTGGCAGTGATGGCAATGATCGGAACATAACGCAAGGCAGGGTTATTGCTCTGACGCAGGCGGCGGGCGACTTCGTAGCCGTCAATATCCGGCAGGTTGATATCCAGCAGGATCACATCCGGTTTCAGGTTTTCAGCACGCTTTAACCCTTCAATGCCATTAACGGCTTCGTGGACGATGTATCCCTTTGCTCCCAACGCCCGTTTAACCAGGCGCATGTTATCCGGGTTATCCTCGACGTATAGAATGTTGAGAGTCATTCGGCATCTCCCTTGCTAACCTTCTGCTCGATCACTTCCACCACTTGGTCAACAAAATCCACCGGGGGGAGCGAGCCTTTCTGATACAGCCCTTCAATTTGCCCGTGCAGCCGCTGCCATTCCTCCTCGGTGATGTCTTTGGCGCTGACCACAATTATCGGGATATTTTCGGTGCGCTCGTCTGCTTTCAGGGCTTCCAGGACGGCAAAGCCGTCGAGTTCGGGCATCATCAAATCCAGGATGATCAGATCCGGCAGACGTTCGCGGGCCTGTTCCAGCCCGTCGCGTCCATCCATTGCCTCAAAAACGCGGTACTTTTTCTTCTTCTCCAGCAAACGGCGGATCAGGTGGGCGGCATCGCGGTTGTCATCCACCACCAGTACCGTGGTGGCTTTTTCGTCCAGCGTATCCAGCGCGGCCTGCAAGCCATCCTGGCGGCTGGCCGCTTTTCCGGCTTCGCTGAGTTGCAAATCCACTGTCCACTGGTCTTGCAAGACATGTTTTTCAACCGGGAAGGTGTGCCCGGTACAGTTTACCACGACCTGCTCATCCGGGGAAATCACGCCGTTTCTGACCAGTTTCTCAAACCCGGCAAAGGCTACCGCGGTGGCCGGTTCAACCGCCAGGCCGTCGCTTTTTGCCAGGGAGCGCATGGCCGCGAAGGCCTCGCTATCGCTCACGGATTCCATCACGCCGCCGTATTGCCGGATGAGTTCCCACAAGTAAGTGTAGGTTTTGCCCGGATCTCCGGTGGAGAGAATCACAATCCGGGTTTGGGGGGTCACCGGTTCCGCGGTGGATTTTCCGGCCCTGAAGGCCTGCACCATCGGGGCGCAGCCCGCGGCCTGGATGATAGCCATCTTCGGGATGCGGTCAATCAGCCCCATTTCAAAGAGTTCCTCAAACCCGTGGTAAACGCCCAGCGGCCCCAGCCCGCCGCTCACCGCCTGGATGTACCAATCCGGCGGTTCCCAGCCCAACTGCTCGATGATTTCATAGGCAATGGTCTTCATCGATTCGCGCGAGGGCAGGTGACTGGCGCCGCGGTCAAGTTGCAGCCCGCGGCGGGCGGCGAATTCGGCGGCGATTTGCTTGGTCTGATCGTAAGTGCCGGTGACTTTGACCACCTCAGCCCCAAAAAGCGCGACCTCGCGCAGTTTTTCGGGGGGGACCATACTGGTCATAAAGACCCACAGTTTGATGCCCGCCTGGGCGCAGGCGGAGGCGTAAGCCACCGCCGCGTTCCCTGTGGAGGCAATGACCGCCTCGTTGATTCCGGCTTCCGCCATAGCCGCCACGGCGACCGCGGCCTGGCGGTCTTTGAAGGAACTGGTCGGGCCGTAACGCTCATCCTTGATGTAAAGGTTTTCATGCCCTGCCAGGGCGGCATAACGCCGCGAGCGGCGCATTGGGGTGCCGCCGGTTTCGTCAAAATTGGCTCCTGGGGGGGCGGCAACCGGCAGCACGTCATGGTACCGCCAGATGTTAAAGGGACGGTCGGGCAGCCCGCGCAGCAGTTCGCGCTTGAAGGCTGCGTAATCGTAATAGGCATCCACCCAGGCCGAGCCGCATTTTTCACAGATGGTGGGTGCCAGCGGCTTAAAATCCTGCCGGTAGCCGCATTGGCGGCATTGCATGAACTTGGGGGTAGCCATTAAAACTCCTCCAGGTTGCCAATTGGCAATTCCAGAAAGAACACTGAACCTTCTCCGGGGATTCCGGGGCTCTCTGCCCACAGTCGGCCGCCGTGCATCTCCGCCAGTTTGCGGCTGATCGGCAGCCCCAGGCCGGTTCCGCCGACTTTGCGGGTGGTAGAGGTATCCACCTGACTGAAGGCTTCAAAAATGCTTTCCAGTTTATCGGGCGGGATGCCGATACCGGTATCCCGGATGCGGATTTGCACCGTGTTTTCGGTTTGCTCGGCTTCGATGCGGACACTGCCGCGCTCTGTGAATTTGAGCGCGTTCCCCATGATGTTGATCAGCATCTGCCGCAAGCGAATGGCATCGGCCATAATGCGGATCTCCTCCGGAAGCCGGTTGTTGTTTTCCACCGCAACCCCTGGCCGGGCTAACGGGCGAGTTGTGCGGATGACATCATCCAGGATTTCGGCAAGGTTAACCGGTTCCAGGCTGAGAGTCACCCGGCCGGATTCGATTTTTGCCATATCGAGAATTTCGTTGATCAGGGTCAGCAGATGCTTGCCATTTTTCTCAACCAGTTTCAGGTCCATTTCCATGTCGTCGGTCAGGGGGCCGTCCAGCCCTTCCAGGATAACCTGGGTAAAACCCAAAATCGAGTTGAGCGGGGTGCGCAGTTCATGGCTCATATTTGCCAGGAAAGCCGATTTGAGATGATCCAGTTCCCGCAGGCGTTCCACGGTTTCCATTTGCTCAGCGTAAAGTTGGGCATTGCGCAATGCGACCGCGGTTTGGGCCGCCAGAGTTTCAAAGGTGCGGGTATCTTCTTCCGTAAAGCGGCCAATCTGGTCAGATTCCATGTCCAGAACGCCGATTAGTTGTTCACCGACAATCAACGGGATTGCGACCTCGCTGGCAGCATCCGGCAGCAGGTGGTGGTGCAAAAATTCGGGGTTGTTGTGCGCATCGCGTACAATGATGGTTTCGCGGGTGCGGGCTGATTTGGCAATGATGGACTGCTCCTGGTAAAGATGGATGCTGTGTCCTTCTTTCAGGATGACGTGGCCGATTTTGCCGGAGGCCGCGGTTAACTTCAGGAGGTCGCCGGTTTCGTTGAGCAGGTAAACCGAGGAATGGTAAAGGCGGAAACTGTAGCGCGTGAGATCAACCACCGATTGAAGCAGCGACTGCGGGTCGAGGATGCTGGCAGCGGCAGTACTGACCTGTGCCACCGTTTCCAGTTCGGCGGCGCGCTTGTCGAGTTGCTGGCGGGCGCGCTCGGTTTCGTCGAGCAGGCGCAGGTTTTCGATGTGCGTGCTTAACCGCTCTGCAACGGCTGCCAGTAAACTGGCCGTGGTGTTCCGGTCTCGCTGCGGGTCGGCAACCACAATCTGCCCGATGGGTTCGTTGCGCACTTTTAATTGCTCGGTCTGAATTTCTATGGCGCTGGCAAAATCAGTGAAACTGGCGGGGTCGTCCGTATCCACCGGCAAAACCCGGTTCTGGTCGTAGAGAAAGCCGCGGGCTGTCATCGAGGCGGTTTGCAGGTAATCTTCCCAGCCTGCGTGGGTTAACTGGCGGGTAGCCTGTTCTGCTTCGGCGCGGTATTGCTCGGCCTGTTCCAGCAGGCGCAGGTTTTCAATATGCTGTGTAACCTGCTGGGCGATGGTCGCCAGAATTTGCTGTTCGGCATCGCTCCAGCCTTCTCCTTCCACCTGGAGCGCGCCCAAAACCGCGTCGCCCACCTGCAAGGGGACTTCCAGCACCTCTCCTTCGGGCTGCGGAACCGCTTCCGGGGATGGGATCGGTTTGATTTCGGACTGGTCGAAGATGAAGCCGATGCGCTCGGAGCGGTTGATGGCATCGAGGTATTCTTCCCAGCCGATTTTGCTGCCCGCGGGCTGGCGGCCCTCTTCAAAGATGGCGCCGTCAAACGGGGGTGGAGAAAACGGGGCCGACTCCGGGGCGGGTTCCGTTTCCGGGGGCTGTTCAGCCTCCACAGGTTCCGGGTGCGGCGGCTCGGCTTCCGAGAAGAGGTCATCTATGCGGTCTTGGTAATCTTCGTTTTGGGGCATGGTTGTCTTTTGGCGCAGGTTTTTGCGAATCGATTCTCAAAGCAGTTGCCGGGGATGCGGCCGCTCAATGCCATGAAACCGGGGTTGCGGGATGGTTTTTATCCGCCGGAGAGTGCTGCAACTTCCCGGGCCAATTCCCGGTACTGGCGGGCGGCACGGGTTTTGGGGGCGAAGGTGGTGATCGGCTGCCCGGCGATCTGGCTGGAGCGCAGTTTGCTGTCAAAGCCGATGACGGTGTTGAAAAGGGCTTCGCCGTAGTGCTGCCGCAGTTTTTTGTAGAGTTGGGTGTGCAGTTTGCCGCGGCGGTCGAACATGGTGACCAGGATGCGGTAACGGAGGCCGGGGTTGTAGTTTGCCCGCACCTGACGGATGAAGTTGAAGGTGCTGCCGACGGCCTGGAGGGCGAAATATTCGCATTGGGCCGGGATGATGCCCAGGTGGGCGGCGGCGAGGCTGGCGGTGGTGACGGCGGCCATTGAGGGGGGGCAGTCGAGGATGGCGAAATCGTGCGGCAGATGGCGGTCAGCGAAGGCGCGCCGCAGCACGGCTTCGTGCTGCGGGCGGGTGACGATCAGCCGGGCAGCGGCATCCATTCCCGGCCCGGCGGGGATGAGGTCCAGCCCGGGGACGGCGGTCGGCTGCCCCAGTGCGGTGAGCGTTTCGCTGCCTAGCAGCAGGTCGGCTGCGGATTTTCGTACCTGGCGGGGGGAGAAGCCCATTCCGGCGGTCAGGTTGGCGGAGGGGTCCAGGTCAATCAGCAGGGTGGGGTGCCCGTCGGCGGCGAATGCCGCGCCCAGCGCTGAGGCGGTGGTGGTTTTGGCTACGCCGCCTTTCTGGTTGCAGATTGCGATTACGTAGGTCATCGGTGTTCCCGTGTCAGGTGTTTCTGTGTCAGGTGTTTCTGTGCTCCGGGGGCAGGGGGGAGGTTTCGTGCTGGCTGTTTGCCGGGCGTTCTTCGGGCTTTGGCTGGGTGGGCAGGCCGAGTTGGATGTTGGCCCGTTTTGCGCCCAGGGCACGGCCGAGTTCACGAATGGCAACCTGGAGTGCGCTTTCCACGCTGGTGGTGCTCTGGATGCGCTGGCTGATCTGGTTGATCATGGCTTCGTATTCGGCCTGCTGCTGGGTTTGGGCGTAAGCACGGGCGTTTTTCAGGGCAACCGCCATTTGGGATGCCAGGGTGGTCATAATGCTGATGTCGGCATCTGAGAAGCGGTTTACTTCCCTGGCCTGAACCCCAAGGACGCCCAACACCTGCCCGCCAGCGATGACCGGGACGGCCATTTCGGCGTTTGTATCGGGAAGTTGTTCACTGGGCTGCCAGTTCGGGTTGCTGCGCACGTCGTTGACAATTACAGACTGGCGGTTGCGGGCGGCCTGGGCAACCAGGGCGTGCGGGTCGTCGAGCGGGATTGTCACATTACCGTGTTTTCCGAAGTGCGGGCTGCCTTCTTCCCATCCGCAGGCCCGGGCTTGCAGGGTTTGTTCCTGTTCGTTCAGGATGAAGACATGGCAGTGGTACAGGTTGAAGCGGCGCTGGGTGAGTTGGACGACGGTTTCCAGCAGTTGCTGTTCTTCGAGGATGGTGGAGATGGTTGTTCCGATTTCGGCGACGGTTGCCAGTTCGGTTGCCCGGCGGGTGACGGCTTCCTGTGCCCGGATGCGTTCGGTGATGTCTGAGAAGGTGGTCAGGATGGAGGGTTCTCCCTGGTAGTTGAAGACGCGGGCGGAGAGCAATGCCCAGAAGGGCGTTCCATCTGCACGCAGGAGTTGCATCTCCATGTTGGAAACCTGGCCTTTTTCCCGCAGTTCGCGGATAAATCGTTCGCGGTCTTCCGGATTGTGGTAGAAATCGTGGGTGGAGCGGCCGATGATTTCATCGGAATTCCATTGGACGGTTTCCAGGGCAGGCTGGTTGATAAATGTGATAACAGCGTCGGAGGAGCGGGCAATTACCATGGGTAATGTGATGGATTCCAGGATGGTTTGGGCGCGTTCCTGGGCCTCCCGCAGGGCCTGCTCGGCCTGGACGCGTTCGGTCACATCGAGGAAGGAGCCGAAGGCCCGGACGGGGCGACCGGCATCATTGACCCCGATGCGGTAATCGGCAACAACCTGGCGGATTTCGCCATCCAGGCGGCGTATGCGGTATTCCGTATGCCCGAAATAATTTTCCGGGTTTTCGCTTTGCAGGGCCAGTTGGATTTCCGATTCGACAACACCGGCATCTTCGGGGTAAACAAAACGCTGTGCGTACTCTTCGGCCGTGATCTGGCGTCCACCCAGTTCTTCCGGTGTTGTGCCCAGCATTTCAAACAGCCGGTCGCCCACGGTGAAGGTCATGGTTTCCAGATTCAGTTCCCAGTTTGCCATGTGGGCAATACGCATGGCTTCGGCAAGTTGCTGTTCGCTTTCCTGGACCGCGGTCAGCGCGCTTTGGGTTTGCTGGAGCAGTTGCTGGTTTTTGAGAACAACGGCGGCCTGCTCGGCCAGGGCGATGAAGGGGGTCATATCTTCTGTGGAGAATTGCCGCGGTTTTTCCAGGGTTTCCAGGATCAGCCAGCCGAACAGGGATTCGCCCAAACGGATGGGGATGGCCGCGACAGAGCGCACCCCAAAGGATTGAAAAGTTCCCCGAAGGGCAGGGTCTATTTTCCCGGATGTTTCAAAATCATCAATCAGGAACAAGTTTTGCCCGTCGGTGTTGTTCAGCAAGGGCATCCGATCCGGGGTGAGGCGTTCTCCGGCTTGCAGCCGGCCTGTTTTGTCCCAAACTGCCCGCACTTCAGCGGTGGGAGGTTCTTCCGCAGACTGGTCAATCAGAGTTACTACAATCCGGTCCAGGTTGGTGCGGTCAATGCGCCGGATGAGTACCTGGGCGACTTCGTCCGCGTCTTTGGATGCGCTGATTTCGCGGCTGGCGTTGTAAAGGTTTTCAGTTCTGGAGAGGGCTTCCTGGGTCTGGTTGAAAAGGCGGGCATTTTCCAGTGCCAGAGCAATTTGCCCGGAAATTTGCTTCAGGAAGGTTTGATCCTCCCGGGTAAGAGGCCTTTCAGGGTCTTCCAGGATGGCAAGTTCGCCGAGGGCGTCGCCGCCGGGCAGCGCCAGTTCCACGCTGGTAAAAAGTTCACTTGCAAGGTCTTGCTCTTCGATTGGGTGAACGCCGCTTTGGTCATATTGAATCGCCGCGGGCAGTGCAACGGCGTGTTGGTATTCCTGCCATCCTTCCCGGCGCATTGCGCGATACAGGCGGTTGATTTCATCGAGGCGGGCTTTCATTTCCTGGCGCAGGCGGGTTTGCGCCATTGCAATGGCGATCTGCCCGCAAAGGCCTTCCAGCAACAAGCGATCGTCGTCGGTAATCGCATTTACCTGGTCGCTTTGAATATCCAGCACGCCGAGGACTTCATCTTTTAGTTTGATGGGGACAGCGATTTCGCTACGGGTTTCGGGCAGCAGGGGGTTTGGCTGCCAGTCTGGATCTTCAGAAAGGTCAGCACGCAGTATGGTTTCTCCGGTAGCGGCGGCTATGCCAATCAGTCCCCGGCCTATGGGCATCTTGTGGCCGCCGTCAATCATGTTTTGGCCGGTTTCGCCATAGCCTGCCACCAGCACAACCGCACGCTGGGTTGAATCGTAGCGCAGCAATTGGGTATGGTAATACCCCAGGCGTTCTTTTGTGAGTGTGACAACGCGATTAAAAAGGTCGTTTAGTTCCGTGGCCTGGGCAATTTCCTGAGAGATTTCGGTGCTGATGTGTACTTGTTCTCCGCGGCGTTCATACGCCTCTCGGATCTGTTTTTCCAGAATCGCCCGTTCCCGTTCGGCCCGCTTGCGTTCGGAAATATCTCGAATCGTGATGCTGAATCCGGTAACGTTTTCTGCTGCATCTTTGAGTACTGCGCTGTGAATAATGGCATCAATGCGGCGGCCGTCTTTGGCAACCCGCACCGATTCGATGGGGGGCAGTTGTTCTCCGTTCATCAACCTCATCAGGGTGCGCCTGGCTTCATCGTGGGCTTCGGGCGGCGCCAGGGTAATGGCGGATTTGCCGATAATTTCTTCTGCGGTGTATCCGAAAATGAGTGCCGCCGCCGGGTTCCAACTGGTAATTTCTCCGCGCGGGTTGGCTGTGAAAATTGCATCGTGAGAGACTTCAACAAGCGCGACCAACTGGCTCATAACCGTTTCGCTCTGTTTGCGTTCGGTAATATCCCGCCAGGTGGCGTGGATCAGCGTTTTGTCGCCTGCTTTTATTGGGGTAAGCAGAACTTCAACGGGGAAATCTTCTCCATCCAGGCGGCGGTGCATCCATTCAAAACGGTGGCTTCCCCGCTCCAGTGCGATGCGGATCATTTCGTCTGCTTTTTCGTCCGACAAGCGGCCATCGGGCTGAAACTCCGGCGAGAGATCGGCCGGGTGTGTTCTGAGAACTTCGGTTTTGTTTTGGGCGTGCAGCATTTTTACTGTAGCCTGATTGCAATCCACAAAAACATTCCCGTCCAGAATGAGATACGCATCTGCCGATTGCTCGAAGAACACCCGAAAAAGGGTTTCATTTTCGTTTTTTGGGGGTGGTTGCAGTTTTGTGTTTTCCTGGTTTGACATTTGCAGCCTCTATCAGGGTATCTGATCAGGGTTTTCGCTTCGGGTGGTGGGTTGTGGTGTTTTATGCGTGCGAAGCACGCATAAAACACCACTGTCCCTGCGGTTTTGCGAAAGCCCCGCTGATGTTTTTTGGCTCGATAAAACGAATTTGCGGGGGGTTCGGTGTGTTGGAACACCGCGTTTTTCGGCCGGTGGCGCCGGGATTTCCGGCTGGCGGTTAGCAGCCTATGCGGGGTTGTCTTCTGCCGTTTTGGCAGGTGCGATGCGGATAACCGTCCGGCGGCCCAAGATTGTGCCAACCTCCTGGACGGCGGTTCGCATAATGGTGGCGGGATCTGTGGAGGAGGTTACCGCGCTGGTGATCTGCCGTAATGCCTGTTCGCGCTGTGCGCGGCGCTGCACTTCGGAAAATGAGCGGATGCTTTGGATGGCAACGGCGGTATTGGCGGCGATGGTGGAGAGAAGGTTCACATCTGTTTCGGAAAAACGGCCTTCCTGGTCGGAATCGCTGATGCTGAGTACCCCGATAACCTGATCGCCGACGACCATTGGCACTCCAATGTAAGATTGAGTCATGGACCTGTCTGCCTGCCCGCTGACCGGTATGGCGCCCAGTTCGCGCAGTTTTTCATCAGTATTGTGGTTGACAAAAAGCGTTTCCCGGTTGAGGATGATGTATGAGTTGATGCCTTCTCCCAAATGGGTCTCCAGGCGGGGTCTGATCCACTCTCCGCGATGAACCATCACCGGAGATACGATGCTCTGTTTCTCCGGGTCGTAGAGGGCAATATAGGCAGAGTTCACCCGGAAGGTTTGAAGCAGTTGTTCCAGCACGGTGGTGAACATTGTATCCAGGTCGGTTGTTTGGGCGAGGGCGGTGCTGATCTGGTTGATGATGGCAAGTTCGGCAACCCGGCGTTCGGTCTCTGCGTTCAGGCGCAGATTTTCAAGGTGGGCGCCAAGTTGCCCGCTGATTGTTGCAATGAGTTCCTGGTCGTCCGGGGAGAGCGGCGCGGTTTCGGCGGTGCAGAGTGACCCGATAACAGCATCGCCAATTTTGATGGGATAGGTGGACTGTTCTGCGGGGCGACTGGCAACTTCAGATAACGGCCTGACTTGAAAATCCTGATAGACAAACCCGATATCTTCCATGGGATTCTGTTCCAGGTAAGATTCCCAGCCCTCGCGGGTGAGGCGGCGGATTGCGTCTTCGGCTGTGGCCCGATAGCGTTCGGCCTGGGCCAGCAGACGCAAGTTTTCAATTTGCTGGGCGGCCTGGCGGGAAATAATGCGGGCGGTTGTTTGTTCTCTTTCGGCCCAGTGCTTCTGCCCCCTGAATTGAAGCATTCCGACAGGCTCGCCGGAGATTTCAAGCGGAATCTTCAGGGTGTGCTCGGCGTTCTCAGAAAGCGGAGCATCAAGCGGGCTGACCGCCCCGTCTTCCCGATTGTAAACATAAGCAATGCGTTCACGCTCATGAATGGCATCGAGCAGGTTGTGCCAGTTTTCGCGTACCAGGCGGCGGGCTTGCTGTTCGACTTCGCGGCGGGCTTGTTCAACCTCTGTAAGCAGTTCGGCATTGATGATTGCAACGGCCAATTGCCCGGCAAGGACATCGAAGGCGGTCAGTTTTTCTGCGGTTAAGTCTCCGGGACGGCTGCTTTGCATGTCCAGTACGCCTACAACGCGTTCACCGGCAATGAGCGGAATTGCCATCTCGGAGCGGGTTTCCGGCAGCAGCGGGTTGGGGTGGTGAAAGATGCTGGTTTCGGTATTCTCCACAATTACGGGGCGCTGTTCAACAACGGCGGTTCCGTTAACGGAACTCAGGTCAACCGGCAGGCGGTGGCCTCTTCGGAGCAGCCGTTTTCCAATATCTCCACTGCCAGCCTGCAAGATCAGGGTATGCGCATCGGGGGTGAGGAGGTAAACCTGAACGTAATAGAGATCAAATTGTTCGCTTATTTTTTCTACTGTTTCGTGGAGCAAGGTTTCCAAATCGCGAAGCAGTGCAATGCGGCTGCCCAGTTGTGCTGCCGATTCCAGTGCCCGGCTGGCTTTTCGCAGGAGCAGGTTGGCTTCTTCCGCGTTTTTCTGGCTGTGTTGTGCGTTTTCCAGGGATGCCTGGATAAAGTGCAGCGATTGGTCAACGAGAACGAGTGCCATTATTGTGGCAACGGAAAATGTAAACCATTGCTGAAAGCCGACGGTATTGCTTGCTTTGGGCAAAAGGCCTTTTATTTCAGCCAGGATCAGTATTGCAACCAAGAGTACGTTGAAGAAGGCGCTCAAATAGGCCGCCCGGCGGTTGATGGTTACACCGGCCACAATACTGGCAAGCAGTAAAAATGTAATTGCCGGTATGCGAATGGTTCCCGATGCAATAAAAATCAGCACGGTTACCGCAATGAGGGCGACTACAATTGCCCATCCCACACTGCGAACATACCCCTTCCGCAGCGGGATTTGCCCCAAAAACAGCACAACAATTAGTGCCAAAATTGCAAAAAGGGCAACGGGATGTTTCAGCAGGACAATCGGCAGGACGGCCAGCGTAGACAGGCTCAGCAATATGCCTGAAACCAGGATGATGTGAATCAGTTTGGCCTGGCGGGTTTTCTCGTCATCATCAAAGGCAGGGGCCGCGAAAAAGCGTCTGATTGCTTCCATTATTCATTCCTCCGGGGGCGGGTATCAACACCGTTTTTCTTGTCAATTTGCAGTTCGGCTGCTGCCTGCTGCGCTCCGAAGATCTGCCCCAGTTCGGTGATTGTTATTTGCAGCACTTCGTCAATGGTTGTGGCTGCCCGGATGCGCTGGCTAATTGTTGTAATGCGGGATTCGTGTTCGGCCTGACGCCGCGCCTGTTCGTAAGACTGGGCATTTTGCACCGCAATGGCAACCTGGCTTGCGATTGCCTGAAGCAGTTCCTGGTCGTCTTCCGTCAGGCCGCCCACCGTATTTTCCTGTACATCCAGCACCCCCAGTACAGTGTTCCCGATTGCAATGGGAAGGGCTGCTTCTGCGCGGGTTTCCGGCAGCAGTTCGTTGGGGAGCCAGTCTGGTTCCTGGGATGTATCTGAAGCCAGAATGCCCTGGTTGGTGGCTGCTGCCCGTCCTACCAGCCCTTTGCCAAGCGGAATCGTGTGCCCTCGCTCCCACATGATTCTGCCGGGCTCTCCGGCGCCGCTCGTCATCACCAGGTTTTGCCGGGTATCGTCAAACAGGTAAATGTGGACGTGATAATACCCAAAGGCCGATTGCAGTTGATCTACAACCGCCGACAGCAGCCGGTCGCGTTCGAGAATGGTGGAGAGGCGGCGGCTGATTTCAGCGGAGGTTTTCAGGGCGCGGGTTTGTTTTTGCAGGTCGTTCAATGTTCTTCTCAGGTAGGCCGTCATGTTATTGAACGATTGCGCCAAAAGCCCTATTTCATCGCCAGATTTTACGGGCACGTAAGTGGACAAATCCCCCGTTTCCATTCGCCGCGTTGCGTTCATCAGGCGGGTAACCGGGCGTACAATGGTGCGCGTAACGATCAGCCCAAAACCAATGGAAATAGCGGCTACAACCAGTGCAGTGACAGCAGTAACCAGCCGCGTCAGGAAAAGCCCCCAGTTGATATCGCGGTTTACTTTTTCGGCGGCTGTATCCACTTTCGTCTGAAAGTCCGTTTCGGCATCTTCCAAATCATCAAGCAGCGCCAGCGTATTGCCGTGGGAGGAGAGTACCTCTCTCCCGGTGGTTTCAAGATTTTCTTCAAGCGTATTCAGGTTTTCAATCAGTTCGGCCCCTTCTTCGCTTGTACCCAGCACATTCGCCAGGTTTTCCTGGGCGGTTTCCAGGTTGTCTTCAGCGGTGTTGAAAGCCTCGATTGATTCCGGGTCGCCGTCGGCAACATACCCCAACGCACTGGGCAGGAAGTCCTTTGTGCCGCGGAAAAACTCATCCAGGAATACTTTTGTGGGGATGGTTACTGTGCGCAGGGTTTCAAAATCTTCATTCTTTACATTTTCTTCAATCTTGGCATCAATTTCATCCGATAACGTTAAAAAGGCTGCTTCGGCATCCGCGCCCTGCTGCTCGAAGGTTGTAATGGTTTCCAGGGTGTACTGGTGCGACTGAACGACATCCTGAGACAGCCTGGCTATTTGTTGTGCGCTCGCAGCACATTCCGAAAAAACGATGATTTCATCTTCGTCATCTGACAGCGCCAACAAGTGATCGATAGCCTGGTTCAACTGCTCAATATTCTCATCGAGTTCATCAAGGTCTTCGAGGTTGCCAGTGCTAATGAAGGAGAGTGCTTCTACCTGAACTGCTCTGGTTAGTGTATTCATTGCGCTCAGGGCTTGCAAACTGGGCAGCGCATCGGTTGTAATTTGTGTGAAAGCAATCCGCATTCCCAGGTAAGTGAGAATCGTGCCTAAAACAGCAATAAACACAAAACTGACGATAAGTTTTGAGCGCAGTGAGCGGTTTGACAAAAATGCCAAACGGTGCAGATGAGAACGCTCATTTTCCTGATCCGCGTTCTGCGGGGGGATTTGAGATGATGTCATTGGGAAATCTCCAAATCTGCAATCATGGTGACGCTGTGGGTATTGCAGGGCCGGGGGTGCCTGTTATGGCTCTCTGTTTCAGGTGCAGGGCACAGGTTTTATTCTTTGTGCGCTTCCCGGCGGGCTGTATTTTGCAATTTTACGCTTATTTCTGTATCCAACGCCCGGCCCAACTCTCTGGCAGCAATTTTCAGCGCATCCTCAATTTCCATTGTGTTTTGTATTTGCTGGGCAATGCGGGCTATTACTGCTTCTCGTTCTGCGCGCTGCCGGGTGCGCTGGTATGCTTCTGCATTTTTGAGTGCAATTGCAATATGGTTGGCAATGGATTGAAGCAGCGTAACGTCCTCATCCGTCAACCCGCCGACTGTATTGTGCTGGACATCCAGCACGCCGCGCACGTCGCCGCCAATTGCAATGGGGATGGCGGTTTCGGATTTCGTCTCCGGGAGCAGGGGGTTCGGAAGCCACCCTGGCGAGCGGGAAACATCGGAAATTAAAATCGGCAGGTTCGTTTCGGCTGCCCGGCCAACCAGTCCCATTCCTTTCGGCAGTTGGTGCCCCCGCTTGAGCATGATTTTTCCGGGCTCTCCGGTGCCTCCGGCCATCAGGAGGTTTTTCTTCTCCCGGTCAAACAAGTAAACATGAACATGGTAGTAGCCAAAGGCAGATTGCACCTGCTCTACCACTTCACGCACCAGTTCATCCTGATCGAGAATTGTGGAAAGCCTGCGGCTGACCTCCGTTGAGACTTCCAAGGCGCGAGTGCGTTCTGCAATGCGTTGCTCAAGTGTACTCAAAACGCCGCGCAACTGCGCCGCCATGTTGTTGAAGGTGCTTGCCAGTGCGCCGATTTCGTCATTTGTGGAAACCTGTGCCCTGGCAATCAGATCTCCCTGGGCAAACCGGTTCGCAACATCGGTCAGGCGCAAAATCGGCGTAGTAATGATGTGGGCAACGCCCAGTGCCAGCAGTCCGGCAACCGTCACAAGTATCAGGGCCGTGAGCAACAAACTGCGCGACATCACATGCAAAGGAGCCAGAAAAACGGTTTGCGGCTGCATGGAAGTGACCACCCAGGGGTTGGTATGGAGCCGCGCAGCCGCTCCGGTCAGCGGCGTCCCTATGGGCGATTCCGAAACCGTAAAGATCGGGTTCGTGCTGATATTTTTCATTCCCGCCGCGGCATCTGGCAAATCCAGAGAAAGTTGGTCGTCTGGAATATCCGGCGGCAGCCGGTAGGCTGCGCGCAGTTCAGCAATTTTTTCAGCATCCGGGGTTGCAACAAAATGCCCAATCAACTCAGGTGACATACCATGAGCCTGCAAGACCATCTCATCATCAACGAGTACAGAGAAAGACGACTGCCCGGCCACTCCGCCATGCTCCACAATCAGCAATTGCAAAGCATCGGCACTGTACTGGATTCTCAAAACCCCCCTGGTATCACTCAGATCATCCTGAATGGGGACACTCACAAAAAAGGATGGCTCCTGCCCCGGCAAATAAAGCACCGGTGAAACGTAGCGCAGCCGATCCCGGTAAGCGGGCTGAAAGTAGATTCGATCTGATTCATCGTTGCCCACATTATTCAAATGTGAATCGAGGATGTTAATGCCGTTTGCATCCAGAACGGCAACAGAAATTATCATCGGATCCCGCACAGAGGTAGAAAACAGCAAATCCTGAGCGTTGCGCCGCACAGGCTTATTCTCCAACTCTTCAGGGGAGGCAGATACCAGCCTTTGAATGCCGGGGAAGGAGGCGGCAACACCGGCCGTTGCAAGTTTGTAGCGCAAACTTTCATCCACGCTGGTGCCCACCATCCCGGCTTCAGAAAGCAGCCGTTGTTCCGTAACCTGCCTCAGCGCACGCCCCATGTTAAAATTCGCAACCGCCAGGAAACTCATCACCGTAACAATACTGATGAACAAAAAGGAAACAACCAGTTTGGTGCGCAGCGTATAATCGCGGAACTGCCGGATCACAAAAAAACTAAAAATAATCGTAAGTGCCCCGGCAATACCCCAGGAAACCATGCTCCTTTCCACCTGAACCCGTTCAAACGGCTCAAAAATATCCAGCAAAATTGCCGCGCCAGCCACAATTCCGGCCGCGATGTTGTAACGAGTGCCAATCCACTTTGGGAGCGTTTCAGAAGTAATGCTGAAAGTCAGCGTGAACAAAAACAGAGCGATCGGGAAACCGGTTCCACCTACAAAAAACAAAACAAAAACAACTGTCAAAATCTGTACGGCCAGCAAAATTTGTATCCCCCACACCGAACGGCCTTTTCGGGCTAACCAGGCGCTGATTGCAGAACTGATCACATTCACCGACATTATGACAAAAACCGCCGCATTCACATCTTTTGCAGATGTGGAGAGAAACATTAATGCCCCCACAGCGGCCGCCTGGAGTACAACCAAAGCCAGAGAAATGTAAAATGCATTCCTCTTCTGCTTTTTGGTAACCTGATATTTTTGTAAATGCTTTTCAGCCATTATGCTTACCTCACTGCTCTCTTCGCCGGTATGGAGGCATCTGCCAAAGGCAGGCTAAAACGGAATGTGCTGCCTTCCCCCAAAACGCTCTCAACCCGAATCTCGCCGCCGTGCTGCTCCACAATTGCCTTCACAATTGCCAATCCCAGGCCGTTGCCCTGAATGTCCTGGCGGTCGTTTGCCTCTACCCGGTAAAATTTATCAAAAATACGGGGCAATGCCTCTTCGGGAATTCCCAGCCCATTATCGCGCACACTAATCCACACCATTTTATCAGCGCATTCAGCCGAAATGGTAATTTGCCCGCCCTCCGGCGTGTACTTGATGGCATTGCCCACCAGGTTTTGGAGAACCTGCCGAATTCTAAAAAGATCAACGCTGACCACCAGAGATTCGTCCACCCCCCTGAGGGTGAGCGTGTGCCCTTTGGCAGCAGCCTGTGTCTGAAATTCCTGAGTGACCCCATCCAAAAGGGTTTGCAAATCGCAGGGTTGCGTTTGCAAACTGGTATCCAGGTCGGTGCGCGCCAACTCCAGCAGGTTGAGCACCAGTTCATACATCTGGCTGGAAGCCCGTTTCAAGCGTTCGACAAAATCTTTCTGCACCTCATTGAGCGGCCCGGCCTTTTCCAGCAGGTCGCTGTAACCCATAACGGCGTGGATCGGATTTTTCAAATCGTGGGAGGCAGTGGCAATGAACTCATTTTTGACGCGCTCCAGATCTTTGAAATGAGTCACATCGTGGAGCACAATCACCAGCCCGCCGCCCTCAATCGGTGTAGCCAGGGCGGAAAAAATGCGCTGGTCGGGCCAGGAAACCTCAGCATCCAGAGGCCCGCCAGATTCCTGGGCGCGGCTTACCAGACTCAATAGTTCACCGTAACCCCATTCTGCGGGCAGTGGCTGCCCCAGGCGGGCCTCCACGTCAGTGAAAAGCCGCTCCCCTGCAAGATTCACCAGTTGCAGCCGCCCGTCTGCATCAACCAGCAAAATGGCATCAGCGGCAGCGTTCAGCACGGCATCTGTGCGCTGTTTCTCCTGCTCGACAGATTCAAACAGGCGGAGCCGCTCAGAGGCGGCCTCAATTTGCATCGCCAGGGTTTCCAGCACCACCCGGTCACTCTCCTGAAAAGTGTTGGAGCGGTTACTATGCGCAGAGATCACCCCGCAAATTTCAGCGCCGTAGAAAATAGGCACCGCCACAACAGATTGCAGCGGGGGGGGGGACGTTTCTTCGTGGGGGGTAGTCTCTGCTGCGAGCGCACCGGAAAGTTGCACCGGCTGCCCCGTCACAATGACTTGCTGGGGGCCAATACGCATCAGCAAATCGCGCGGTGCGTATTCCCGCCCGGCAATATGCTCCAATTGCAATTCTTCTCCGGTGTAGGTCCACAATGCAACAGCAGGATAACCCAACCGCTGACGTACCAGCCCCGGCAGTTGTTTGCGTAATTCGGCAGAACGGGAAAACTGGCTGATTTCACGGGTTAACTGGTTGAGTGCTACCAGTTCGTTAACCCGTTTGCGTTCCATGGCGTAAAGTTGGGCGTTTTCAATAGCAACAGCCGACTGGCTGGCAATTGCCTGGAGAATGTTCAGATGGTCGGGGCGGAAATGATGAGGCTGGGTATGAGTCAGCGTCAGCACACCCAGCACGTGCTGCCGCCCCAGCAGCGGCACTGCAATCGCGGAACGGGCCGGGTCGTTGGGAATGCGCAGCCAGAGAGCAGCGTGTTCCGTATCTTCGATGATAATCCCCTGCCGGTTGTCAACCACCTCTGCTACAATTCCACCGGAAGTCAGTTGCCTTTTGACTTCGCCCCAGGTCCAGGGGGAAAAATCAAAAATCTCATGCATCTGATGGCTGATGCTGCCATCCGGGTGAAAAACAATCAGATGCCCGTTTGTGGCCTCCAGCGCCCTGACGGTGCGGGTGAGAACGCTTTTGGTCAGGGCTTCGATATCCAGCCGCTCGCCGATATCCTGGCTGATTTTGGGGAGCACTCCCAGTTCCTGGGCTTGCAGCCGCAGGGCATCTTCAGCCTGTTTAACCCGCAGTTTGGCTCGAATGCGGGCAGCCAGTTCGCGCCAGTCAACCGGTTTGGTGACGTAATCATCCGCCCCCAGGCTGAATCCCTCCTGAACGTCCCTGACACCAATGCGGGCGGCCGTAATCATGATAGCAGGGATGTGGGCAATCGCAGGGTCGGAGCGCATCTCCCTAAGCACCTGGAAACCATCCTTGCGCGGCATGTTGACATCCAGCAAGGCCAGGTCGGGCTGTTCGCTGCGCATTTTCTCCAGAGCCTCATCGCCGTTGGAGGCGGTGAGATATTCATATCCTTCGTTGCGCAGCCGGACCGAAAGCAGGCGCACGTTATCAGGGTAATCGTCAGCAATCAGAACTTTGAACGGCCGTTGATGGGGCGTACCGGATGCTATTCGCTCAGGCAAAATCTCGTTGATGGCTTTAGAAACAATATCGCGCACACGCTCCGGGTCAACCGGCTTGACCAGGTAATCCTGAATATCAAGCCGCCGGGCTGTGATCGACAGGCCTGGCGTATCATAAGCGGTCATCAGGATGGTGTGCGCCGGTTTACGTTCCCCCCGAAGTTTCTCTACCAGGTCCAGCCCGCTCATGCCGGGCATCATAAAATCGGTAATCAGGATATCGGCAACATCCGTGCCCAACTGATGAAGTGCATCTTCCCCGCTGGAAGCGGTCAGCACATCTACGGGGAACCCCAGTTTGCGGATCACGCGCGCCAACATCTCTGCTGTATTAGGGTGATCATCAACGATAAGCACCCGCACGGTTTTGTCGGAATCAGAATCGCTCATGCTACAATTATGCACGAAGAGATTTGTTTGTTTTGTTGGGGCAGGTGGGGAACGGTTGGGTGAAGTTGGGGTCAGGAAGCCGCTCCCCTGGAACTGCCCGATTTCTGCACCTGTTGCCTGCATCCCCCGCTTTTCGCTGGTACCCCAAAAGAGAAGGAAACAGAAAACACTACAGGGAGCGCAAAACAGCACCTAATCAATCAGCAACCGGTAGCCGATGCCGCGCACATTGAGAATGTAGCCCGGTTCGTTCTGCTCTGCGCCGATGGCCTGCCGCAAAACGTGGATATGATATTTGGCGAGTTCACTGGCTTCGCTGGGTTCAACGGCATACCCCTGGGATTCGGTCACCAAAGTCTGATAATCCACGGCTTCGGGAGCGCGGCGCGCCAGTACCGTCAGATAGGCAAAAGCCGTCGGGGGCAGGGAGAGCACCCGATCCGCGAGCGTGGCGCGCTGCGAGTGGAGATCGAGCACAAAAAGGCCGCGTTTGAGAAAACGGTCTCCGCTCTGCGGAGCAGGTGCAGTTTGCGGAGAAACAGAAGTACTCTGATTTTCCAGATCCTGCAATTCTGCTCTCAGGGCAGCAATTTGCGCCCGAATTTCGCGCTTGCGCCGCTCGAGTTTCTGCTCGCTGAGGATGATTCGGGTCTGGGCAACGAAAACTTCCGGGTCAATCGGTTTGACCAAATAATCCGCCGCTCCCAGGCGAATCGCCTCCAGTGCAGATTGAAGAGAAGCGTGCCCGGTAAAAAGGATCACTGGCAGGTCAGGATGTTCCGCACGAATGTTTTTTAGCACTTCTATCCCGCTGATGCCAGGCAGATGAACATCAAGGTACACCAGGTCAAACAAGGTACGTTGAATCAGTTGCAACGCCTGTGCGCCACTGGCTGCACCGGAAACATCGCACCCGGCCGATTTGAGAACGCGCGTCAGGGTATGGCGCAGGGTGTCTTCGTCATCAATAATCAGTACGGATCCCAGAGTTGTCATGGCAGTTTTTTGGGCGGGCTGGCTGGAATTCCGCGCCGGTTCATCTCAAGCGGGATTTTCGCTGAGGGCAGGGCGAGGGCAGGGCAGCAAAATCGCAGTCGCATCTAACCTGTTGCGGAATGGTTTTCCGGGCAGGTTTTCGGCACAGGCAGAATGAGGGTGAACACGGCGCCGCCGTCGGGGCTGTTTTCCGCGCGGATATCGCCGCCGTGATTTTGGATAATTTCATAGGAAACCGCCAGCCCCAGCCCGGTGCCGCTATCCTTGGTGGTGAAGAATGGCTCGAAGAGGTTGGCCTGCACATCAGGAGGAATACCGGTGCCGGTATCGCTGACACTGAGAGTAACCTGCCCCTCTTGCGGGTGATACGCAGTCCGGATAGCCAAGGTACCGCCAGCAGGCATACTCTCGATGGCGTTGATGCACAGGTTGAGGATCACCTGCTTAATGTGGTCGCGGATGACCCGTGTCGGCGGCAGGTCCGCTGCCAGGTCGTGTTCCAGGGTTACATTGTTGTGCCTCAAGTGGGTTGCAAGCAGTTTTTCAACATCCCTGACAATATCGTTGATGGAGGTTTGTTCGAAATCGGCGGCGGTAGCAGGGCGGTAAGTTTCGCGCAGGCGGGCAATCAGCCCGCCCATGCGGGTGCTCTCATCAATGGCAACCTGAAGGTCTTCCATGGTTTGGGGAGGCAGGTTCCCTTCGAGTTTTACCAGGTAAAGGGCGTTCTGAATCGCCTGGAGGGGATTGTTCAACTCATGGGCTACGGAGGCAATCAGGCGTCCCATTGCGGCCAGTTTTTCAGTCTGCACCAACTGGGCGCGGGTATCCAGTTCCTTCTTCAGCGCGGTTTGCAATTTGTGGTAAAGCATAGCCTTGTCGAGTACAACGGCCAGTTGTTCTGCCACTGCGCTCAAAAAACGGCTGTCATCTTCAGAAAAAACATGCGGGCGGCGGTGCTGCACATCCAGCACACCCAGAATTTGCTCCTGCGCTTTTAGCGGGGCGGCCAATTCGGCGCTTGTGTCCGGCAGCAGCGGATGGGGCTTGTAAAAAAGGGCTTTGTTCACCTCATTGCTTAGAAATGTCTCGCCAATTGCCGCGGCGTACCCTACAATTCCTTCATCTGGAGATAACCGGTACCCTTCGTTTTGCAGCGCCTCTCCAATGGGGCCGCTGCCTTGGTGTGCGGTCAACTGGCGGGTACTCTGGTCAATCAAATAAATGTGAACGTGATAATAACCGAACTCTTGCTGAAGCAGGTTCACCACCTTATTCAGAATGTAATCCACGTCCAGTTCCGGCGATTGGACAATCAGGTTGCTGATGAAATAAAGCACATTGGTTTCCGCAAGCCGGCGGTGTGTCTCGGCAAACAGGCGGGCGCGTTCAATTGCCAGTGCAGCCTGCACGCCAATCACGGTCAGCAGGTACTCATCTTCCGCGCTGAAAGCATTGGGGGTATTGCTGCCCATGCTGATGGTTCCCAGCCGCTTTGCCCCGCTCTGGATGGGCACGACCAGCAAAGCCTGCAAATCATCGCTGGATGAAGCACGAATAAACCGTTTGTCTTGCAATGTATTGGGAACATTAATCGCTTTTCCGCTGGCAAGTACACACCCGGCAATGCCCTGCCCCGGTTTCATGGCAAGCCCTACTGGTGTTGCTGCCGTCATTCTGGAGGCTGCACGGGGAATCAGGGTTTGGGTTTCCTCATCGTAGAGGTGAATCACCGTCTGCTTGATGTGCGGGGTGGTCTGGTCGATTGAAACAACAATAAGTTGCAGCAAGCGGTCCAGTTCCAGGGTTTCGTTGATGGCCTGATTGATTGCCGCCAAGGCCTGCGTTTCTTTCAGGCGGCGTTCAATAGCAGCGTGCTGGCGGGCGTTGCTGATCGCAACCGACACCCAGGCCCCGGCAATTTCCAGAAGTTGCAGGTCGTCTTCGGAGAAGGCATCAGCCCGCGAGTGAACTGCCTCCAGAACACCCAGGATTTCATCTGCCAAAATGAGAGGAACCGCCAGCAGGGATTGAGTGTGGTACCTGCTGATTTTCTCAACCGCCCGATAGAGTCTCTTCTGGTCTTCGGGCTGCTTCAGCATAGAGGGTTTTCCGGTTGCCAGCACTTCCCCGGCAATTCCCTTGTTGGCAGGGATGACCGTTCCCGGAAGATTTTTAGCCCCCTTTCCGCTGGCCGCGGCGAAAACCAGGTCATTTTCGCCATCCTTCAGCAGAATCGACACTCCGTCAGCACTGACCAGCGGCGGCACCACCTGGATCACCTGCTGGAGAATTTTGTCAACATCCAGGCTGGAGGTAATCAGTTGCCCCATTCTGTTGAGCGCGCGCTGGTTGCGTTTGTACGCGAGTTCACGTGCCTTCAGCCCGGCAATTTGCCCGCGAAGCGATTCGATCTCGTCCTGCAACTTATTTTTCACCATAATTCCCGTTTTCCCTGCGTTTCAGTGAAAGCCCTCGGCACATGCGAATTATGCGGCTGAAAACCGGATTCCACAATCCCACGCTGGGGCTATCTCCGCCCTCACTCCCGACCCCTCTCACAAAGGGCAAGGGGAACCAAAGCGGAAATTTTTGAGAGGGGCATCGTCAGGTGTGTCAAAGGGTGCAGTCAAAAGATGTAGAAATTTCTATGTGTTTCCCTCGCCCCGCACACAAGACTGGCAGTCCTGGCAGGACTGCCAGTCTTCATTTTGCGAACAGGACAGGCACCGAACACCCCGCCCCGCCAGGGGAAGGGCAGAGACATGTGGCAGCCCGATTTCTACAACATTTGCTTGCACCCTGTGTCAAAAGGGTGCAAACGTGTACAGCAAAGTTGTGATAAACTACAACAGCCTGCGCTGCGGGAAAGCCCAAAGGGGCCGCTTGGGAAACACGAGTGCGGCAAACGCACGAAAATCACGATCAAAAAGCAGAATTTGTGAATTTTCGTTACAAAGCAGGGGCCTCGCTCTTGGCCCGAAATTCAGGTTAAGCAATCAGAACAAAACGATACTGTACGAAAACCCATGAAACTCCACGCCGGCAGCCCAATTCTGAAAATGCTGCATTTCAAACCCTACCGTTACCGAGGGGCAGAACGTCAAGCCAGGCAGTTCAACCCCGAAGATGGGGCTTCTGTGAAACGAGTGCAAACTCCCTGGGGAGCAGTTCTGACCGCCTCACCGGGAGATTACATCCTTCGCGACGCAAATAATCCAGAAGATGTATGGGTGGTGGAAAAAAATATCTTCAACAAAACCTATGTCCGCACCGAGCGGGGGACATACATCAAAGCGGCCCGTGTATTTCTCGCTCCGCTCACTGAAATCACCGAAGATGACAACGAAGAAATCACCATAAACACGAAAGAGGGGGATGTTCGTGTGCGTGCCGGCGATTTTTACCTTGCCAAAGGGTCAGAGAATGAAATCTGGCCTGTGCCCAAGGAGAAAGTCGGCACGGATTTGCTGCCAATTGACGAAAAGGCACTCCCTGAGGAGCGCAGCCTCCCTGATTCTCACCAATAAGTGCGGCGGCCCCGCCAGGCCATTACCCGGAGCGATGATTTGTGGTGTTTCCGCAAAAGCCCTGCCTGATCTTTTTCGCAGGGCTGTCTTCTTCCTGCCTAACGCGCCGCCCCTAACCATCATCACCCTCAACGAGACCCTCCGGCACGTCTTCAGCATCCTCGCTGACAATCGCGGCCGATGCCGGCCCCAAGGCGGCGTTGAATAATACGTCTTCTGGAAGGCGTTCGCTCTCATACTCAACCCACTTGCGGGCAGATTCCTTCTCGGCAAGCCGCACTGCCGTTTCCATCGAGCGGCGGGCCTCATCCAGAATTTCATTCTGCACCTTCCCGACCGCTTCCTGGGAGGCGAGGATGGCTTCATTAACAATCTGTTCCTGATCGGCCTCAGCCTTGTCCATCGCTTCTTTCATCGCACTGATGAACAGGACATGCTGGCTCCAGAGCACATTTTCAGTATCGCGCACCAGTTCGTAAAAAGCGGTTCGAGTCTGCTTTTCCGGGGGCAGGCTCTGCCAGCGGTCGTACAAAATGTTGAGTTCCAGAATGACCTTACTGTAATTCGGGATGATACTGTCAATTCCCCGCAGTTCCTGCCAGTTGGTGGCCGCAGATGCCAGTGCGGTAGTCAGCGTCACCCAAACAGCAACGCCGGCCCAAATCATATCCAGCCCGGCAAACAGCGCACCCAGCCCGCCAAACAAAAGAATGATAATGGTCAGATTTTTGCGGGTGCGCTGGTATACACGAATGCGATAGATATGCCAATCCAGTTGATCTTTCAGCCGCACGCGTAAATAAGCCTCGCTATCCAGCGGCATGATTCCGTCATCCATTTCCCCTTTTTCATCGCCCTGCCCCCGCGCGTGCTTCCCGGACGCAGAAGAAACAAAATTTGGATTGTACTGCTTCCCATTATAAGGAATTACCACAAATTCACCGCCCAGCGTGCGGTGTACCTGCCGCTGGATTTGCGCCAGCCGTTCTTGCAGCCACTGGTCTCGGCGGGGGTCATCCTGCATAATGGTACGGTAGCGGTAAATTTCCTTCAGGATCTCCTCTGCCCCGGAGCGCATTGCCAGATATTTGTATCCCTGCTGGAATTTGCTAAGATACGCCACCAGCACCGATCCGACAATCGGAATCAGAATCAGCAACACCTGTAATGCCGTCACCACGGTTGGCAAGAACCAGGCCCGGAAACTCTCCAGCAGGATGGCGAGCAAAGTTGCAGCAATACTGGCTGCCAAAACCCATTTTCGCAGGTTATAGTACCGTGATTTTTGGATTTTTGCAGTATTGTCATAATCGGCATACCGCTTCCACGCGGATTTGAGAATCGGGGGAACATGGTTTTGGGTTTGGTCGCTCATATCGGGCTTTCCTCCGTATGAAAACATCTCACACCTTGCGTTCAAAAATCCAGTTTCTTGTACAGGTTGCGCAGTTCGCGCGGCTTGCGGCTGCGCGTAATCTCGGAAATTTTATCGTAAGCCTCTTCAAGCCGCTGACTCAAAACCTGGTTGAGTTCAATCAGCAACCCCGGATTATCGCGGGCGAACTCCACAAAACTGGAGCGCTGCACCCGCAGGAGAATGGTCTTCTTCAGAACAGTGGCCGTCACCGAGTAAGGAGAATCCGAAAACAGGGTCATCTCACCAAAATGCTGCCGCGATTTGACAACATTCAGCGATACCGTACTGGTTTTGCGCACAACCTCGCGCTGAACCAGCACCTGCCCTTCCACAATGATGAACAACGCCCCGCCGATTTCGCCTTGCCGGAAAATATCCTTCCCCGCCTGGTAAACAAGAGTTTCACAAAGGTCGGCCAATTGCATCAATTGCTTTTCCGAGAGCGAGCGAAACATTGGAACAACCTTCAGGAAATCCCGTTTCTCGTCTATGGACAGCATCATTCCGATTCTCCTCGCGTTTGCAGCGGATTTTGCCGCTGTTCTTAATTCACAACCTCCGGGAATGACCGGTTACGCCTTCACCACATACCACGCTGCCAGATAGCCCTCAACGCCGCTGGCATCCCGCACTCTGAGCCATTCGCCGACCTTGCCAAGTTTTGCCTCAGCCCCCGGTTCTAAAGCAGTCACCAAAGTGGCAGCGGGCAGACGCTTTAGCAGTGTGTGGTCAGCGATCATCGGCACAGTGCGCAGGGCAACGCCTTCCGCGGTCGTTCGCAGGGTGAGAGTCGCGCCCGGAGCGGCCTCGGAGTCAGGCCGTTCTGCCGGTTTGACATACCACGCCGCCACATAGCCGCGCTGTCCGGTTGGGGTCTTCACCTTGAGCCACTGCCCTCGTACTCCAACCTTGCTGTTTGCGTCCGCATCGAGCACGGTCAGGGGAATACGTAACGGCAGCCGTTCTATCAGCGTACTCGGATTTACCAGCGGACTGCGCCGGAAAGCCAGCCCGGCAGTAATCGGTACGACCGTCAGTTGGCCGGTTTCCGGCTTTGATTCAGGCGGCGGAATCTTGCCCGGTCGTGTCGGTGGTTCTCCTGCTTTGCGGGTGACATACCAGGCGGCCACATAACCCTCCAGCCCGCTGGCATCGTAAATGTGAATCCACTCGTTAATCACACCAACCTTGCGGTTGACTTCATCCTTGCTCTCCAAATAGCCAAACTTTGTCCCTAGCGGTACGCGCCGAAGCAGTTGCCCGCTGACCGACGGACGGGCACGCACCGCCAGCCCGGCCGCAATGGGAATCAGGTAATATTCCACGTCATCTACCGACAGAGGAGGCGGCTTCTGGGGTTCGGTGCCCTCAACCGCCACACTGCGGGAAACATACCAGGCAGCAACGTACCCCTGCTGCGCCGCACTATCCTGAACGTGCAGCCACTCCCCGCTCACCCCGATTTTGGGAACAGCAGCCGACTTGGTTTCCAGCGTTTGCAGCAAAGCGTTCAGCGGAAGGCGTTTGAGCAGGATGCCGCTCACCGAAGGCGCATCCCGGAAGGCCAGCCCCTCCACCGCGGCAAAAACATTTATCGAATCATCCGGCAGATCAGCCTTCGGAGCAGGCAGGGGCGGAGTTGCACCTTCCAGCCAAATTACACCAGTAATAGCCCGCGCCGCATTGCGCCCGGAATGTGTGTAACGGTCGAGCAGTTTGAGTTTTTTCCCGGGCACATCCCCGCGGAAACGGTAAGGATCCATCATGTAGTAATCATCCCCATCCTTATCGTAGAGTACAACCCAGTGGGTTTGCAATCCGGCTCTTGGCGACCAATCCACCTGAACGATAACCGGTTTTCCGGCAGCAATGGCAGCATCAATTTTCGACAGCGGCGCCGGAGAATCCTCGCAAGGCTGATAACCCTTATAGATTACCCTCGAACAAACGGCAGGCACCGCAGCGGGCGTCAGCAGCGGCCCCTGGAAGCCGCCCGCCGATTTCAGTTTTTCATTCATCGTTTCAGGAGTCTCATCACACCCGTAGCCGTTGACCACCATTGTCAGCGATGTCAGCAAACAGCCCCAACTGCCGATGGTTTCCTTATCCTGGTTGCCAAGTTTGACGTTTTCCCACGCAGGATCGTTCTGGTAAAGGGCTTCCATTTC
>CAZPSL010000095.1:0-25771 GCA_964589145.1 uncultured Anaerolineales bacterium
AAAGACGGCAACATCTACTCGGTGCCGGTCAATATCCACCGCGCCAATGTGATGTGGTACAACCCCAATATCCTGGCAGACAACGGCGTTGAAGTTCCCACCACGCTGGACGAGTGGTTCGCGGCGATGGACACCCTCCAGGAAGCGGGCGTACTCCCGCTGGCGCTTGGCGAGCAATGGACGGTGATGCACCTGTTCGAAACCGTCATGCTGGCTTCGCTCGGCCCCGATGCCTACAACGGTTTGTGGGACGGCACCACCGACTGGGGCAGCCCCGAAGTCAAGCAAGCCCTGGAAGACTTCAACAAGGTGCTGACCTACACCAACTCCGATTCCGCTTCGCTCAGTTGGCAGGATGCCTCCCAACTGGTGGTGGATGGCGATGCCGCCTTCAACGTGATGGGTGACTGGGCTGAGGGTTTCTTCCGTGAATTGGGGAAGACCCCCGAAACCGATTACGGCTGGACTCCCGTCCCCGGAACCAACGGCACCTTCCAGTTCCTCTCGGACAGTTTCGTGCTGCCGGTAGGCGCACCGAACCGCGAGAACGCCATTGCCTGGCTGACGGTTGCCGGTTCCAAGGAAGGGCAGGAAGCCTTCAATCCGGTCAAGGGTTCGATCTGCGCCCGCACCGACTGCGACCCCGAACTGTTTGGCGTCTACCTGCAATCGGCAGCGCACGGCTGGGTCAACGACACCGTCGTCGGCTCGCTGACCCACGGCGTGACCGCCAACGACTCCTGGAAATCCGAAATTGACACTGCCATCGGTCTCTTCCTGGCGAGCAAAGACGTGGATGCCTTCCAGTCCGCGCTGGTTTCAGCCTGCCAGGCTTCCGGGCCTTGCAAATAAGTTTCCGGCAGGGGCGTGATTCATCACGCCCCTGCCTTTGTGGCAACAGGGGTGTACAGGCTTCGCCCGTACATCCCCACATCGAGGCATGATGACCCGAAACAAGGACAAAATTCTCGCAATCGTACTCGTCTCGCCATCCATTCTGGCGGTGGCAATTTTCGTGTACGTTTTCATCGCCTGGTCGGTGCGGGTTTCCCTGAGCGAGTGGAAAGGGCTGCTCCCCGATTACACTTGGGCAGGCTTCAGCAATTATATTGAACTTTTTCACGACCCCCGCTTTCATATTGACATCCGCAACACGATTATTTTCACCGTGATTTTTGTGGGCGGCTCGCTCATCCTGGGGATTACCCTGGCGATTTTGCTCGACCAGAACCTGCCGGGGGAGGGCTTTTTCCGCAACCTGTTCATCTTCCCGATGGCGATTTCCTTCATCGTCACCGGGGTGGTCTGGCGGTGGCTGATGAACCCCGCAATGGGCTCCCGGATGAGCGGGTTGAATTTGCTGTTCCACAACATGGGGCTGGATTTTCTCGTCAACAAGTGGTACACCACCCCAAACTGGGGCATCGCCGCCATCGCGCTGGCGGCCATCTGGCAGATGTCGGGGTACATCATGGCGCTCTACCTCGGCGGGTTGCGCGCCATCCCCGAAGAACTGCGCGAAGCCGCCCGCATGGATGGCGCCAGCGAAGTCAAAATCTACTTCAAAATCATCTTCCCGCTGCTGCGCCCCATCACCCTGAGCGCGATGATCATCCTGGGGCATATCTCCCTCAAGGTGTTTGACCTGATCATCGCCGTGGCGGGCAAGCAACTCCCCCTGGATGTGCCCGCCATCTACATGTGGCAGACCACCTTCGACGGCTACTTCTTCGCCCGCGGGGCGGCAATCGGCATCCTGCTGCTGCTGAGCGTGGCGGTGCTGATCATCCCCTACATCCGCTACACCACGAAAAACGAGACGCAACTATGATCAACGTACCTTACTGGCGCAGGCGGCTGTTCCGCTGGAAGAATTTGCTGTTGCTCCCGCTGATTTTCATGGCGGTGTTCTACCTGCTGCCCATCTACGTGATGCTGATTACCGGCTTCAAGGGCTTCGACGAGGTCAGCCTGAAAACCATGTGGGAACTGCCCACCCAACTCCGGCTGGATAACTTCATTGAAGCCTACGAGAAACTGTCACCCTACATGTGGAACAGTTTCAACATGGTGATTCCGGCGGCGCTGATTTCATCCTTCCTGGGGTCAATCAACGGGTATATCCTCTCCAAGTGGAAATTCCGCGGCGCCGACATCATCTTCCCGGCGATTTTGTTCGGGATGTTCATCCCCTACCAGAGCATCCTGATCCCGCTGGTGGAGTTTATGAACCGCATCGGGTTGTACGGCACGCTCTGGGGGCTGATGCTGACCCATATCATCTACGGCCTGCCCATCACCACGCTGACCTTCCGCAATTATTACGCCTCCGTGCCCGACGAATTGCTGGAGGCCTCCCATATTGACGGCGCGGGGCTTTTGGGGAGTTACTGGCACATCCTGCTGCCGCTCTCGGTGCCCGCCTTTGTGGTGGTGCTGATCTGGCAGTTCACCTCCGCCTGGAACGATTTTCTGTTCGCGGTGGTGCTGACCAACCCCTCCAACTGGCCGGTGACGGTGGCGCTGAACAATATGGCCGGCAGCCAGATCATCGCCTGGAACGTGCAGATGGCGGGCTCCTTCCTGGCCGCGCTGCCGACCCTGCTGGTTTACATCTTCCTGAGCCGCTACTTCATCCGCGGCCTGATGGCGGGTTCACTGAAGGGGTAAGAACCCGTCAAATTTTCCCCGGTCTTTTGCCTGTATCCGGAACGGGTGCAGGCAAAAGATATAGAAATTGGGCAGCCGTATGTCTCTGTCCTGCTCCCGGCAGGGCGGGGTGTTCGGTGCTTGTCCTGTCGCAAAATGAAGACTGGCAGTCCTGTCAGGACTGCCAGTCTTGTGTCGGAGCGAGGGAAACACATAGGAATTTCTGCAACATTTGCTTGCCCCCCCCGAAACCGGAAAAACCATCAACCGCCAGGCGAGTAGGGTATAATGCTGGTTCAGAACTTCAGGTTAATAGGATAACCTGATTTGCGGATAAGCCAGATGGCGCTGTCCGGGGAACCCGAGTGCGACGAATGGCATAACTTACACGAAAAAAATCGTGATATTCGCCTCATTCGCGGATGTTCATGCTGCAAAGCAAGTGCCCCGTACCTTCTCCAAAATTCAGGTTTGAATAAACACTTGCAACAGGCCCCACTTCACACGGCCTGTTGCGAGCCAATTGAGCACAATCGGCGAGGAAAATTATGCCTGCCATCGGGTTGTTGGGAAAATCGGAGCGGGTGCTGATGCTGCGTTACGGCATTCTGGCGCGGCTGCGAAAACAGTTTTCCCTGCCGGATTCCGTTTTTGAGGATATGGCCGCCTATCTCAATCTGATTGGCAGCCCCGAGACGCTTGACCGTCTCAGCCTGGAACTGGAGTCCGTGCCCGGCAGTGCCGAAGCGCTGAAACTGCTTGCCGAAACCGCCCGCCGCCCGCTGGAACCCCGCTCCGCGGTGGGGAAAATCGGCGGGCAGACGGTACGCTACGACCCGCGCGGGCGTCCCAGCCTTTATCAGTCCATCGTTGACGAGGTCGGGCAGATGACGGCCACCCAGCGCAGTTTGGGCGCATTGGGGCGGCGGCTGCGCCAGACCGAACTGCTGATCCAAATGGGCTGTTCCATCCTCACGCATCTGGATAAGGACGTGGTGCTGGAGCAGATTGTATCCGTAGCCCAGCATCTGCTCTCGGCGGATGTTAGCATGGTTGTTCTGCTGGATGCGAACCGGCAGCCTGGGGAGTATTGCGTTCACGGGGTCAGGCGGCAAAACAAAAACTTCCCGGACGAAATGCGGTTTCTTTTAGAGCCGATTTACACTCGCGAAGTTCTCCAGATTGACAACTTGCAAGCGCTGCCTGCTGGCAAATCACTGGGCGCAGCCCATATCAACGTGCAGCGCGTGGTCAGTGTGCCGCTCATCATCCGCGGGGAACCGGAGGGCGTGCTGATTGTCGGGCAGACCGCTTACGGGCCATCCTTCGACTCGGAAGATCTGAAACTGCTCGCTACTTTTTCCCGGCAGGCCTCCGTAGCCCTGGAAAACGCTCATCTCCACGATGAAGTTCTGGAACTGGCACAGTTGCAGGAACGGCAGCGCATTGCCCAGGATTTGCACGACAGCACGGTGCAACTCCTGTTCGTGGTCGGGATGGAAGCCGAAGGGCTGATTGCCGCTTTGCCGGAAGACAGTTCGCTCTACCACAAGGCGCTGCGCATCCGCCGCATGGCCTCGCGGGCCACCGCGGACCTGCGGGGCGCCATTGAAGCCCTGACACGCGGCCCCTTGCGGGGGGATGCCCCGCTTTCCTCGCTCTTGCAGGAACTTGTCGAGGAGTTTGAAAAACTTTCGGGGATCGAAGTCACCCTCATCGCTCCCTCCCAGTGGCCGGAACTCTCCGATCGGGCATCCCAGGCAATTTACCGGATTGTGCGCGAGTCGCTGGCAAACACCCAAAAGCACGCCCAATCCACCGCGGTGATTGTCAGCATTGTCGTTTATCAGGATCGTCTGCTGGTCTCCATCCAGGATAACGGCACGGGGTTTTCCGGCAATGCGCGGGCCAAAATGCAAAGCGACCTGCACTTTGGAATGCGTACCATGCACCAGTTGGCAGAGCAGGCCGGGGGCTATCTGGAAACGATGAACAACGAAGATGGCGGCGCGGTGGTGCGTCTGACGCTGCCGCTCTCTGCCAGGAGTATGCCGGTATGAGTTATCGTATTGTGATTGTGGATGACCATAAAGTGGTGCGGGAGGGATTGCGCACCATCCTGGAGCAAGAACCGGATTTTGAGATTGTCGGCGAAGCCGGGAGCGGGCAGCAGGGTTCCTGGCTGATTGCCCGCCAGAAGCCGGATGTAGCCCTGGTGGACATCCGCCTGGACGAACTCAGCGGTCTGGATGTCTGCCGTTATGTGCGCAGCGTCAGCCCCCAGACCAAAGTGCTGGTGCTGACCGCTTTCATGGATAGCAACCTGATCCATCAGGCCTTGCAGGCCGGAGCAAAGGGCTACCTGCTCAAAGATGCCGAGCAGATGGATCTGGTCTCGCGGGTGCGTCAGGTCCTGAAGGGGGAAATGGCCTTCGACCCGCGCGTCACGCGGTCCCTGGCGGAATACGCCGTTGAGCATCCCCCGACCGAGACGGATGCGCTGCTCTCTCCGCGCGAGATTGAAATTTTGCAACTGATGGCACAGGGCATGACCAACACCGAGATTGCCGACTCGCTTTTCGTCAGCACGGCCACGGTCAAGGATTATGTCCGCAACGTGATGACCAAACTGGAGGCGCGCAACCGGGTTGACGCGGTCACCCGCGCCGTGCGCCGGGGGCTGATTTAGACCCTGTTGTGAACTTTTCTATCGCCCCCACCCCCTCCCCCTGAGGGGAGGGGAAGCACCCTGTGGTGTATTTTCGGGCACGAAGTGCCCGAAAATACACCACTTAGAGATTGCTCCCCCCGTCCCCAGGGAAGGGAAAATGTGCTGTGGTGCTGTTGTCGCTGCCTCGCCCCAAAATTTCCGCTTTGGTTTCCCTCTCCCAAAGGGAGGGTTGGGCAGGGGGAAGCCCATACGACTGCCCAATTTCTACATCTTTTGCTCGCGCCCGTTTGAACTTTCGGATAGACACTTACTCCCCCAGGTAAAAAAGAATCAACCGCATCGGGTCAAAATGGCGAAAAACTCCGCTGGTACGCCACAACAGGTAATTCTCCCGTTCGTCATCGCTGGCAGCAGTGGTGTAAAAGCCCAGCCCCGCGGGGAAGGACATTCCGGCAGGGCCAATGCGGGTTTCCAGGTGCAGATGCGGGTTGACGATATTGTAGCCGCTGGCTCCAACCGCCCCCAATGGCTGCCCGCAGGCAATTTCATCACCGAAGACAACCAGCGGTGCAGCGCCAAAATGCGCATACAGGTGATAGAGCGACTCACCCGGCCGGATGCCCAGATCCGCTCGCAGCACGGGAGGCAGACGGCTGCCTTCCGTTTCAAGAATAACCATATTCCCGTAAGGCAGTTGATTTTTTACAACCGCGGCAGCCCGCCCCGGCAAAATCGCTTGAACGATTTCACCCTCGTTGGTGATGCGGTCTTTGCGGCGATAGTAGGCAAAATCCACACCATGATGCCGCTCATCCCTGCCGGGCGGTGGAGGGTTATACGGATCACTGACAATTTCCGGAATCTCTGCCAGGGCTTGTTCAGCCAGGGGAGAGCAGAGTTGCTGAATCCACTTCGGGGCAGGCGTTTCTGTCGGGGAGGGGGAGGCCGCCGGAGGTTCCGGGGTGGGCGACGGTGTAGCCGCGGGGGATGACGGGGAGGGTGAAGCCGTCCACACAGGAACGGGGGAGGCTGTCCCTGAAGGGGGAACCGGGGTATTCTGCCGGTCCGCACAGGAGGCGGCAATGAACGCAAGCAGGGTGAGAAGCAGCGTGCCAGTCGTTTTCATAAGGTCACTTTGAGAACGGAGGGAGGGTTGGGTGGGGGGAACACCGTCGTTCTACGCCATTTGCCTGCACCCCGCCATTGGCGGGTTCCCTCGCATACCCGCGATTGATGATAAAATACATCTGCCAATTGTAAAAAAACACATCACCCGACAGGAGAGAATATGGTCAGTCAAGACTTAGTTGAAATTCTGCGTTGCCCCGCCTGCGTGCGCGAAACCGGCGGCCTGCTCGAATTTTACAAAGAATCCTGGTTCATTTGCCAGGATTGCGGACGCAAATATCCCGTCCGTCAGGACATCCCCGTGATGCTGATTGATGAGGGCGACAAGTGGCGGGAAACGGATAAGGATGATCTCCCCATTCCTCCGCCGGAGAAGTAGATCTTCAGTTCCCAAGCCCGTTTAATTCCTCCATCCCGTCATCCAAAATCTCATCCAGCAGCGTCAGGAACGCTTCCGGCTTTTCGCGGGTTAGCAGTTTCTGGCGCTGTTCTTTAGACAAACCGTAGGGCGAGAGGTAGTTTGCTGCGTATTTGCGGAACAGTTTCAGCCCGCGCGCCGGGCCGTAGAAATCCAGACTGCGCGCCAGATGTCTGAGCATCAGTTCCCGCACCTGCGCTGCGGAAACCTGTTCCCGGTCGAGACGGCTGAAAATCCACGGGTTGGAGACCGCGGCACGCCCGATCATCACGCCCGCGCAGCCGGTGTGCACCTTCATGCGCTCAATATCGGCGACGGTTTTCACATCCCCGTTGCCAATTACCGGGATGGAAAGAGACTGCGCCACCTCAGCGACGGCATCCCAGTTGGCCTGCCCGTAGTAGCCCTGTTTGCGGGTGCGGGCGTGGATTGCCAGCAGTTGCCCGCCCTCTTCCTGCACAATGCGGGCGATCAGTTTGTATGTCAGGCAGTCGTCATCCAGCCCCAGGCGGATTTTGGCGGTGACCGGGATTTCCAGGGCGCGGGAGAGTTTTCGGAAGATGCGGGCTACCTTCAGGGGGGTGCGCATCAGCCCCGCGCCCGCGCCCCGCGCCACCACGGATTTGGCGGGACAGCCCATGTTGATGTCAATCGCATCCGGGGCGAGTTGATCCTGCACTTCCAGCGCGGCCTCCAAAAACTGGTCGGGGTACTCGCCGTAAATCTGGATCACCACCGGGCGCTCGTCATCGGTAAAGCGCATTTTGGGCAGCACATAGCCGGGGCGCGCCAGAATATCCCGCACATAGACGAACTCGGTGTAACTCATCGCCGAGCCGAGTTCGCGGCAAATCGAGCGGAAGGGCCAGGAGGAGTAGCCGTCCATCGGGGAGAGGATCACATCCCCGCAAACCGGCAGATTGCCAACGTAGAAAACGGGAGCAGCCATATCAGGATACAAAAAGACAGGGCAACGGGATGACCCTGCCCTGTCCGATTGAACGATGGATTGCGTGTGCGGGCGACTTAGCCCAATTGCGTAATCTGGCGCAGGAAGGTGAGGGCGGCCAGTCCCATTTTGATGCTCTGGGCGGGGGTAATTTCCAGTTTCTCGCCTTCATCCACGCGGTTGACGAGCAGAAACGCGGTTCCCAGCCCGATAACCGCGCCAAGAAGGGCGCCTGCTACCAGCACTTTGGGTTTCCAGTTCTCCACTTCCACCATTGCCTGATCGTCCGTGTATTGAACTTCCGTCATTTCAGCACCTCTGGATTGGGCGGGTTGCCCCGGCCCGATGGTTATTTTCTGGGTTTGAGCGCCTTCACCGAGGCGATAAAGCCATGCACTTTGAGAATTGGGGCGGTAACTTTATCTGCGCCAGCGTTGACCCGCCTCTGAAGCCGGTACATGGCGTCCTGCATCTGTCGGGTGTAAAACGGCAGGGCGTTGTTCAGCCGTACCAGCCCATAGGCGGCCGCACCAAACACAACCAGCGAAAACACAGCCATTACCATCAGCGGGATGATGAGAAACACCAAGGCTACATCCCCGCCTTTGGCAACCGAGCCGCCGCCTGCTGCGGCGTACACAGTCAACCCCAGGATGGCGAATACCACCAGCAAAATCACCGCCAGCGGCATGGTGATCTGCCAGAAGACATCACGGCGGTGCGCCTGCCAGGTGCGCTCGTTGCGTTCACGCTTTTGTTCAGGGGGCTCGCTTGTCATGTGCCTATTTTAGCATAAAAAGCGTGGTGATGCACCCGTGGCCGGGGAAGGGGTGCAGGCAAATGTTGTAGAAATTCCTATGTGTTTCTCTCGCCCCGCACACAAGACTGGCAGTCCTGCCAGGACTGCCAGTCTTCATTTTGCGAACAGGACAAGCAAAAGATGTAGAACGCCGGTGGTCCCCCCACCCAACCCTCCCCCCGCCCTCACCCCTAACCCCTCTCCCTTTGGGAGAGGGGAACCAAAGCGGAAATTTCGGGAGGGCAGGGGAGATGAGAAAGGAAGCAGATTCCGTATGACTGCCCAATTGCCACATCTTTTGCCTACAGGGACAGAAAAGGCCGCGCCATGAGGCACGGCCTTTTTTGAAATTTTCAGATGGAGGCTAGCCGGAACTCCGCAAACGCCGCGCCAGGAAGATGACAACAACCAACGCCCCGGCCAGTGCAAGCAGGCCGGGAATACCGAAATCGTCTGCAAAGCCTGTATCGGGAATGGTAGGGGTCGGCGCAACAGCAGTCAGCGTGGCGGCCTGCTGGGTTAACAATGCGGAGACGGTTGCAGTGCGCGGATCCTGCGTAGCAACAGTGGTGCCGGGAATTGGCGTATTTGTCGGAGCAACCACCGGCGTTTTGCTGGGAGTTGGGGTCACGGGGAGCGGTGTGTTGGTGACTGTCGGCGTGTAAGTCCAGGCCTGTGCCTGGGCGGTCATCTCCGCTGCCAGGGCGATGCTGGTATTCTGCATATTGATTTCAGCAACCTGAGTACTCTGGGCATCCCGCCGCTGCGGCATAAACATCATGGCGTAAACGACCATGCAGACCAGCGCCAGAACAAGGATTGCCCCCAGAACGCCCGCGATGATCCAGAAAGTGCGGTTATCGTTTCCGTCGTCGCTACCCTGAAAATCATCATCCTGGAAGTCATCAAAATCATCGTCAAAACTGTCATCATAACCGCCGTCAAAGCCATCCATACCGCTGCTATCATCAACGGTATCGTCAGCAAAATCGAATTCGTCGTTGTAATTGACCATTACTCTTTCTCCTCACAAGGATTGCACACCAAAAGCGCAAATTACAGCCTGTTACAATCTTACGCTAAAATCTCCAAATTTGCCAGAGGAACCGTAACGGTTTCCCCGTTTTCAAGTTGTACCGATGCTGCCGGTGCCTTTAGTTTGTTGGGAAGCAGGGCAAGTTGTGGCAAAATGTGCTGGATGGTACCCACCGAATGCAATGCCCGCCAATGAGTCAGGCGGACGCGCTGCCCGGCTGCGAACTCTTCCGATTCAGGCGGGGATGGCGGATCGTCAGAAGCCGGGAGCGGGATAACTACTTCCGGGCGGGTTCCGTAAAAGCGGTGAAACGCTACGCCATTGATGGATGCCTCGCGGTTATGGTTGCTGGTAAGCAGTTTGTAACTGGGCGTATCCAGGTGCTGCTCCCCGAAGCCGCGCAACACCACAATGGCATAGGGCATCTGACGGGCCAGCGGCACCAGAGAGGCCGCCATGCTGGTGAAAATTACTCCTTTGACGGGGATACTGGAAGCAGCGTGCAGCACCTCCGGGTTATCGCAGTAACCTGCCAGGGCAATCGCTCCGCGCAAACTGACATCCAGTTCGCCAGGCGTAATTTTATCAGATGGCGTTTCCATTCGATTTTGAAGCAGTCCAAATCCAAGCCGCCCGTTGCCCCAGACCCCCTGCACCAGCGCGCCCACACTTTCGATGATCGCACCGCGATCGGCAACCAAATCGGCAACCACACCAACCATCCCCGCCCGTAACTGGTGAGGCGCGCTATCCACATCCAGCAGTATTTTGCTGCGTCGGATGAGTACAATTTTTCCTGAGGCAGGTGAGCGCAGCACTCGCCGGGTAATACCGACCGGCCCGGCAATCAGATCCCCCTCATTGACAAGGTCCCCAACCTCGCGTTGAATCAGAGCCGCGGCTTCTTTGGCAGAAATGCCCAGTGCCCGCGGTACATCCAGCAACAGATGTTCCGCAGTGGTTGCGGCTTCTGCAATTACATCCCGCGGGGCAACCTTCTGTCCCTGGCGGACAAGCACCCGTCCGGGAACCGGCAAAACCCGCTCGCGGCGGATGGTAGTAAGGGGTAAGACGTGAGCAATTGGTGCCAGCATCGTTCGTTTCGGAGTAGTGGAGAAGTGGTGGGGACAGCCGTTGCGAGCCGCTGCATCGCGGGGCGGGTTGTCGCATACCGCACAAAGACCCTTACCCGCCCAGCATCCAGAGCCATTTGCCGAACAGTTTGCGGCGCTGTTCCGGGTCGTGGTGCAGAATTATCGGACGGCCACGGGCATCAATGATTACACCCAGTGTGCCGCCGACCACCCGCAGTTGACCGCCGCGGCCGGGGCCGCCCATGCCGATATCAAAACGGTGGAGCGGCTGCAACCGCAGTGTAACCGTCTGCCCCAGGGGGACAGACAGAACCTCAATGGTGCCGTACTTGATTTCCATCTTCTGCTCGCTGCCATCCTCGAGGGTAGCCTGCAAGCGCAAAATCGGGGTACCAGGGCGGGCTTTCCCCACCGGAGAAATCACCGCGCCCAGGTTCTGCATGTTGGTTTCCAGCACCTGAACAACCAGTGCCGGGTTAGCCGCTGCCGCCGCTCCCAGTGCCGCAGCCAATTCGCTCTGATCCAGCAAAACGGTGGTCACGCCAGTTGGCTGTAAGCCGTCCAGCAGGGCAAGCAGTGCCCGTCCCGGGCTGGGGGCGTTTGTGAAACTTCTGCCGCGCACCAAAATCGGTTCAAACCAGGGGGTTAGGCCGGGTTTCAGCCCGGCGGTTCCAGGCGGAAAATTCGCACTCAATCTTTTCATGCTCAGGCGCAGCACCTCGCGCAGGATGGCTTGTTCCAGCGCCAATTCTTCCTCGGTGGCAGGGATGCTGGCAGGGTAGGCGGATTTGTGATAGATGTAATCGCGCACGTCCTCCGGGCTGAGGTCAATTGTTAGCCAGCGGGCAATCCGTTTTGGGGAAGCAACCTTCAGAATTCCGGGCAGGCCGCGCCCCAAACCGAATTCCGGGTAAACCCCGGTAAAGAGCCGCCCGCTAAAACCGGCAATTACCGTGGATGCGGACGCCCCTGTATCCACGCCGAGTACGCCTTTGGCCGGATCGTACAGGCGGCTGAGAAAGCGAATCATCCGTCCGAATGCGGTCGCGTTCGGCAACAGGTTGCCTCCCGCCCAGGTGTTCAGGTCGTGGATGCCGAGCACTTTTTCAGCGAAAATCTGCTGGTAAATTTTTGCCAGTTTTATCTGGGCCGCGTTCAGGTCTTCCATCTCCAGTGCGGGGCGGATATTGGGGGCATAGTGCAGTTGGACGGCCTTGCCAAGCATCGCCCGAACATCCTTGTGGATGGCCTTGTTGCCCGCGAACAACACTTGGGGACGCCCATCCCTGGGCATCAGGCGGCAGGCCAGGCCGACGGTTTCCAGTAACTCCTTGATGGATCGGTCTGCTCCGCCTTCGGTGCCGCCCGCGGCAATCACTAAATCGGGGCGGGTGCGCAAAATCAGGTCAATGCGGGCATCCTGCTTGCGGCGGTCGTTCAAACTCAGGGTTTCAACCACCGTCGCGTAAGTGGTTGCCGCCAGACGTCGGGCGCTCTCCAGCGAAACATCCTCCAGCAGGCCAAGCGCAATCACCTTGAGGGGTTCGCCAAGCGAGATAGTAGCCGCCAGGGCATCTACGCCGGAGCCATCCGGCGAACTGGGGATAATAATGCTTCCGTTCTCGCGCAGCAACAAACGCCCGGAGATCTCCGCAAGTTGGTCCAGCGCCCGCCGCACGCCCTCGCTGATATCTTTGAAGGGTGCATTTGCGGTGGTAACTGCGGAACCGGCTGCCAGAAAGCGGTAACGGCCTTCTACCACATCGAACAACAAAGCCCGCGTGGTGCTGGTGCCCACATCAATGGCTAACAACGAATCCGCAGAAACAAGAGAAGATGGCATTGCTAGAAAATTAAATCCTTGACGAAATTCCAGAGAAATGCAACACGCTCAACCAATGCCGTTGCCGCTGCCAGGTACACACCGGCAAACAACGCAGCAAAAGCAATGGCAATGAACACCCGTCCGATATCGCTGAGGCTTTCCATCCAGCCAGGCGGTTCATTTTTGTGTTCTTCCTCCTCCTGGCGAGGCTTGTTGCGAATACCAAAATGGAAATACATCACCGTGGTCAGCGTACCGGCCAAAACAATCATGGCATTGAGCGGGTTACTGTGCACATTAAAAACCTGCATCGTTGCTGCCGATTGGGGGAAAATCGTCCCCATTACCGCACCGCCGATGGCTGCCGCCGCACCTACGCCCGTCAGGTACGCTACTGCCGGGCTGCCCAGTTTTTCCAGGCGGGGAGAGATTTTTGCCAGCATCAGCACACTCAGAACCAGAAACAAGATGGCAAAAATCATGGCGTTGCGGTCGCCATCCACAAAGGGGAAAATCAACTGATGCAAAATTACACTGTCCAGCACCGCTGTTGCCACATACCCGGCAGCAACTCCGATAAACAGGTGAGAGGCCATACGGAAAACAGCATTATCGCCCCAGATGTAACTGAACACCGCCAGAGTCAACACAAACCCCACAATTGCTCCGACAAAATCCGGCATACTCATTCGGATTCCCCTCCCTCTTTTCGCCGGGTCAGCAAATCCGATCCCGTGATAACCAGTATCCCGATCAGAATCGCGCTTGACGCCACAATCAGCACAATGTTGAACGCGTCCCAGTAATCCCGTGCCGGATTGTGCCGGTTTGCCACTTCGTAGGCAGCCGCATCGGGCAGGCCGCTGACCAGCCCGCTCAGTTGACCGGACTGCCGGGCGTAATACGGTCGTACCATGGGGCCGGCTTGCGCACTGACTACGGCGACCATTGGTGTTCCGCCCAATTGGGGCTGGACTTGCTCCACCCAGGCCTGGATGGTGTTCGGGCTGTCGCTGATGACAGCCACCAATGCGAAATCAGAAAGGCGGGAGACGTTTTGGAGGGGTCCCGTTCCCCAGGCGGGTACGCCATCCAGGGTATTTGGCACAACCCACTGCGGCGTACGGGCAAAAGCCGCCAAACCGGGGAGCCCGCCGGGGATATACCCCAGATTTACGTACTGCCCTCCGCTGGTGTAGCCGTGTTCGCCCTCCACGCGGCTGATGAAATGCTCTGCCAGTGCAGGGCCGGTTGGTGAGGTGGAAACCGTTGCCACTTTGGCTCCGCGCAGCATGATGTGATCCACCACCGCCGCCGCAACCGCTTCCATCTCACCGGCAAAGCCGGGTTCATAATCAAAAACCAGCAGCACCGTATCGTCCGAAGCCAGCAGGTCAACCATCTGCCTGGTTTGCATCACGGGCTGGGAAGGGGCAGCGGGCAGGGCTGCCATATTGGTGTCCGCCAGCACTGCCAGAAATGCGATAATCAGCAAGAGCACCCCCAGCGCGCCTTTGAAGAGACGGTGACTGGTAATCAGATGCGGCAGGGGCAAAGGCTGCGGCTTGTTCTCGGTTTCCAGCATCGCTTGCAGCAGGGCAGCATGAGCCTGCTGGGATTCGCTGACCTGAAGTTTACTGGAATAGGCGGGCGGCTTTTTCAGCCGGATAACATCCGGCTGGGCAGACAGTACGTTGTTCAGCCCCGCCAACGGGCCGGAGGTTTCAACCTCGCCGGGTTCGCCATCCGGGGCAGGGGACGATTCGACTGGGCGCATGGCCGCCAGCCAGCCAGGAAGTTCTGCCGGGGTTAGCGCATCATCCACCGGCCGGGAAATCGGCTCATCTGCGGCACGGAGATCGCCCTCGCTCAGGTCGGGCAATTGCCCTATCTCGAACAGGTCGTCTTCAAACTCTTCATCGCTGACGAAGGGTGTCTCTTCGGGAATTTCAAACTCAGGGACGGCCTCAAAAGATTCGCCCTCCGGCTCCGGGGTTATTCCTTCCATTTCTCGCAGCCATTCCGGGACGGCACGCGACTCGTCTACCGGGATTTCCGGGCCTGCGGGGGCTGCCTCTTCATCCGGCGGCGGGGAAAACCCATCCAGTCCGGCCAGCCAATCGGGGATTTCTTCGCTCTCCTCTGCCGGAGCGGCTTCCCCGGACGGGGGCTCTTCCGCCAGCCAGTCGGGGAGGTCGCCCGCTTCGGCGGGTGGCTGTTCTGCCGCGGTTTCAGCGCTGCTTTCCGCGTCGAGTTGCCTCAGAAAATCGGTGACACCGGTGGATGCGGTTTCTGGTGCGGGGGGTTCCGCAGCCGCCTCGATGGTCGTTCCGGGTTCGCTTTCGCTGCCCAGCCAATCGGAGAATCCGGTTTCTTCGTCGGCAGGGAACGATCCCGGCGGCAATTCTTCGGCAGGTTCATCCGTTTCAGAAAGCCAGCCGGGAATTTCGGCCCCGGCGGCGGGTTCAGAGATCTCTGGTGCGGTCTCTCCCGATTCGATACGTGCCAGGAAATCGGTAACGCCGGTTGAGCCGGAAACGGCAGGCGTCTCTCCTTCTTCGCTGGTGTCAATGTCACTGGTGAACCAGTCGGGCAATTCTTCATCAGCCGCGGATTCCGGTGAGAGGTCCGTCCCGGCGGGGATATTTTCCGTGTTTTGGGAAAGCCAGTCGGGGAAAGCATCTGCATCGCCTGCATCATCGGGGATGAAGGGCGGTGTGGATGCTGCTGCCGGTTTGGTGTCTTCGTCTTTGCCGGTGAGCCAGTCAGGAAGGTCGGCGTTTTTTTCTATCGGGATGGTATCCTGCTGACCGAAATCTGACAGCCAGCCGGATGATTCCGTTTTTTCGGCGGGTGCGGCTGTTTCCTGGGGGGGCGGTGGTTCGGCAGGCGTTTCAGAATCGGCGGTAAGCCAATCGGCGGGGCCGCCTTCCGGTTCGGATTCGGAGGCCGTTTCCGCAGCGCCGCCGGTCAGCCAGTCCGGGATGGCGGGTTCTTCTTCGGCGGGGAATTCGGATTCCGCGGCGGCGGAATCGGTCAGCCAGTCGGGGAGGCTGCTTTCGAGGTCGGCGGCGGAGGCGGGGGCTGCCTCACCGGCAGTCATCCACGCGGGGAGTTCTGGTTCCTCCTCGACCGGTGCGGCGGGCGACTGTTCCGTGGCGGGGTCTGCATTATCTCCGAGCCGGGAGAGCCAGTCATCGGTGTCGTCATCAAAGGGTGTTTCATCTGTTTCGCCCAGCGCGCCGGTGTCGAATGTGCCCCAATCCATGAAATCCGATGATTCCGAGGCCGGTTCCGGCTTTTCCGGCTGTGGGGCAGGTGGTTTTTCGGGGGGAGTCGGTCCTCCCGAGGGGCGGGCAATCAGCGGTTTCAGGCGCGCCTGACAGAACTGGCAGACATCCAGGGTATCGGGATTGGGTTTCCCGCACATGGGGCAGCGGAGTTCAGCCATCGGTTATCCCCCGTAAGGGCGGTCTGCGCCCGTGAGAATGCGAATTCCGGTGGCGACGATGCCCAACGCGACTCCCAGGAGGATGCCGCGCGCACCGCCGACTGCCGGGACGCTCAAAATCCACTCGCGGACTTCGGCGAGCAAGCCAACGCGTGTGCTGATTACCGGGATGGCGGTAATCAGCAGCACCAAGACGAACGCCACAAAAACGCCGGACATCAAATCCAGGCGGCGGGAGAGCAGGCGGGTGGCGGCGAAGGTCAGGCTGACGAGCAGCACCGCCATCAAACTGGTTTCAACGGGCAACTGGATGTTTTCGAAAATCCAGCGTGTCCAGTACAGGCCGGGAGCGCCCTGGATGTAGGTCATTGTCAGGTCGTAGAATCCCACCAGCAGGGTGAGCGCCAGCGCCAGCAGGGTGATGAAACTGTAAACTGCACCCTCGCCGCGTTTGATTTTTTGGGCGTGGACAGAGGCCAGGTTGAACACGCCGACCAGCAGGGCAACTCCGCCGACGACAACAGCGCCCTGTAAAAAGTAGTCGCGCAGGATGCCCAGGGTGGTCAATTGCCCGTCGGCATTTTCTCCGAAAAAGTAGCCCAGCAAGACTACCAGCCCGAAGCCGATGGCGATTGCAACTGGGAGGGGGGCTCTCAATCGGGTTTTCATAGGATGTTTCCGATGATTTGCGAGATGGTCTCATCCAGACCGAAGAGGGCGGCAACCGTCCCGAACAGGATCACCGTGACCAGCGCCCAGCGGAAGGCATCCTGGGTGCGGAGGCTGGCTTCGTGCATCGGCCCGGCATTGAGGTAGGCGCCCCCGGCGTAAAGTTCTTCGCCGATCAGGGGTTCATGGGCGGTGGCGTACAAAACGGCCTGCCCCGGCAGACTGTCGGTACCGGCCAGGGTGAGGTTATCGCTGCGCTCGCCCGCATCGGTGATCAGGGCGACTTCGCTGCCGAAGTGCCCGGCCAGGATGCTGGCACCGGTTTTGTTATCGCTGACCAGGGGGAGAACCCCTGCGGCGTAGGAGAAGGGGGTCAGGCCGGTGACCTGCCCGGAGGTCATCTCGAACTGGTCTCCCAGCCCGATGCTTTTGTATGTTGCGCGCATGGTATCCTGAGCCAGAATAGCCAGCGTGCCGTCCCCGGCGGTGGCGACGGGCGGTTTGTCCCCGGTGGATGCGGAACCGGCCAGTTGTTCCAACATGCTCAACCCGACGAAGGCCGCCGCGGACTGCGGGCCGACCACGCCGCCGCGTCCGATGCTGACGTGCAGGCGCGACCCGGCTTCCACGGCGAGGCCGATGGCCCGGCGCAGTTTTCCAAAAGCAGCAATGCGGCGCAGGTGCTGGTCAGGCTGCTCGTGCCCCGATGCCAGGAAGAGCATCATCAGGCCGAAGAAAACAAGGATGAAAATAAAACCAAGAAGACCGGAGATGGTCACGAGGGGTTCCTCCGGGGGTCAGGTGTGTCTGCGGGTGTCAGCCTCTCGCAGCACGGTGATGAACGATTGTGCGGTTTGCGGATCTTCCAGCAGATCAGCCAGCGCATCCAGGTATTCTGCGGGGACGAAGGTCGTCAAAACGGGCTGGGTCAGGTAAACCATTTGCGCCCCGAACAGGTTGAGCGGTTCCAACGCTTCCAGCAGGGTTGCGGCGAAGTTCGTCAACCCCCAGCGGTGCAGGGTATTGGCCCAATCTCGCCGGATTTGTGCGCTGGATGATTCCACGGGATGCTCCGTTATGCTTCGATAATGGTAACACAAAACGACAATGCGGGGTGACACTCACATTATCGGCGGTGGTGACTCTCAGTTTTCGGTAAGTATAGCATAAATCCGCTTTACAGGCAGGCTCATTGGTACTAAAATCCGCGCTCGTCCTTGACAGGTCACCGGATTTGGGGATAATTGCAGCATCAACCGAATACCAACCCCAAAGGCAATGACGGAGAAAAGTAGGTCGGTAGAAACCCCCAGAGAGGCACGGGGCACAGGCTGAAACCCCCGCCGGGCAGAACCTGACCGAAGTTCCCTCCTGAGCCGCTGGTGTGAACCGTGGGCCGGTGCTCCCGTGTCAGGTGTTCCTGTTTGCGGGAGCGCTCAAAAACCTGGCGCCGAAGCACTTGCCGCCGAGCCACGCAGTAATGCCAGCCGCCTTCCCCACGTTAGCAGGGACAAAAGCGGGCTGTAATCAGCCAAATTGGGTGGTACCGCGGGAAAAACGCTCCCGTCCCTTTGTGGGATGGGATTTTTTGTTGAGGGTAAGGAAAGGAATTGGGTAATCAGGTAATTGGGTAATCGGGTAATTGGGTAATCAGGAAATAGGAGGTCCCAATTCCTGATACCTGATACCTGGTACCTGGTACCTGATTACCCAACCCCTGACCCCTTGGCAACCGGAGGTTTTATGCTCGATCAAATCAAGGAAATCCAACAGGCCGGGCTGGATGCGCTCGCCCAGGTGGACAGCGAAGAAGCCCTGCAAGCGTGGAAAACCGCGCACCTGGGGCGCAATTCCGCCATCATGGGCGTTTTCAAGAACATCGGGCGCGTCCCCAAGGAAGAGCGCGGTGCTGTAGGGCGCGCTGCCAACACCGCCAAGCAGGCCCTGACCGCGGCTTACGAACAAAAAGCGGAAGAACTCAGGCAGTCCGCGCTGGAACGCGCCCTCCACAGCGAGCATCTGGACGTGACCCTGCCGGGGCGCGCTATCCCGCGCGGACGGCTGCACCCCACCACGCGGACTTTGCGCGAAATCTACCGCATCTTCGCCGAGATGGGCTTTCAGATTTACCGCTCCCGCGAAGTGGAGACGGACGAGTACAACTTCCAGTTGCTCAACTTCCCGCCCTATCATCCTGCCCGCGAGATGCAGGATTCTTTCTACATCCGCTCCGAGGGCGACCGCGGCGATAACCCCATCCTGCTGCGGACTCACACCTCCCCCGGGCAAATCCGGGCGATGCGAGAGTTCGCCGCCGAAAACCCCGACAACCCGCCGCCGGTTCGCATCATCCTGCCGGGGATGTGCTACCGCTTTGAGCAGGTCAGCCCCCGTTACGAGAGCCAGTTCACCCAGGTGGAGGGGCTGGCCGTCGGGCAAAACATCACCTTCAGCGACCTGAAGGGCACGCTGGCGGATTTCGCCCGCCGCATGTTCGGGCAGAACGTGCGCGCCCGCTTCCGGGCTTCGCATTTCCCTTTCACCGAGCCGAGCGCCGAGATGGACATCGAGTGCTTCCTGTGCGGCGGCGAAGGCTGTCAGGTGTGCAAGCGCACCGGCTGGCTGGAGATTCTCGGCTGCGGGATGGTGCATCCCAACGTACTTCGCAACGGCGGCTACGACCCGGAACGCTACACCGGCTATGCCTTCGGTATGGGGCCTGAGCGCATCACCATGCTGCGCCACCACATCGAGGACATCCGCTACTTCTGGGCGAATGATTTGCGCTTTTTGGAGCAGTTTTAGGAAGCAGGTGTCTGGGGAGCAGGTAATCAGGCAATTAGGTAATTGGGTGATTGGGAAGTAGGTGATGGGCAGCAAGGACAAAGGGCTTGAGACGCTGACGGTGTGGCAAAGATCTGTTGATTTTGCCGTTGAAGTTTGTCAGCAAATTGTCCCTGGCTTGCCAGCGGAAGAAAAATATGCGTTGGCATCTCAATTGCGCCGCTCCGCTCAAAGCGTTCCAGCAAATATCGCTGAAGGATATGGTCGGTATTACTTTCAAGATGGTATCCGATTTTGTTATATTGCCCGCGGCTCGTTGGAAGAGACTTACAGCCACTTGATCTTGGCACACCGATTAGGGTATCTTTCAGACGATAAGTATCGGCAACTGAAAACCGAGATCGGCGAACTGCACCGCATGTTGAATGGTTATATTGCTTTTTTGAAACGCAGCAAACGCGGTGAACACGAACCCGGATCCCATCTGAGCCTTCATGATACACCTGCACCATATCACCTTGATCCTGACCCTGATGCCTAATCCCCGTTTCCCAATTACCTAATCCCTGATTCCCCATCCCCAATTCCCAACCCCCAACCCCATGACCGATCCCGACTCCACCCCCGATCTCTCCTCCCAGTTCCGCGAACTTAGCGAGAACCTGAAAGGGCTGCTGCGCGCCACCTGGGAGTACGAGGAAGCCCGCAAGTTGCGCCGCGACCTCCAGCGCGGGCTGGACGAGTTGGCCGAAGCCGTCAGTGAGACGGTTGAGGAGATTCAGCACAGCGAGGCCGCCCGGAAAGTCAAAGCCGAAGCCGAGGAAATCAAGACCAGCATCGAGCGCGGCGAAATCGAAACCAAAGCCCGCGAAGACATCTCCAAAGCCCTGGATTTTCTCAACGCCGAACTGGGCAAACTCAACCGGAAAGCCTCGCAGGAAAATGGAGAAGCGGAGGAGAAGGCAGGTGATTAGGCATCAGGTATCAGGCATCAGGGATCAGGTAATTGGGGATCAGGGAACCCCATCTTCTCAGTGCCGAATTACCTGATGCCTGATACCCAATTACCCAATTCCCAATCCCCAATTCCCAATCCCCAATCCCCAATCCCCCACCTCCACCCATGACCCCATTCCCCGCTCCCGAAAACCGCCTCGGCAGCCCCATCCGGGCCGGAAAATACCAGATCATCCCCATTGAACGGCGCTGGCAGGTGCAATCTCCGGGAAAGCGATTCTTCGCATTTTGGCGAAGCCCCGCCTCGGTCCTCGTCCTGTACCCTGAGGGGGGCGAGGAAATCATCGAAATCCCCGATCTCACCCGCCGGGCACAAATCGCCATCTGGGGGCTGGCGCTGCTGATTCCCGCACTCGTCTGGCTGCTCCGCCGGAGCCGCGCACGTTGACAACGTCACACCTGAGCAACGAGAAAAGGTCTGTTTCACCGCAACACAGGAGACTATCATGCCCGAAGAAAACGAAATCATCATCGAAGACCCCGGTCAGGCCATTGACATGGCACAGGAGACCCTGGAAGTGATGCTCGAAACTGCCAGCGTGGACAAAGTTTACGGCGAGCCGCTCGTCCACGAGGGCACGATGATCATCCCCGCAGCGGAGGTGCTGGCGGTGGCCGGTTTTGGCGCGGGATACGGCGCGGGGCAGTCTGAAGACGGCGAGGGCGGCTCCGCCAGCGGCGCCGGTGGCGGCGGACGCACGTTCTCGCGCCCGGTGGCTCTGGTCATCGCTGACGAGAACGGCGTGCGCGTGGAACCTGTGCTCGACCCTACGAAAATCACCCTGACCTTTATCACCGCGCTGGGCTTCATGGCCGCCACCATCGCCCGCATGACACGCGGACGGTGAGCGCGGGGCATGTTGCAAGTTGATGGTTGAAAGTTGAAAGTTGAAGGTTTCTCAACCTTTGCAATCCTAACCTCCTAACCCTAACCCCTAACATCACACTAACCCCATGAAAGTTCCTCTATCCTGGCTCAAAGATTTCGTTGACATTGACCTCCCCATCACCGAACTGGCGCACAAAATGACCATCGCCGGTCTGGAAGTGGAGGAGATCCGCTATGTCGGGCTGCCCAAACCCGAAGGGCAGCAGCAGTACAAAATCACCGGCTTCTCCTGGGAGCCGGACAAAATCGTGGTCGGCGCCATCTACGAGGTGATGCCCCACCCCGACGCCGACCGGCTGGTGCTCTGCAAACTGGATGACGGCGAGCAAATCCACACCGTGCTGACCGGCGCGCCCAACCTGTACGAGTTCAAGGGCAAGGGCCCGCTGGAGACCCCGCTCAAGGTGGCTTACGCCCGCGAGGGTGCGACTATCATCAACGCCTACGAACCGGGGAACAAACCGGTCAAACTCAAGCGCAAGAAAATCCGCGGCGTGGAATCCTACTCGATGGCCTGCTCGGAGCGTGAACTGGGCATTTCGGATGAGCACGAGGGCATCATCTTCCTTGACTCCGACGCGCCTACCGGCGTGCCGCTGGCCGATTACATCGGCGACGCGGTGTTCGACATCGCCATCACGCCCAATTTCGCCCGCGGGGCGAGCATTTACGGCGTGGCGCGGGAAGTCGCGGCCATCACCGGCGCGGTGCTGAGACCGCTGCGCACCGACCGCGGCCCGCAGACGGTGGTCGGCGGGCAGGCGTCCGCGGTCGGGCGTTTCGCCAAAATCCGCATCACCGACCCCGAACTCAACCCCCGTTTCGCCCTGGGGCTGATTGAGGGCGTGGAAATCCGCCCCAGCCCCTACAAGGTACAGTTGCGCCTCAAACTGGCGGGGATGCGCCCGATCAACGCCCTGGTGGATGCCACCAACTACGCCATGCTCGAACTCGGCGAGCCGCTCCACGCCTTCGATTACGATGTGCTGCTGGCGCGCGCCAATGCCGACGGGGCGGATTTACCCACCATCATCACCCGCGCCGCCGAACCCGGCGAAAAACTGGTCACCCTCGACGAGGTGGAGCGCACCCTGGACGATTTCACCGTCCTGGTTTGCGACCAGAGCGGGCCGCTGGCGCTGGCCGGTGTGATGGGCGGGCTGGAATCCGAGGTCACCGAGAACACCACCCGTGTCCTGCTGGAAGGCGCGGCCTGGAACATGATCAACACCCGCCGCACGGTGATGGCGCAAAACCTGCCCTCCGAGGCGGCGTACCGCTTCTCGCGCGGCGTCCACCCCGAACTGGCGCCGCAGGGCATCCGCCTGTGCCTGGGCTACATGCAGGAATGGGCGGGCGGCGAAATCGCCCCCGAAATGGTGGATGCCTACCCCCTGCCCCCCGAAGACCCGGTCATCCAGATCACCCCCGGCGACGTGCGCCGCTGGCTGGGCATCGAACTCAGCGCGCCGGAAATCGCCGACATCCTGGAGCGGCTTGAGTTTGAGTGTGAGATAAGTGATCAGGTATCAGGTGATCAGGTATCAGGTAATCAGGGAACAGGTGATCAGGGAACAGGGAAAACGTCAGTCTCCCAATCCCCCAATTCCCAATTACCCAGTTCCCAATCCCCCAATTCCCTGATCACCGTCAAAACTCCCCCTCACCGCCTGGACATCGGCACCGGCGTGGTGGGCAAAGCCGACCTGATGGAGGAGATCGCCCGCATCTACGGGTACGACCGCATCCCCGAAACGCGTCTGGCTGACCCCCTCCCGCCCCAGCGGGGGAACCGCGCCCTGGAACTTGAAGAGGCGCTGCGCGACCTGCTGGCGGGTCTCGGCCTTCAGGAGATCATCACCCACCGCCAGACCTCCCCGCAGCGTGAAGCCCGCGCCTTCCCCCCGGATGCCTCCGCCGATGCGCGCCGCTACTTCGTCATCGCCAACCCCATTTCCCCGAATCGCTCGGTGATGCGTCAGAGTTTACTGGCCTCCGCACTGGAAACTGTCGAGCGCAACGCCCGCATCCGCGGGCGCATCGCCCTGTTTGAGATCAACCCCGTCTTTTTGCCTGTGGAGGGTGAAGACCTGCCCGATGAGCAGCCCCGTCTGGTGATTGCCCTCAGCGGGCCGCGTGCTCTCCCCGACTGGCAGGGCGCGGACTCCACCCCGATGGATTTCTTCGACCTGAAGGGCGTGCTGGAACGGGTTTTCGAGGGGCTGCACATCTCCGGGGTGCGCTACCAGCCCGGGGCGCATCCGGGTTTCCACCCCGGAAAGTGCGCCGAAATCCAGATCAACGGCAAACCTGTCGGGGCGATGGGCGAACTGCATCCCCTGGTGGTCGGAAATTACGATTTCCCCGAAACCCCCGTCCTCGCCGCCGATCTCGACCTGCGCGCCGTCCTGGATGCGGTACCGCCGTTGTTCAGCACCACCGCCGTGCCCACCCAGCCGCCGATTTTGGAGGACATCGCCATCGTGGTGGATGAGGACATCCCCGCGGGCGAGGTGGAGGCGCTCATCCGCCAGACCGGCGGAAAGCGCGTGACCGCGGTGCGCCTGTTCGACGTTTACCGCGGCGGGCAAATCGGCGCGGGGAAGAAATCGCTGGCCTACAGCCTGACCTACCAGGACCCGGAGCGCACCCTCACCGACAAGGACGCGGCCAAAATCCGCAACAAGATTGTGCGCCGCCTGGAGCGCGAACTGGGCGCCAAACTGCGCGGCTGAACGGATGACCGGAGGTTGGGGATAGCGGGTGCAGGCAAAAGATGTAGAAAGTGGGCAGTCTATGAGAACTGCTTCCTTCCCCCCTCCCCTGCCCTCCCCCCGGCGGGGGGAGGGTTGGGTGGGGGGAACACCGGCGTTCTACAACATTTGCTTGCACCCGGGGATAGCCGTTTTCATCCCCAACCTCCGCGCCAAATGATAAAATGAACAAACGCACGCTCGGTTATCTGCTCACCATCGCCAGCACCGTCCTGTGCGGCTTGCCCGGGCTGGGAATCTTTTGCCTGGGGACGCTCGGTGCGTTGGGGGTGATTCTTGATACGGAAACATCATCCGGTGATGCCGCTTATGCAGTGGGGGGCGCTGTGTTTCTCCTGTGTGTGGCGGTTTTCCTGATGCTGATTCCCGCAGCCGCGGGCTGGTGGACGTATAAAGCATCGGCATCAGGCTCGACGGTGGCAGTCAGCCTTGACATCGGGACACTACCGGACGATTTTTGATCCAGGGGATTTCGCCGCAATGCAGGGACAAGTGGCGTTTTGTTGGGCCAAGGTACCACAAGTCGGCGCGCAGAGCGAAAGGCATGGACATATCACGAATTTGTTAGGCGCAGGCAAAAGACGTGGAAATCGGGCAGCCGCATCAGAAATTTCATCGCTGAGATGCAAACTGCCGGGCACGGCCTCCCGTGCAGATTGTTTTGCTGCGCTCGCCGTGACGCCCATTATCAAAAGCGCAGATAAGAACCTGGTGGTAACATTTCTCCCACCTCCTCCCCCCTCCCCCCTCCCCCCTCTCTCAAAGGGGATGGGAGCCAAAGCGGAAATTTAGAGAGGGGGAATGGGGCAACACTCCATACTGATATGCTTGTCGCAACACACCTGTTTGGTTTTTTGGGATAGACATCCAGATCATTTGAAATCTTGAATTCCGGAGGCGTAAATTGGCAAATCTACCTTTTGCAAAACCCCCGAAGAAAAGCCGGGATTACCAGGTCGGCGACGTGGTTGAAGTTTACTGCGACCACGATAACGAAAACGAGGAGCGCGTGCGCGACTGGCTGAAAGGCGTCGTCGTGCAGGTGGACCCCAAAATGGTCGCGGTGCAGTTCCGCGAGAACGTCTACCTCACCGACGGCTGGATGGTTCCCGATCATGTGCTCTGGTGTCCGAAAGATTCATCCAACATGCGCCGCCGCAAAAAGCGCAAGCGCAACCGCTCCAAAAAATGATCTCCCATCCGCTTGACCCCGCCCGCATTCGGGCGGATTTTCCCATTTTGGCGCGGGAAGCCCGTCCCGGAGTCCCGCTGGTGTATCTGGATTCCACGGCGACCAGCCAGCGGCCCCGGCAGGTGGCCGCGGCGATGGATGCATTCACCTACCGTTCCAACGCCAACATCCACCGCGGGATTCACGTCCTCGCCGAGGAGGCGACTGCCGCCTACGAAAACGCCCGCGCCCGCGTGGCGGATTTCATCCACGCGCCCGACCCCCGGCAGGTGATCTTCACCCGCAACACCACCGAATCCATCAACCTGGTGGCGCAAACCTGGGGGCGCGCCAGCCTGCGCGCCGGGGATGTGGTCATCCTCACCGAGATGGAGCATCACTCCAACCTCGTCCCCTGGCAGATGCTGGCCGCGGAGAAGAACCTGC
>CAZPSL010000096.1:0-6895 GCA_964589145.1 uncultured Anaerolineales bacterium
GAGCATCTGCGAGGGCGGGGTGAGGGAAACACGCAGTCAAAGCCGCGTAAATCGACCCACTGCACAAGAACCGGCTTGCCTTCCCACACCCCCAGCCCCTCTCCCTTAGGGAGAGGGGAGTCCGAGCGTATGCGAGGGCAGGGTGAGGGAAACACGCAGACAGAGCCGCGTAAATCGACCCACTGCGCAAGAACCGGCTTGCCCGCCCACACCCCCAGCCCCTCTCCCTTAGGGAGAGGGGAGTCCGAGCGTATGCGAGGGCGGGGTGAGGGAAACACGCAGACAGAGCCGCGTAAATCGACCCACTGCACAAGACCCGGCTTGCCCGCCCACACCCCCAGCCCCTCTCCCTTAGGGAGAGGGGAGTCCGAGCATCTGCGAGGGCGGGGTGAGGGAAACACAAACAAACGGAGATTTTATGAGCAACTACATCGCTTTGAGCGTAGACGAATCCGGCACGAAGATGTGGAACGGGCATTTTGGAATGTCGCCGCAGTTCTTCATCTACGACCGGCAGGGGAACCGCGTTGAAGTACGGGAGAATCCCCACGGCTTCAAGAGGGGCGAAAAGCACGAACACCACGACGACCCGCAGCGCATTGTGAAACTCCTCGCCGATTGCAAGGTCTTCATCGCCCGGCGTATGGGCGAGCAAAGCCGCCGGCAACTTGTCCGCAAGATGGATATCGAAACCGTGCTGACGGACGAAACCGACCCGCAGGCCGCGCTGAAGGCGTATCTGGCGGCGGGGCCGGGCGGATAGGCGACTCACCGCCCTGACGGCGCTCCCTGCCGCTTGACGATTTCCGGTTTTCCCTCACGCCCCATGCCCTGGATTCAAACCGTCCTCAGCAGCGAAACCGAGCGCGAACTGCTGCGCTCCACCTCCCGCCGCGTGATTTACATCGTGGCGGGCATTTACGCGGCCTGGCATTTCATCGCTACCCTGGGCTGGCCTGACGTGTTCAGCCCCAGTTTGTGGGCCTGCACCGGGATGATGGTTGTGCTCGTCACGCTGACCCTCAAACTGCTGGATGACCACTACCTGCTGGCGCACGCTTTCTGGCTGACCGGGCTGACCGCGGTGATTTTCACGGCCTACGGACTTTACGGAACCCCGGATATCCTGCTTTTGCTGGTGTTCCTGCCCCTGATGGCGATCGTCACCCTGGGGTACGCGGGTGCGGCGCTGACCGTCGGGGGAATCCTGCTCTCGGTGTTCCTCCTGCCCCGGTGGCTTCCCGCTGTTCCCCCCGTCCCGGCGGCGTACCGCTTCGGGGTGGTTTTGGGGAGCATCTTCACCTCCCTGTTCGGCTGGGGGCTCTCCAGCAACCTGTTCACCGCTCTCGATTCGGCCTCCTTCCACTTTCGGGAAGCGCGCAAACACCTCGAAGAGACGCGCCACCACCGCGCCGAGGTCAGCCGCATGTTGAAGGAACTAAACCAGACCAACTACCAGTTGGAGCGGCTGAACCTGATGCTCCAGCAAGCCCGCCGCCGCACGGAAGATGCCCGCGCCGACCGCGACCGCTTCATCCTGGCGGTCAGCCACGAACTGCGCAGCCCGCTCAACTTCATCATCGGCTTCAGCGATTTGATGGTCAACTCCCCGGAGACCTACGCCCCGCTGGATGCGTGGCCGCCCGGCCTGTACGACGACGCCCAGGAAATTTACCGCAGCAGCAGGCATCTGCTGACCCTGATCAACGACATCCTCGACATGGGGCAGGTGGACGCCCGCCGCATGACCCTCTTCCGCCAGATGGTGAACCTGGAAACCATCGTGGACGAGGTGCGCCAGATGGTGCGCGCCGCCTTTGAGCAAAAGGGGCTGGATTTCATCGTCCGGGCCGAACCGGATTTGCCGGAGGTCTTTGTGGATGCCACCCGCATCCGGCAGGTGCTGCTGAACTTGGTCAACAACGGGCTGCGCTTCACCGACCGGGGGAGCGTGACCGTCTCGCTGCAACGGGCGGCGGACAAAATTCAGGTCAGCGTGGCCGATACGGGCGCCGGAATCGCCCCCGAAGACATCCCGAAGGTCTTTGACGATTTCCGTCAGGTGGGCGTGGACAACTGGCGGCGGCGGGAAGGCTCCGGGCTGGGGCTGTCCATCAGCCGCAGGTTCGTGCAACTCCACGGCGGCGAGATGTGGCTGGAAAGCGAACTGGGGCGCGGCGCGACCTTCTACTTCACCCTGCCCGTCCCGGAGGCGGCGCAGGAACCCGAACTCCCCGCCGGGGATGAGCGCGGCAGCCCGCCGCGCGGTTTCTACCGGCGGCTGCTTCACAGCCGGGAGCGGATTGTCCTGCTCTGCTCTCCCGACCCGATGGCGCGTGAAATTGCCCAGGGGTGGCTGGACGAGTACCGGGTGGTGCGGGTTGCCGGGCCGGACGCGCTGCCCGAACAAATCCGCGCACGTTTTCCGCAGGCGGTGCTGGTGGACAAGATGTTTGTGGACCCCCGAAAACTGCCGTTTCAGGCTTTTGCCTACGAGTTGCCGGTTATCGGCGTGATTTTCCCCAGCACGCGGGCGCGTCACGCCATGCTGCCTCAGGGCGTGCGGGATTACCTGGTCAAGCCGGTTTCGCGGGCGGATCTGGTGCGGGTGGTTCACCAACTCGATACGGAATCCCCCCGGCTGCTGCTGGTGGATGACGACCCGGCGATGGTGCGCTTTGTGGAGCAGTCGCTGAAATCCGGGGCGGATACTGACCCCGCGCTGGCCGCGCTGGAGATTCTGACCGCGCTTTCGGGGGCGGATGCCCTGCAAACCGCGGCGGAGCAGCGCCCCGATGTGATCCTGCTCGACCTGGATTTGCCCGACATGACCGGCTGGGACGTTCTGGCGGCGTTGATGCGCCGCGAAGGGGAGGCCGCCCCGCCTGTGGTGATTGTCTCCGCCCACGATTTGCCGCAGGTGCTGTTCGGCAGCGGTCAGGCGGTGCTCGACCTCACCCTGCGGCGTCCGCTCTCCCAGCAGGAACTCCCCGAAGTGCTGCGCGCCCTGCTCGCGGAGGTCGAGCCGGATTTCAGGGAGCGGGAGAAATAGAACGCGGACAGGCGAACCCACGCGGACACAAAATAAGCAATCTGCGAATATCCGCGTCATCCGCGGCCCATTTCACAACCCCACTTCCCGAATCGCCGCCCGCAACTGCTCCTGCGTGATCGGCTTTTTCAGGAACGCCGCCGCGCCCAGCGAGAGTGCCAGATCCGCCGACTCCCAGGCGGAGCAGACGATGACCGGAATGTGGCGGCAGGCCTCGTTCAGTTGCAGGTTCTGCAAAATCTCCCAGCCGTCTACCTGGGGCATCATCACGTCCAGCAAAATCAGGGCGGGCTGCAACTGCTCCACCAGGGGGAACACCTGATGCGGGTCGTCCACCCCGACAACCTTGAAATTTGAGCGGCTCAAATAGCGCCGGTACATCCGCAGGGTGGGCTGCTGGTCGTCCACCACCAGAATGACGGGCTGGCTCGCTGCGGGCATCGAGAAAGTCAGGCGGGCGTTACCGGATTCTCCGGCGGGCGGGTGAGTCTCCTCCAGGGCGGCGTTTAGCCGCGTCCCCCAAAATCGGGCGGAGCCAAGCAGGTCATCGGATTCATCCCCGGCGAGGTCCGCCCACTGGCGGTCCACGGCAAAGTGGAAAATCACCTGTGCCTGGCCGCCCTGCTGCCTCACCTGCACCCGCAGGCGGTTGTCGCTTTGCAGGTGGATAGCGTAGTTGAACAAACTGATCAGAATTTGCCGCAGGATGACCCGGTCGGTGAGGACGCTGACAGCGGCGGTTTCCAGGTGGAGTTGCACCCCCTCGGTTTCCAGATGCCGCCGAAGGATGCGCACCACCCCTTGAAGCACCTCCGCCAGCGACAGAGGTTCAGGGTGGACCTCGAAGGTCTGCGCTCCCTCTGCGGGGGAGTCCGTTGCGCCGTTTGGGGCGGGTTCCAGTTTTTGACAGAAAACCCCGTCCCAGAGCCTTCCCGCCAAGGCTTGCAGCGCCTTGCTGTGATCGCGCCGCATCTGCCGTTTGCTGATTGCCAGGTAATCCGCCAGTTCCTGCAAATTGACCCCCTCAGCGTAGCGCTTGTGCAAAATCAGGTAGGGACGCCACTCGATGGCATCAATCTCCGGGGATTCCCCGGCGGGGCGGAAACGCTCGATCTCCTCCAGCACCAGTTGACGAATGTAATGCCCGCGTCCGCCGTGATAGTTTTCGGGCACGTCGAGCACCTGCGCCAGCGCGTGGGTTTCCAGCGCGGCAAAATCGTGGATGTGAGTCATCAAATCCTTGAAGAGGCCGTTGAAAACTGTGCGATCCATGATGCTGGTTCTGGTGTACACAACCGAAATTTCAGATGAACCGGATGGCATTGTCGGGGAACACGAACACAGCGAATGGAGCGAATTGCACGAAAAAATCGTGATATTTGCCCCATTTGTGGATGTTCGTGCTGCAAAACAGAGGTCCCGTAATTTAGATGTGCAGCCGCCTTGAGGGTTCTGCCGTGTCCGCAAAATGTCCGCAGGATGTCCGTAAAGTGATTGTACCTGTTTTGGTGAATTTGTATAATGAAAAAGCGAGAATCGGTGCAAGCAAAAGATGTAGAACAACGATGTTTCCCCCCTCCCCTGCCCTCCCCCCGACGGGGGGAGGGTTGGGTGGGGGGAAAGGAAGCAGCGCCCATATGACTGCCCAATTTCTACAACATTTGCCTGCCCCCCGATACTTGCCCACATGCAAACTTGCCTACATGCAAACCTGTATACTTTGTTTACCCCGCTTGTCAAGGAGGTGATGCGTAGCGTCGTTGTACTGTCCCCTGTTGTCCCTGCGGCGGAACCGGTGTGTTGCAGCGCGAATACCGAAAATCACGCGCCCTGAAAGATCATAACACCCCGGAACGGCCACAAAACAAATCCCCCAACCCCAAGAAGGAGAGAAAAAGAAATGTCGAAGAAAAATATCGGTTGGCTGCTGGTTGCAATGCTGATGATCCTGGCACTGACCCTGACGGCCTGCGGCGGTGGCGAAGAACCCGCCTCCGCTCCCGCAGAGGAACAGCCTGCGGAACAACCCGCAGCGGGCGAGCCGGAATCCGGCGGCGAAGAAGCCGCAGCAGACCAGAATCAAGTCGAGGTCTTCTCCTGGTGGACGGGCGGCGGCGAAGCCGCGGGCCTGGAAGCCATGATCAAGGTCTTCAATGAAGAGTACCCCGACATCGAATTCATCAATGCCGCTGTTGCCGGTGGTGCAGGCACCAACGCCCGCGCCGTGCTGGCAACCCGCCTTCAGGCCGGTGACCCGCCCGACAGTTGGCAGGGCCACGCGGGCTGGGAATTGATCGGCACCTACGTTGCCGCCGACCAGTTGGAGCCGCTCAACTTCCTCTACGAGCAGAACGGCTGGATGGATGTGATGCCGGATACCCTGATCCCGCTCATCTCCAAGGATGGCAGCATCTACTCGGTGCCGGTCAACATCCACCGCGCCAATGTGATGTGGTACAACCCAAAGATTTTGGCGGACAACGGCATCGAAGTCCCCACCACGCTGGACGAATGGTTCGCGGCGATGGATACCCTTCAGGAAGCGGGTGTGCTCCCCCTGGCGCTTGGTGAGCAGTGGACTACCATGCACCTGTTCGAGACCATCCTGCTGGCTTCGCTCGGCCCCGATGCCTACAACGGCCTGTGGAACGGCGAAACCGATTGGGGCAGCCCTGAGGTTGCGCAGGCGATTGAGAACTACGCCAAAGTGCTCTCGTACACCAACTCCGATTCCGCTTCCCTCAGTTGGCAGGACGCCGCCCAACTGGTGGTGGATGGCGATGCCGCCTTCAACGTGATGGGTGACTGGGCCGAAGGGTTCTTCCGTGAATTGGGGAAGACCCCCGAAACCGATTACGGCTGGACTCCCGTCCCCGGAACCAACGGCACCTTCCAGTTTCTCTCGGATAGTTTCGTCCTCCCCGTGGATGCCCCGCACCGCGACGCCGCGATTGACTGGCTGACCGTTGCCGGTTCCAAGAAGGGACAGGAAGCCTTCAACCCGGTCAAAGGCTCGATCTGCGCCCGCACCGACTGTGACCCCGAACTGTTCGGCGTTTACCTGCAATCGGCAGCGCATGACTGGGTCAACGACACCGTCGTCGGCTCGCTGACCCACGGCGTGACCGCCAACGACTCCTGGAAATCCGAAATTGACACCGCCCTCGGTCTCTTCTTGGCGGGCGGCAGTGCGGCAGACTTCCAGGCCGCGCTGGTCGCAGCCGCCGCGGACTCCGGCGCAGTCCAGATGGGCAGCGCAGCCCCGGCGGCGCCCTCCGAACCGGCGAGCGACCTGACCGGCGAGGTCGAGGTCTTCTCCTGGTGGACGGGCGGCGGCGAAGCCGCAGGTCTGGAAGCGATGATCAAGGTCTTCCAGCAGAAGTACCCCGGAATTGAGTTCATCAACGCGGCCGTTGCCGGTGGCGCAGGCACCAACGCCCGTGCCGTGCTGGCAACCCGCCTCCAGGCCGGTGACCCGCCCGACAGTTGGCAGGGCCACGCCGGTCAGGAACTGATCGGCACTTACGTTGCCGCCGACCAGTTGGAGCCGGTCAACTTCCTCTACGAGCAAAACGGCTGGCTGGACGTGATGCCGGAAACCCTGATCCCGCTCATCTCCAAAGACGGCAACATCTACTCGGTGCCGGTCAATATCCACCGCGCCAATGTGATGTGGTACAACCCCAATATCCTGGCAGACAACGGCGTTGAAGTTCCCACCACGCTGGACGAGTGGTTCGCGGCGATGGATACCCTCCAGGAAGCGGGCGTACTCCCGCTGGCGCTCGGCGAACAGTGGACGGTGATGCACCTGTTCGAAACCGTCATGCTGGCTTCGCTCGG
>CAZPSL010000097.1:0-9270 GCA_964589145.1 uncultured Anaerolineales bacterium
CAGGTATCAGGAAACAGGGAGCAGGACGATGTTCCCAACCCCCAATCCCCAACTCCCGACCCCCAACCCTTGCTGACCGTCGGTTTCAACCGCCGTTTTGCCCCGCTCGCGGTCAAACTGGCCGCGCATTTCGCCGACCGCACTGAACCGCTGATGGCACATTACCGCGTCAACGCCGGGTATCTGCCGCTCACCCACTGGCTGCACGATCCAGAAATCGGCGGCGGACGCATCATCGGCGAGGGCTGCCACTTTGTGGATTTCCTCACCTTTTTGGCGGGCGCGCCGCCCGTCTCCGTCAGCGCGCAGGGCCTCCCTGACGGGGGGCGCTACCGCGAGGATAATGTGGTGCTCACCTTCACCTTCCCGGACGGCTCCATCGGCACGGTGACATACCTCGCCAACGGGGATAAAGCCTTCCCCAAAGAGCGCGTGGAGGTCTTTTGCGGGGGGCGGGTCGGCGTGCTGGATGATTTCCGCACCCTGGAGTTGGTCCGCGATGGACGGCGGCAGGTCGCCCGCGCCCGCATGCGGCAGGATAAAGGCCATCAGGCGGAATGGGAAGCCTTCGCGCGGGCCATCACCACCGGCGGGAAGCCGCCCATCCCCTACGAGCACCTGTTCGGCGTCACCGAGGCGACCTTCGCCGCGCTGGAAACCCTGCGGAATGGCGCAGTGAAACAAATGGGGAGTGGTTAAAAACGCTGCCGGCACAAGAACCGTCATCTTCCACTTGTTTTTACCGGCATCCGGAATTTGTCCGTTTTTTGTCCGAAACCGGATGTAGTTGGGGAACGATTTGTTTATACTGAAATTGTCATCGCACCGGAATGGCAGCACCTCGGTTCTCGGAGCAACTGCACGAAATTTTACAGCAGGCGGATCGGTAACTGGTAAACTTATGATTGAGAAACGTCAAGGTGCAATCAAAAATTTACTTTCAGGATTGGCAATACTCATTCTCGCGGGAATAGCCATTTTGTGCATTGCGATGAATGACTGTTTCAGCAACCTGTTACCGGCCGCAAAACATCCCGTGCCAGGCACAATTCCAGGTGTGATGAACGGTGATTTGGTGTTCCGAAAAATGTCGGGGCCGGGAAGTCGGCTGGTGGATGCCATAGATGAAGGCAGCATTTTCTCCCACGTAGGGATTGCCTATGTGGATGCAGACACAAATATTTTTGTCATCCATGTCTTGCCGCAAGGGGACGAAATGGTGCAAATGGATACATTACCGGCTTATCTGCAAGAAGCCGAGTTGTTTGCCGTTTATCGCCCCGTAAATATGGACCGCACTATTCCCGCCCGGGCGGCGCAGATTGCGTCACAATGGGTTGGTGTCCGCCCCTTTGACAAGGATTTCGACCTATCCACAGACGATGCGCTGTATTGCACCGAACTGGTTTACAAGGCCTATCTTTTGGCCGGGCAGGACGTTGTGGATGGGATATTCAACCAGGTCAGCCTTCCGTTTCTGACTGCCGAGGAGGTGATTTATCCATCATTACTTGTTCAAAGCAGCCACTTCACTGTCATTTACTCATCGCCATCGGATAATCCGTGACAAGGAGCAGAAAAAATGAAAACCAAAAAAACTTTGATAATTGTAGCGACTTTGCTTGTAGCCGTACTACTGACCGGTTGCAGTGCTGGCCCCGGAAAAACGGTTACGAAATTCTTCCGGGCAATCGACGCCGGAAAAATCGATGAGGCCATTGGATACCTTTCCAGTTCCACCGTGCAGACATTAGGCTACGACAAATGGCAGGCCACGCTGGCAGAAATCTCCAATCGGACAGCAGCACAGGGAGGAATTGATTCGATTGATATTCTCGAGGAAAGCGTCAATGGTGACATTGCCCATGTATCAATAAAAATCGTGATGGGAGATGGCACAGAAGAAACGGACAGTGTGGACCTGATCAAGGAAAGCGGAGACTGGAAAATCCGAATAGACCCGTGGGCAAAATGAAATAGACAAATTCAGTCCCGCATCTTCTCCAGTTCGCGCGTCGCCCCCAGTTGCCGAAAAATCTCCCGCGCCGCGCGGCGATACGTCTCCCCGCGTGCTGTTTCACCCTGACGGACGAGATAACCGCCGTAAATTCGTAAAACCTGCCCGTGCGGGAGCCGCCCCGCGGCCGCGGCCTGCACCAGCGAAAGCGCACGCTCGAAGTAAGGCTGCGGGTCTTCGGGCTGCGGGGCCAGCCCCAGTTCTTCGGAGAGCAGGCGGCGGCACTGCTCGTACTGCGCCAGCGCGGCGCTGCGCTGACCGCTGAGCGCCAGCAGGCGCATCAACTCCCGGTGGGTCTCTTCCAGCCACAAATCGAGGGAGAGCAGCCGATGGGCGCAGTCAATCGCCTGTGGATATTCGCCCCGCCGCTGGTGGAAGGCAATCAGGGCGCGCAGAGCCTCGATTGCCAGTTGGCGCAGCCATTCGCGTTGGCCGATCACCCATTCGTCAAAGGCCGGGCACCCGCGCAGGGTGAACCCCTCCAGAAAGTTGCCCCGGTAGATTTCAAGGGCGGTTTGCAGATCAGCGATGGGAGCGGGCGGTTCAGAAACGGGGTAATCCGCCTCCACCACGGCCTGCCAGCCGGAAATTCCCCGCTGCACCGCCTGCTCGAACTGTTCCACATCCAGGGTGTAGCCGCTCTCCCGCCGAAAGGTGACGGTCTGCCGCGTGATGGTCAGGTTTTCGGCGGCCAGAGTCCGCAAATGGGTGAGTGCGCGGCGCAGATTGGCTTTGGCACGCGGTTCCGCCAAATCTCCCCAAAAGAGATGGGTCAGGTGAGCGCGCGTGTGCGTTGTGCCGGTAACAGCCAGATAAATCAGCAAAGCCTGCTCTTTGCGGGAGTGTAAACCGGCTTGCGGACGGTCGACCTGACGGAGTGTGATGCCCCCTAAAGCGTGAATTTCCAACATGACCGTATTTGGGAACGATGACCAGAAAACCGGATTTCCCCGGCGCTGAAATTCCCGCTACCTCCGCGCCGCGCGCCAGAGCCGCCTGAGGTTGATCCCCTCCCCTGAAAGCAAATTCTCCGCCCGGAAGAAGCGCGCCGCCACCAGCACCGCCAGATAGGTCGTCAGCGCCAGACCGCTCAAACTGACGAGAATCTGCCAGAGGGGGACATCCGTAACTGCGAGACGGGTCATCATCGAGACCGCGGTCAGCGGGAACATGCTCAGAAAAGTGGCGATCCCGCCATCGGGATTTTCAGCAAACGCCATGATGAACCACAGGGGAATCAACAAAGGGAAGAGGATGACAAAGACAAATGAGCCGCTCTCGCGGCTGTTGGGCGCCAAAGCCCCCAGTGCCCCCAACAGCGAGGCATACATGAAATACGTGAGCAAAAAGTACAGGGCACCCCAAAACAGGTAACTGGAAGGCAGCGAAACCGCCTGCACCACAGTCATCACACTGCTGCCTTGGGTAACGCTGAAAGCCATTCCGCCAAGCCACACAACCATCTGAAACAGCGCCACAAGCCCCAGCCCGATGACCTTGCCCGCCATCAATTGAAGCGGTTTGATGCTCAGCAATAAAATTTCTGCCGTGCGATTCTCCTTCTCGCTGGTAACACTGTGCAGCAGAAATCCGCTGCTGCCGGTAACCGCAACAAAGAAGATGAACAGCGTAAAAAAGGGTACGCCGAAACTCAACATACTGTTCCGATCCAGCCCAAAACTCCCAGCCGTGGAGGGCATCAACTGATGCGGCTGGACCCCCATAATCGGGTTTGCGAGCAGATAGCCAAGGTCGGTGTCCGCCATGAGATTGGTTTTCAGCACGTCCAGGAAAATCTCGGCATTGCTCGTTGAGCGAATGGTCTGATAGGCACGATCCACAAGGAGAAATTCCCCGGTTTCCAGAAAATCTTCCGGGATCAGGTAATACTGCCGGATTTCGCCCGCATCCAGGGCCGCTTCCGCCGCTCCCTGGGTGGGGTATTCCCGAAAGAAATCGGGTGGAATCCAAAACGGGATTTCCTCAATCACCCCCACCTCATCCACATAGCCGACGCTTGCGTTTTCCTGCACCTGTGCTTCCACGGAGGAGGCTTCTTCGGTCACTTCTTCCAGCGCCTTCATGCCGAGCACCTCCGTGCCGAAGTAAACCAGCGCGATGAACGCCGGGAAGATAAAAGTCAGCAGCCAAAAAGATGGTTTGTGAAGTATGACGGCAATTTCGTGTTTGATGACAATCCAAATGTTGCGCATGGTCGTTGTTGAAAAGTCAAACGCTGGTGACGACTGGCAGTCCTGACAGGACTGCCAGTCGTGGGGGGATTCCGCTATTTGGGGAGCAGCGCGCCGAACGCGGCCCTGAGGCTGACCCGCTGCCCATAGCGGAGCATCCCCACCCGAAAAATGCGGCTGGCTGCCCAAACGACAAAAATCGCTGTCCCGAGGCTGCTCAACCAGCCCAGAGCGATTTGCCACCAGGGCACGACGGTCAGTCCCCAGCGCATGATGATGGTGATCATCGCGGTTGTGGGCCACAGGGTCAAGGCCACCATCAGGGGGCTGTCGGGGTTGGCAAATGCCAGCGAGGCGAAGAAAACGGGCAGGGTGAAGAAGATATTGAGAACGCCGGCAATTTGCTGTGCTTCCTGAGGGGTATTGGCCACCGAGCCAATCGCCACCATGATGCCGGCAACAATCGCATAGGTCGGTACAAAAAACAGCGCGATGACCAGCAGCATACCCCAAGGGATGTTGACAGACCACAGCGCCGGAAGGTACACCCCGGCGATACCCCAGGCAGTCACAAGCGAACCCAGCCAAATGACGATCTGTGTCAAGCCGACTGCGAGCAGCCCCGCGGATTTTCCGCCGATCAACTGTCCGGGAGAAACGGAGGTGATCATCAATTCCATCGTGCGGTTGGCCCTTTCATCCGCTACAACCTCCACAAAATAACTGGAGCCGTTCAGGATGATAAACAAAAACGCCATCATCAGCCCAAACGACAGTATGATGAACATGAATCCCGCGCCTTGGGTATCAAACTCCTTGCTGCCGTCCGCTGAGCGTACAATCAGCCGCACACCCTTCGCCAGCCGTTCCTGTTCGGGGGTGGGGTTCTCTGGCAGCAGGTTGTAACGCAAGTAAGCCACAAATTCCTGTTTGATCAACGCATCTGGCGGCTCTTGAAGGTAGTACAAATCCAGGTAAGGGTTTTCGAGGTAGTCTTCAGGGAAGACATAGTACGCCTGGATTTCTTCGCTGCGCAGGGCGGCGTCCGCGCTTTCTTCATCCGGGAAGGGGCGCACCTTGATGATCATCGGCTCCCCGTTCAGAGCGCGTTCGGGCATCACCGCGCCATCCAGCACGCCGCTGTGATCCACGTAGCCGATCGGGCGGGTATCCAGGGTGGAGACCGCCACAATGATGAACGCAGCCAGGAGGATGAAAATCAGCAGGGGAACCACCAGCGTCCCCAGGAAGAACGAGCGCCGAAAAACGCGGTTGCGGTATTCCTGACGGGCGACTAACCAGAATTTTTTCATGATGGGTTGCGGTCGTGTCGGCACGACTGGCAGTCCTGCCAGGACTGCCAGTCGTTATGCGCCTTCTTTCACCACGGCGATGAAAATATCATCCAGCGAGGGTTCGGCAATCTCAAAGCGGGTGACGGTGAAATCGTCACGGGCGGCGAGGGAACGGAGAATCTCCTGCGGGCGGGTATCCGCCTCCAGGGTGAGGTGCCAGCCGCCATTTTCAGGCCGTAACTCCTGCACGCCGGGGAGCGCGGGCAAATCTCCCTCGCCGTAGACCAAAACTTCGTGACCGGCAAATTCCCGCTTGATCACCGCCACATCCCCGTAGAGCACCGAGCGTCCCTCGTTGATCAGCACGATGCGGCTGCACAGGGCCTCGACCTGGTACATCTGGTGGGTGGACATGATGATGGTGCGTCCGGCGTCCCGCTGCTCCTGGATGACCTGCTTGACCAGGCGGGTGTTGACCGGGTCGAGCCCAGAGAAGGGTTCGTCCACGATGATCAGGTCGGGTTCGTGCAGCAGGGTGACGATGAACTGGGCTTTTTGCTGCATCCCGCGGCTGAGTTCCTGGATTTTCTTCTTGCGGTGGTCGTAGAGGTCGAAGCGTTTGAGCCAGGTTTCGAGGTTGCGGCGGGCGGTTTTCTCGTCCACGCCCTTGAGGGTTGCCAGGTAAACCAGCACGGGTTCCAGTTTTTGATCTTTGTAGAGGCCGCGTTCTTCGGGCAGATAGCCGATGCGGTTCTTTTTCTCTTCGGTGAGTTCGCCGCCGCCCAGCACGCTGACCGTGCCGCCATCGGCCTTGAAGATGTCGAGCAGGATGCGGATGGTGGTGGTTTTCCCTGCCCCGTTGGGGCCGAGCATCCCGAAAATTTCGCCGGGGTAAACTTCAAAGGAGACATCCCGCACGGCTTCGACTTTGCCGAAGTTTTTGCGAAGGTTCTGAACGGAGATGATGGGTTGGGTCATGTCTTGGGGCTAAGGATTGGAGACTGGGGAGTGGGGAGTGGGGGGCGGAGATGCGGCCAAAAATTCGGACGGCGGCAGGGATTTTTGCGGCTGTTTCTGTTTCCGTGACGGCATGGCCTACCGTTGCACTGCCGCCACCATCCGGCAAAAGGCACACTCACCGGGAGCGTAGGTTGGCTGCCCGCAGGTGGGGCAGATGTGGAGCGGGGCATCCGGTTCGTCTGATGGAAGGTTGAACAGCCCTTCCTTTTTGGCTTGCAGAAAACTGAGGTAGAAGCCCTGCTTTGCGCCGGGGCTGCGGGCTTCCAGTTGGTTCAGCAGTTCCTTGTAAGCGATGCTCTTCGCCCCCACGGAGAAGGGGCATTCCTCCTCGATGTACTCGATGCCGCGCAGCAGGGCGTAGGCGGCCATCTCCCGCTCGTAGAAACGCACCAGCGGCTTGACCTTGCGCGCCAGACCGGGAGCGGCTTCCAGCACGGGGCTTTGGCGGAGCAGGTAACCGCTCTGCCAGCGCAGGGTGTTGCCAAACAGGGCCGCGGCTTCGTCATCCAGGTTGTGGCCGGTAGCGAGCACGTTGTAATGGCCGTCGCGGGCGATGCGGTTCATCACATGCCGCTTGACCAGCCCGCAAACCGAGCAGGGTTTGCCCTGTCCCCGACGGGAGCGCTGTGCCATCTCCGGGATCGTGACGCCGTATTCGCCGGGGACATCCACAATGGTGAGATGCAGCCCGCGGGCCTCGGCGAAGCGCTCCGTGAGGGTGCGGGATTCATCCGAGTAGCGGATTCCCTCGTCAATGCCCAATCCGATGTACAGTCCATCGGCGCGGTAATCCAGCCGGTGGAGGATGTCCCACAGGGCGAGTGAGTCCTTCCCGCCGGAAACCGCCACCAGGATTTTGTCCTCCCGGCTGAACATGCGGTACTTTTCGATGGTGCGCTCGGTGGTTTTGAGCACCCACGCCAGGAAGTGTTCCCCGCACAACGCCAGTTTGTGCTGGCGCATGTTGATCACGGCGGGTTGCCCGCAGTGACGGCAGCGCATCGCCATTTCAGCCTCCGGAGATCACGGGAACCAGGCGGATGACATCGCCCTCGCGAAGGATTTCTTCCTCGCTGACCAGTTCGCCCCCGCGGGTGGGCAGCACCGATTCGGGGGGGATTTCCAGTTTTTTAAGCGCGGAACGGATGGTCATTCCATGCCGGATTTCGTATTCTTTTTTGCGCAGGATGAGTTTTGCAGTCATTAAACTTTGAGATTGGGATTTGAGGATTTGGATGTTCTTCGATTGCTATCGGGAGTTGATCGCCGACGTTCCCAGCCGCTCCAGAAAAGCCGATGGGGTCACGATGCGAATTTTACCGGCCTGTTTGAGCATGAGCAAGTCGTGAGCGCCACTGACAATCCAACCGGCATCGGCAACCACGGCACAGGCGATTACTTTGTCATCTTCGGGATCGCGGCAGATACGCGGGAGTGTATCCGGTAAATGGACAACCTGGCTGAGCGCCATCAGCAGAGCGACAAACCGCTTGCGCTCGGCCTCGGTATAGTAGCGTTGCAGTTTGGGATACGCAAGTGCCTGATCCAGTTCGGCAAGCAATTCAGGGGCGGTCACCAGTGTAAAAGCACCGCTTCGCAAGTGCTGGTCAATCAGCGTGGCGATGGGAGGACGGTGAATCAGCAAGTAATCGACAAGTACGTTGGTGTCAAAAGCCGTACGCATCACGCTTTCCGCGTGTTTTGGATTGCCTCGGCAACCAGTGCGTTGGCGGCATCGTCATTCGATGCGGCCTTTGCGCTGACCTCCTCTGCAATGGATTTCAGTTCATCTAACCATGCCGCTTTTTGACGGTTTTGTGCCAACCAGGTTTGGTAAGCGTCAAAATCGTCGTAGGGAACAAGCACAGCCTGCGGTGTGTCGTAGGTACGGATGATAATCGGCTCGCGCTGCGTTTTCACCTGGTTTAGCACCGCCCGCACCCGACGCCGCAAATCGGTTGCCTGAATGGTTGTCGTCATTGCTGCCTCCAAAATAGCACATAATGAACGCCAATGTTGTGCTATTTTACCCTGATTCTTGCTAATTGGGGAAATTTTCAGAGAAGTTCCCCAGGGGGCAGAGCAAATGCATCATGGACATTTGTTCTGCAAAAAGCGCAAATAGGCATCACGGAGTTCCAATTCTACGCAAAACCGCTCACCTGAAGCGTACGGTAAGGCTGTATCACAACCACAAGAAACGCTGACGCACTTTTGAGAATGGATGAAACCCAGCAATTCCATCAAATTCGGATATTTTTGTGGTTGTCTGGATATATGATGCAATTGCCCCGTCCGGTAACCGGGATCGCGCGGTTGACAGTCCATGTGCGGCGGTTACAATTGCGGCAGCCATTGCCTGGCAAATTCCCCAGCGCTGGTGGCAGGAAAGGAGATTCCCGTGAAGTTGAGACTTTTGCCGATCTTGATCCCGCTGATGTTGCTGGCGGCGTGCAGCACCGCCTCCCCGGAAGTTCGCGTCACCACTGCCGCTCCGCCCGCGGCGACGTTCACCACGACGCCGACCCCGTCGCCCACGGCGACGCCGACGTTCACGCCGACCCCCACCCTGACCGCGACGCCAACAGACACCCTAACCCCCACCCCCACCTTCACGCCGACCCCCGAACCCGTGACCGACATTTTGGAGGAGTACGGGTGGACGTATGAGGACGTGGCAAATTGGGCGAGTGAGACGGGGGCGGTGAAGTGGAACATCGCCAATAACTACAAGTTGCACTCGGTT
>CAZPSL010000098.1:0-3070 GCA_964589145.1 uncultured Anaerolineales bacterium
GCCGGTGGCGATGGTCAAATGGGCGGCGACATCCTCAATCAAAACTTCCTGCTTGCCGCCAAACCCGCCGCCGATGCGCGGCTTGATGACGCGAATCCGCTTGACGGGCAGCCCCAGCACGGGAGCAATCTGCCGCCGGACGTGGAACGGCACCTGTGTGGAGGTGCGGATCACCAGCCGGTCGTCGGCATCCCACCAGGTGGTGACCACATGCGGCTCGATGTGCGCCGGGCTGACCTTCGGAACCTCGTACACGCCCTCGAAGATGTGATCCGCCTCGGCGAAGCCGCGTTCCACATCCCCGATGTCAATGCGGATTTCAGCGGCGAGGTTGCGGCTGGGGTCGGAATCAGCGAAATTGACGTAATCCGGCTCATCGTGGATGATCGGCGCGCCGGGTTTCATCGCATCTTCGGGGTCGAAGATTGCCGGCAGTTCCTCGTACTCGACCTCGATGAGGGAGAGCGCCTGTTCCGCGATTTGGGGGGATTCCGCGGCCACGAAAGCCACCCGGTCCCCGACGAAGCGCACCTTGTTGTCGAGGGAGAAGCAGTCCAGCGGCCCCGGAATGGGGTGCGACTGCCCCGCGGTGGAATACGCCACCCGCGGGATGTCCTGCCAGGTGAGCACCGCGGCCACGCCAGGCAGTGCGCGGGCTTTGGAAGCGTCAATGTGCTTGATGCGGGCGTGTGCCACCGGCGAGTGCAGCACCCTGGCGTAAAGCAGGCCGCGTTTTTCCACATCGGCGGTGAAAGCCGGTTTGCCCTGCGCCAGTTTGACCGCGTCCACCTTCGGCTCCGGCTTACCCACCGTCTGCCAGGGGGATTTTTCGGGCGTGACGATGAGTTTGGGCAGGGTGCGGGTTTGGGTAACCGGTAATTGGGTATCAGGTGACTGGGGATCAGGGATATACGCATCGCGTTCATCCGCTATCCATCCTCCCGTTTCCTGATTACCCAATCCCTGATTGCCTGCTTCCTGATTATCTCCCCGCATCTCCGCCGCGGCCTGCAAAACGGCCTGCACCGGCTTGACATAGCCCGTACAGCGGCACAGCACCCCGCTGAGTGCCTCGCGGACCTCGGCCTCGGTGGGGTCCGGGTTTTCATCGAGCAGGGCTTTGGCAGCCAGAATTTGTCCGGGGGTGCAGTAACCACACTGGATGGCGCCGGTCTCGATGAAGGCGCGCTGGAGCGGGTGCAGACCATCGGTGCGTTTCCAGCCCTGTTCGGGGTGTTCGCCGAGGGCTTCGAGAGTGGCGATTTTGTGGCCCTCGGCCTGTGCGGCGAGCATCACGCCCGCGTTGACCGGATGTCCATCCAGCAGGACGGTGTCGGCCCCGCTGAGGCCGTGCTCATCGCCGAACTTGACGGAATGGAACCCCAGGGAACGCACCGCTTCCAGCAGGGTGGTGTGTGCGGGGGCTTCCAGGGTGTAATCGGTGCCGTTGATGTGGAGAGTGATGTTCATGGTTGGGGGGGGAGGGTGGTGATTGGTAGGTTGGTAAATTGGTAGGTTGGTAAATTGGTAGGTTGGTAAATTGGTAGATTGGGAGATTGGTGATTGGTAGATTGGGAGGGTGGTGGGTTAGGGCTTCCCAATTCCCAATCCCCGGTCCCCAGCCCTACTCCAGCGCGCGGCGGGTGAGTACGGCAGCCATCTCGGAGCGGTATTCGGCGCTGGCCCAGGGGTCGGCGGCTTCGCTGTAGGCATCGCGGGCGGCGATTTCCGCGCCATCGGGGCTGGGGCCGTCAAAAGCGAGCAGGGGCGCGTCCCCGTAACCACCCAGGGCAACTCGCGTGCGCCCCGAAGGCCAGCGGGCGGCCGCGACACTCACCAACGGGAAATCCGCCGGGGTGCGGGCGATGTACCGGTAAGTCACTTCTGCCTGCGCGGGAACGGCGATTTCTGTGATGAGGACGCCGAAATCCTGTTTGCCGCGCAGGGGCAGGTAATCGCCGAGGGGAACGGACTGCTCATCGGGCTGAACCGTGAGTTGCGCGCCCAGGGCAAGCATGACAACTGCGAACGGAGAACGGCCACCCGCGGCGACCAGCGTCCCGGCGGCGGTCGCGGCCTGCCGCAGGTTGTGCGTCCCCTCGCGGCGGAGGGCATCTTTCAGCCCGGCGGGGATTTCCGGGGCGTCCAGCAAGGCTTGCAGGGTGGCTGCCGCGCCGATGATAATTTGCCTGCCTTTCTGCCGGATGCGATTCAGCCCCAGGGACTGCAAATCCACCACGGCGAGCGGCTTTGGCGAGGGACGATTGAGGACGGTTCCGCCCCCCAGGGGAACGGTATCCACCCCGGTGCGAGTGAGAAGTTCCATCGCCTGGGGCAGGGAATCCGGCCGGTGGTACTCAATGATCATGCGGAACCTCCTCCAAAGGGTAAATTTTCCAGCCCAGGGCTTCCAAATCCGCGTCGGCCAGCATTTCGTCCGGCACATTCACCAGCACCGCTTCGGCATCTGCGAGCAGGTCGCCTTCGGGGCCGTAAATTTCAGCCACCGATGTGGCCGAACGTCGCTTGCTCTTGACGGCGTGCGCGACAATTTTTATGGGTTTTTCGGTGGGGACAGGCTTGCGGTAGTTGATGGCGAGGCGGGCGGTGTACATGAAACGGGGGTTTTCCGCCGGACCCATGTGGACGCGCCCCAGGGCTTCATCTACCAGCGAGGCGACGATGCCGCCATGAACCACACCTGGGTAGCCCTGAAAGTGGTCGGGGACGACGGTTTCAACCGTGACTTCGCCTTCGCCGGTTTCGAAAAAACGCAAGTGCAGGCCATGCGGGTTTTCCAGGCCACAGACAAAACAGTGGCGGGAGTTGGGTTGAAGTTGCATGAATGGTGGTTCTCCTTGTAGTGCGATAATGTCCCGCAATTATACTCGCTTTCCTGAGCGGTGAAGGAACGCTGCACCCGCAAAGGCTGCTGTGATAGACGGGTGCAGGCAAATGTTGTAGAAATTCCTATGTGTTTCCCTCGCCCCGCACACAAGACTGGCAGTCCTGCCAGGACTGCCAGTCTTCATTTGGCGAACAGGACAGGCACCGAACACCCCGCCCCGTC
>CAZPSL010000099.1:0-17519 GCA_964589145.1 uncultured Anaerolineales bacterium
TACTTCAAATTTCACGGCGCAATGTATAGGGAAATCAGTCCGGTTGCACCGTCTCGGCAGGGGGGCGCTCACATTCGGAAGAGCAGGACTTTTTGAGAGCACTCCGTATCCTTGTGGTTATATCTTTTCCCACATTCTACCCCCGAACCGTGGTAATGATGTTGTGAACAGCGCCTGCATCACGCAATGCCTGCGCCACGCGCTCTGCCGCATCCATCCGTTCATCCGCTTCCCATCCGTTGCCTACATCCGCTAATCCGTTTTGCGGAGCAATCCGCTGCCCCATCCGTTTATCCGTTTCCCATCCGCTGCCCGCATCCGCTAATCCGTTCTGCGGAGCAATCCGCTGCCCCATCCGTTTATCCGTTTCCCATCCGCTGCCTACATCCGCTAATCCGTTTTGCGGAGCCATCCGCTGCCCCGCTTCCCATCCGCTGCCCGCATCCGCTAATCCGTTTTGCGGAGCAATCCGCTGCCCCGTTTCCCATCCGCTGCCCGCATCCGCTAATCCGTTTTGCGGAGCAATCCGCTGCCCCGCTTCCCATCCGCTGCCTACATCCGCTAATCCGTTTTGCGGAGCAATCCGCTGCCCCATCCGTTCATCCGTTTCCCATCCGTTGCCTACATCCGCTAATCCGTTTTGCGGAGCAATCCGCTGCCCCGTTTCCCATCCGCTGCCCGCATCCGCTAATCCGTTTTGCGGAGCAATCCGTTGCTCAAACCGTTGCCCGACCAACGCGATCATATTCCCCCCCCGTCCCCCGCCGGAGAGTTTCGCCCCCAGCGCCCCGGCGGATTTCGCCGCCTGCACCAGCACATCCAGTTCCGGGCTGGAGACGCCCATCTCGCGCAGCAGGGCGTGATTTTCGTCCATCAGCGGGCCGAGCCGCTCCGGGTGCCCGCTCTCGATGGCCTGACGGGCGGCTTTGGCGATGCTCCCCGCGGCGGCGAACAGCCGCTCGTAGCGGGCGGGGTCGGATTCCCAGCCGCGGCGCACGTCGGCGACGGTCTCCCGCGTCGGAGCGGGGGTGCCGGTATCGCCGATCACAATCGTGAACGGACGGGGCACAGCGAAAGTCTCAATCAGCGGCGTTGCCCCCCTCTCCCCGGCGGGGGGAGGCCCGGCGTGAGGGGCAGCGCTGCGCACGAAGTAAACGGGGCGGGCATACGTCACCACCGTGTTGTCAATCCCTGATGGCGTGCCGTGGTGGATTTTCTCGACCTCGTAAGCCAGGGCGGAAACCTGCTCGTCGGGCAGGGGGTGCCCCAGAAAGGCGGAAAACGCCCGGATGATTGCCACCGAGACCGCCGCGCCCGACCCCAGCCCGGATGCGACCGGGATATCGGAGTTCACCCGCAGGGTGCAGGCGGGAACGGAATCTACCATCAGGGCGGATACCACCCCCGAAAGCGCGGCGCTGACCGGATTTTCAGGCGGGAGGTCGCCCCAAAGGGAATCCAGTCCCACCGCGGGAGAGAGAATCCGCACCGCCCCGGTTTTCCCGCCGATTTCGGGGATCACCGTGCATCGGGCGCGCACTTGCGTCACCGGCACGGCGATCGCGGGCTGGCCGTACACCACGGCGTGCTCGCCGAAGAGGATGATTTTTCCGGGGGCGGAGGCGGTAAAAGCAGGCATGGGCAATGTGCTTACGACTGGCAGTCCTGTCAGGACTGCCAGTCGTTATGCTAAAACGCGTAGAAAATCACCAGCACCGCCAGTCCGAAGAGGGCGACGGCAATTTGCAGCGGCCGGTCGGAGAGTACCACGTCTTCGGGCGCGCCGCCGATGTTTTTGACTTGCAGCAGGTACTGGTAGCGGAACACGCTGTAGATCACAAAGGGGATGGTGAGCATCATGGCGTGGTTTTCAGGCAGGTTGGGGGCGGAGAAGGTGTAAAGGCTGTAGGTTACGATGGTCACGCCGGAAGCCAGCCCGATGAGTTGGTCGAGGAAGTTGAGGGTGTAGCCATCCAGCACGCGGCGGGTGTTCGCCCCGTCGGTGAGTTCGGCGAGTTCGTTGCGGCGTTTCCCCGTCCCGATGAGCAGTGCCAGAAAGGTGGTGAAGATGTAAATCCAGGGCGAGAAGCGCTCCACCTGGATCAACGCCACCCCCGCAGCAACGCGGATCACGTAGAAGGAGGCCAGCACGATGATGTCCAGCAGAGCGACGTGCTTGAGCCAGCGGGAGTAAGCCAGGTTGAGGGACAGGTAAATCAGGCAGATGACGAAAAACGCCGGAGAGAGCACAAACGCCAGCGGCAGCGTGATGACAAGCAGGGTGATCGCCGTTCCCCAGGCCACCGGGATAGGCAGCGTCCCCGCGGCGATAGGGCGGTTGCGCTTGGTTGGGTGCTGGCGGTCGGCCTCCACATCGGCGATGTCGTTGATGATGTAAACCACGCTGGCAAGCAAACTGAACAGCACCGCTCCGGCGATGGTGGTCAGCACTGCATCCAGATGCAGGAGTTTGCGGTCAAAGACCAGCGCTGCAAAGATGAAAATGTTTTTAGCCCACTGCTTGGGGCGCATGGTTTTGAGAAGGGCGCGGGCAAGGCTCATGGGGGAATTATATCAGGATGAATAAAAAGTGCGGTAAACTTAAAACCTATCGTAACCTGAGTTGCAAAAGGCGTCATCCAGGGAACACGAATGCAGCAAATTGCACGAATGGTGCGAATAAAAAAGCAAAATTCGTGATATTCGTTTCATTCGCGGATTTTCGTGTTGCAAAACAGGTGCCCCGCTCTTGAGCCGAAGTTCATGCTATTGAAAATAAGACGATGATGTTCCAATGACCCAAAAATCCCGTCTGGACGTTTTGCTGGTTGCCCGCAGGTTGGCGGAGAGCCGCTCTCAGGCGCAGCGGCTGGTGATGGCCGGTCAGGTGCGGGTGAACGGGCAGGTGGTAGGCAAGCCTGCCGCCCAGGTGGACGAATCCGCTGAGGTGACGGTGGAGCGCGGCCCGCGCTTTGTCTCCCGCGGGGGGGAGAAATTGCAGGCCGCCTTCGATGCTTTCAGCCTGGATGTAAGCGGCTTCACCTGCGCCGATGTGGGCGCCTCCACCGGCGGATTTACGGACTGCCTGCTTCAGCACGGGGCGGCGAAGGTATACGCGGTTGACGTGGGCAAGGGCATCCTGCACTGGAAACTGCGCAACGACCCGCGCGTGGTCGTCATGGAGAGCACCAACGCCCGCTACGTTGAAGCCCTGCCGGAAACGGTGGATTTTGTCACCGTTGACGCTTCCTTCATCTCGCTGAAAATCCTGCTGCCGGTGGTCAAAAACTGGTTTGCCGCCGCCCCAAACTCCCCATCCCCCGCCGTGAACTCCGTTCTGATGCTCATCAAGCCCCAGTTCGAGGCCGGTCGGCGGGTGGTGGCGCGCGGCAAGGGCGTGGTGCGCGACCCGGCCGTTCACCGGCAGGTGCTGATGGAGGTGCTGACCTTCGCCCAGGATGCCGGATACCACCTGCTGGGGCTGGCGCGCTCTCCGGTGCGGGGGCCGAAGGGCAACGTGGAATTTCTGGGCTGGCTGGGGCTGGGGGAACGGGAGCCTCTCGAAATTCCGGTTGCCCAACTCGTTTCGCAGGCAGCGGGAAATCTGCACTAAAGGAAGATTCCTGCCCCTCGGAATGCTTCGGAGAGGTTCTTATGCAGTATAATCATGCCCGACCCTTTACTGCCCTGCGCACTGTATGTGCACAGATGGAGGATTTATGGAAATCAACTGGTACGGACTCTCTTGCTTCCGCCTCACCGAGCGCGGACTGGCAACCGTTGTCACCGACCCTTACGATTCGCAAATCATCGGTTTTGAGCCGCTCAAACTGCGCGGCGACATCGTCACCGTCAGCCACGATGTGCCCGGTCACAATTTTGTAGAGGCGGTCAAACCGCGCCAGCACGTTATTGACGGGCCTGGCGAGTACGAAATCGGCGGCGTGTTCATCACCGCCATCCAGACCAACGGCGGAAAGCGTTCCAAAGAATCGCCGCGCAATATCCTGTGTGTGTTTGACTACAACGAGGTCACGGTCGCCCACCTGGGCGATTTACGCAAAACCCCCACCCAGGCACAGATCGAAGCCCTGGGGAACGTGAACATCGCCCTGGTCCCCGTCGGGGGCGGCGGCGGGCTGAACGCCGCCAAAGCCGCGGAGGTCGTCAGCCTGCTGGAGCCGGGCATCGTGATCCCCATGCACTACCGGCAGCCAGGGTGTAAACTCGATCTGGACCCGCTCTCGAAGTTCATCAAGGAGATGGGGCTTGGAGAGGTCGAGGCGGTCCCCTCTCTGAAAATCACCCGCTCATCAGTCCCCACGGAAACGCGGGTGGTGGTGCTGGAAAACAAATCCGGTTAACGAGCGAGTTATGGCTTACAAACTGCTGCTCTCCTGGGACATTCTCCCCGGTCGTGAACAGGAATACTTTGAATTCGTGGTGCGCGAGTTCATCCCCGGTATTCAGGAACTTGGGCTGGAACCCAGCGATGCCTGGCTGACGATCTATGGTGAGCAGCCGCAAATCCTGACAGGCGTAAAAGTGGAGAGTTTGAACGCGCTCGACCGCGTGATGGCCTCTCAGGATTGGGACGCGATCATCGCCAGACTGCTGGATTACGTGGACAACCTGGAAATCAAAACCGTGCGGGCGAAGCCGGGTTTTCAAATGTGATGACCGCTGCACCCCGCAGCCCTTTCATACGGCCGCTTGCCGCCCGCCTGCTGGATTGGTACGCCGCCAACGCCCGCACCCTGCCCTGGCGTGATCATCCTGACCCCTACGCGGTCTGGCTTTCGGAGATCATGCTCCAGCAGACCCGCGTGGAAACGGTGATCCCCTACTTCCGGCGGTGGATGGCGCGCTTTCCCTCGGTTTTTCGGCTGGCTGCCGCCCCCCGGCAGGAGGTCCTCGCCTTGTGGGAGGGCCTCGGCTATTACGCCCGTGCCCGGAATTTGCACCGCACCGCCCAAATTCTCGTTCGTGAACACGGCGGTGAACTGCCCCGCACCGCTGCGGAACTGGCAAAACTCCCCGGCATCGGACGGTACACGGCGGCCGCCATCGCTTCCATCGCCTTTGGGGAAGATGTCGCCGCCCTGGACGGCAATATCCGCCGCGTGCTCTCCCGCGTTTTCAACGTGGCCGAACCCGCCCGTTCCCCCGCGGGGGAACGCCGTCTCTGGGCGCTGGCGCAGGAGCATCTCCCCGCAGGCCGCGCCGGAGACTACAATCAGGCGCTGATGGACCTGGGGGCGGTGGTCTGCACCCCGAAATCCCCGGCCTGTGCCGCCTGTCCCCTCGCCGACCCGTGCGAAGCCCGCCGCCTGAACCTTCAGGAAGAACGTCCCCTCAAAATGCCGAAGAAAACGCTCCCCCATCACACCGTCGCCGCCGCCGTCATCCGCCGCGGTGGACAGGTCTTCATCGCCCAGCGCCCCGCCGACGGATTGCTCGGCGGCCTGTGGGAATTCCCCGGCGGCAAAACCGAACCCGGAGAAACCCTCCCCGAAGCCCTGCGCCGCGAACTGCGCGAAGAACTGGCAATCGACGTCGAAGTCGGCGCGCCCTTCGGGGTTTACAGGCACACCTTCACCCATTTCAAAGTCACCCTGCACGCCTTTGTGTGCCGTCTCGCCAACGGCAGCGAACCCATCCCCCGCGAGCACAGCGACATCCGCTGGGTCACCCCCGCCCAACTCTCCGATTTCCCAATGGGCAAAATTGACCGCCAAATCGCGGAGAAATTGGCATCGCGTGCTGGAGACAGTGCTTCGCCGAAATGAGTTGAAGGTTGCAGGTTACAGGTTGAAAGTTTGCACACCGCAACCTGCAACCTGCAACTTGCAACCTGCAACTTGTACCCCCCATCGTATCTGCTCCGGTAGAGCGGATTGCCAATCCGCTCCACCAACGGATGCAAGCAAAAGACGTAGAAATCGTTTAGCCACTGGGAACTGCTTTTTTGCCCCCCACCAACCATCCCGAGGGTTGGGTAGGGGAAAGCGCAGATATTTTCCACAACATTTGCGCATCACAACATGCAACTTTCAACCTGCAACTTGTACCCCCCATCGTATCTGCTCCGGTAGAGCGGATTGCCAATCCGCTCCGCCAGCAACTTGCAACTTCCCATGCCCCATCTCATTGTAGATGCCCACGAAGACCTCGCCTGGAACATGCTCACCTTCGGGCGCGATTACACCCGCTCCGCGGCGGAAACCCGTCAACTGGAGCGCGGCTCCCCCGTCCCCGCCCGCAACGGCGATACCCTCCTGGGCTGGGACGATTACCAGCGCGGCAAGGTTGCGCTGGTCTTCTCCACGCTGTTCGCTGCTCCCAAACGCCGCTGCATTGCGGATTGGGACGCGCAATGCTACCAGGATGCGGAGCAGGCCCACCGCCTGTACGCCGCTCAACTGGATGCCTACCACCGGCTGACAGAGGAACACCCCGACAAATTTCGGCTCATCCTCACCCGGAATGACCTCTCCACCCACCTGACCCGCTGGCTGGAACCGGAGGCGGATACCGCGCCCCCGGTCGGGCTTGTGCCTCTGATGGAAAGCGCGGAGGGCGTGCGCTCGGTCGGCGAACTGGAATGGTGGTGGGCGCGCGGCCTGCGCTTCATCGGCCCCGCCTGGGCGGGCACCCGCTTCTGCGGCGGGACGCGTGAACCCGGCCCCCTCACCCCGGAAGGAGTCGAACTCCTGGAAGGCATGGCAGCCCTCGGTTTCGGGCTGGACCTCAGCCACATGGACGAGGCCGCCGTGCTTCAGTCGCTCGATCGCTATCCCGGCACGATCATTGCATCCCATGCCAATGCCAAAGCCCTGCTCAAAGGCACGGAGAGCAACCGCTTCCTGTCAGACCGTGTTATCGCAGGGTTGCTGGAACGGGATGCGGTCATCGGCGTTGTGCCCTTCAACCGTTTCCTGCTCCCCGGCTGGTCGCCTGCGGACGGACGGCAGGCGGTCACGCTGGAACACGTCGCCGCCCAGATTGACTATATCTGCCAGATGGCGGGCGACGCGCGGCACGTCGGCATCGGCAGCGATTTCGACGGCGGCTTCGGGCTGCAATCTGCCCCCGAGGACATCGAAACCATCGCCGACCTGCAAAAACTCGTTCCCCTGCTGGCGCAGCGCGGTTACAGCGATGCCGACATCGCCAGCATCCTGAGCGAGAACTGGCTGCGCGTGCTGAAGCAGGTGCTTCGCTGAGACAGGTTGCCAACCTTCAACCTTCAACCTGCAACCTGCAACTACCTCCACTGCCATGAACGAAACACCCCGTAAAGACAGCAACGGCTTCAACAAGACCCGCTTTGGGCTGATATCCACCGTTATCGGATTTTTTATTTTCACTCTGGGGGCTGCGCCGGAGTTCTACGGGCTGGATCGCAGCCCGGTGATCGGCTTTGTTCAGATTGCGGTTTTTCTTGCCGGGCTGGGGATCATCTGCATGAGCGGATACATTACGATGGCATCCCTTTGGGGGGGGCGCGGGCGCACCCTGGCGGCAGATATCGGTCTGCGGCTGGTGGCGACCGGCTATGTGGTCGCGGTGGTCTCCGGGATGGCGGATGTTTTCGGAGTCGGCACCCAGCCCTGGCCCCAGATTCCGTTCTTCGGGGTCTGGCAAACCATCGGGGTTATCACCGGGCAGGTCGTTATCGCGATCGGTTTCCTGTTGATGATTCCGCCGCGGGAGGCAAATTTTCCTGTTTAGGCATCTTCTGCCATTGCCTGCATCCCCCGGGGAGCAAAGTTCACTAAAAAACGCAACTCTGTGCTATAGTTTTAGTACTTTGCGGCTATTCACCTTGCTGCCATCCTTAACTTTCCCACGACAAAGGAGAGCGGAAATGACCGAGCAACTGTATTCCCTTCCAGATGAAAACGTTCCTCCCCCGCCTGAACCTCCGTCACGCGGCACAAATGTACCCCGCCTGTTTTGGCAAGGGAAATTCTGGCCTGCATTTTGGACAATTGCGGGTATTTTTTCCATCGTTCTCAACGTGATCCTGCTTGTCACCGTGTTCATTTTGGCGCGTAACCTGTTCACTATCAACGATCTGGTGGAAAAGGGGCTGATCAACGGGCTGTATGATAACTTCGTCAAGATGGACGAGGCGACCATCGTGACCACCGTTCAGGTGGAGGACACCATCCCGGTGGTTTTCGACCTGCCCGTGCAGACCAACACCACCGTGCTGCTCACAGAGCCAACCCCGATTTACGGTGCCCAGGTGACCATCAACACCGGCAGTCTCTATATCAACGCCCCGGCCGACATTGTGCTGCCCGCGGGTACCTCGCTGCCCATTTCCCTGAACATCGTTGTCCCCGTGGACCAACGCGTCCCGGTTTCCCTAACCGTTCCCGTGAACATTCCCCTCAGTGAAACGGAACTCCACGAGCCGTTTGTCGGCTTGCAGGATGTCATCGCTCCTTACCACACCCTGCTGGGCGATCTGCCCGACGATTGGGAGAGTATCGCCATTTGCCAGAACGGTTTGACGCACAGCATTTGCGCCTTCGTTTTCGGCGAATAGACTGTTCGGTTGATGGTTGCAAGTTGAACGTTGAAAGTTCCCTGCAACCTCTAACCTTCAACCTGTAACCTTCAACTCTCGTACCCCTCAGGGATTTTCATGCAACAACCTGTCACCAACATCACTCTCCCCAACGGCCTGCAAGTGATGCTCAAGGAGATTCACACCGCGCCGATTATCAGCCATTGGGTCTGGTACCGCGTCGGCTCGCGGGATGAAATCCCCGGCATCACCGGCATCTCGCACTGGGTCGAGCACATGCAGTTCAAGGGGACTCCGCAGTTCCCCGCGGGCGTGCTGGATAAAGCCGTCTCCCGCGATGGCGGCATCTGGAACGCGTTCACCTACATGGACTGGACGACCTACTTCGAGACCATGCCCGCCGACAAAATTGACCTCGCCCTGCGGCTGGAATCCGACCGCATGGTCAACAGCGTTTTCGACCCCGATGAAGTCGCCTCCGAGCGCACGGTGGTCATCTCCGAGCGGCAGGGCAACGAGAACAACCCGCTCTTCTCGTTGGGGGAGGCGGTGCAGGCCGCCGCGTTTCGGGTGCATTCCTACCATCACGAGGTCATCGGCGACCTGGCGGATTTGCAAACCATGAGCCGCGGCGACCTCTACAACCACTACCGCACCTACTACCAGCCCAACAACGCCGTGCTGGTGATGACCGGCGACTTCGACACCGATGAGATGCTGGAACGCATCCGCCAGCGGTTCGGGCGCATCCCCGCGGGGGAAACGCCGCTGCGCCGCATCCGTCCGGAGCCGGAACCCAAAGGCGAGCACCGCCTGACCGTGGAAGGTCCCGGCGAAACCACCTTCGTCCAGGATGCTTACCGCGCCCCCGCCGCCAGCGACCCCGATTTCTTCCCCTTCGTGGTGCTCGACAGTTTGCTCACCGGCCCCAGCAGCCTCAACCTGTTCGGCGGCGGCATCTCCAACAAAACCTCGCGCCTGTACCGCGCCCTGGTGGAGGGCGAACTGGCGGTCAGCGTGCATGGCAACCTGCCTGCCACTATTGACCCCTTTCTCTACGCCATCACCGCTACCGTGCATCCGCAGCGCACCGCCGAGGCGGTCATCGCCGCCATCGAGGGCGAAATCAAGCGCATCCAGGACGAGCCGCCCAGCCCCGAAGCGCTCCAGCGGGCGGTCAAGCAGGCGCGCGCCCTGTTCGCCTACGGCAGCGAGAGCATCACCAACCAGGGCTTCTGGCTGGGCTTCACCGAGATGTTCGCCTCTTACGACTGGTTCACCCGCTATCTGGATAACCTCGCCGCCGTCACTCCCGAAGACGTGCAGCGCACCGCCCAAACCTACCTGCACCCCAAAAACCGCGTTTTGGGCGTTTACCTGCCGGAAAACCGCGGCTAGACGCCGAAGGCTGGAAATTGTAACCTCCAACCTCCAACTTTCAACCTGCAACCTTCAACCCTTTATGACCAATTTTCAATCCCCAATCGCCGGTCATCAGTCTTCCCTCCCCGGTGCGGATGACATCACCCGCGAGGAACTTTCCAACGGGATGGTAGTGCTCACCCGCCCGAATTTCAACAGTCCCTCGGTGGTGATCAGCGGATACCTGCCCGCGGGCGGCATCTTCGACCCGGAGGAGAAACTCGGCCTGGCGGATTTCACCGCCGCCGCCCTGATGCGCGGCACCGCCAAACGCGATTTTCAGGCCATTTACGACGCGCTGGAATCCGCGGGCGCCTCCCTGGGCTTCAACGGTGCGACCCACACCACCAGTTTCAGCGGCAAAGCCCTGGCGGAAGACCTGCCCCTGCTGATGGAACTGCTGGCCGAATCCCTGCTGGCGCCGGTTTTTCCCGGTCAGCAGGTAGCCCGCCTGAAGGCGCAACTTCTCACCGGGCTGGCACTGCGCGCACAGGATACGCGGGCGATGGCCTCCCTGACCTTCGACCAGATCGTTTACAAAGATCACCCCTACCGCCGCCCCGAAGACGGCTACCCCGAAACGGTGGAGCGCATCACCCGCGACGACCTGACCGCCTTCCACAAGGAGCATTACGGGCCGCGCGGGATGGTGATTGCTATCGTCGGGGCGGTGGAGCCTCGGGACGCGGTCCAGTGGGTGCGCGCTGCCCTTGGGGATTGGCAAAACCCCCGGCAGCCGGAACCGCCCGAACTCCCGCCCGTCACGCCCCTGGAGGAAACGGTCACCCAAAAAGCCGAGATTCCCGGCAAGAGCCAGTCCGATCTGGTGATGGGAGTCGCCGGGCCGCCCCGCAAAGCCGATGATTTCATCGCCGCCTCGCTGGGCAACAGCATCCTGGGGCAGTTCGGCCTGATGGGGCGCATTGGCGACGTGGTGCGCGAGCAGGCCGGGCTGGCGTATTACGCCTACAGCAGTCTGGGCGGCGGGATGGGGCCGGGGCCGTGGTCGGTGTCGGCGGGGGTGGCGCCGGAGAACGTGGAACGCGCTGCCGACCTGATCCGCTCCGAAATCCGCCGCTTTGTGAACGACCCCGTGACCGAGGCGGAACTGGCGGACAGCAAAGCCAACTTCATCGGGCGGCTGCCGCTGGCGCTGGAATCCAACGGCGGGGTGGCGGGCGTGCTGCTCAACCTGGAGCGCTACGACCTCGGGCTGGATTACTACCGCAACTACGCCGACCAGATCAATGCCGTCACCGTGGAGGATGTGCTCGCCGCCGCGCAGCACTATCTCGACCCGGAGAGACTGGCGGTGGCGGTCGCCGGGCCGTGATGAGGGCTGGTCAGATTTCGTAGGGGACTTCGACCACCGCTGCCATGATCTCCGCTTCCAGAGCGGCGATTTCGGCTTTGACGGTTTCCACCACCTCATCCAGGGGGATCATCCGCTTTTGGGATTTGTCCTGATCCCGCCGCTTGAGTTCCACCGCGCCCTCGCGCAAGCCGCGCTGCCCCACCGTCAGGCGGATGGGCAACCCAATCAGGTCGGCATCGTTGAACTTGACGCCGGGGCTTTCGTCGCGGTCATCAAAAAGGACTTCCACACCGGCATCCCATAAATCGCGGTAGAGTTTTTCCGCTACTTCAGCGGTCTCACCGCCGCCCTTGCGGGGCGCGAGCAGCACCAGATGGACGTGGTACGGCGCAACGGTGATCGGCCAGATCAGGCCGTAATCGTCGTTATGCTCCTCCGCGACGGAGGCTAGCAGCCGTCCGCTGCCGATGCCATACGACCCCATGATGACCGGCTTTTCCTTGCCGTCCTTGTCCTGGAAGGTGACGCCCAGCGAATCGGAGTAGCGGGTGCCGAGTTTGAAAATGTTGCCGACCTCCACGCCGCGTACCGTGCGCATCGGCGCGCCGCAGCGCGGGCAGCCGTCTCCGTCACCGGCGGCGGTGATGTCGGCGATGATGTCGGCTTTGTAGTCGCGTCCGTAGTTGGTGTTGAGCAGGTGGTAGCCTGTTTCGTTGGCGCCCGCCACCAGGTTGCTGGATTCCGGGATCAGGTCGTCCACCACGATCACCACGGGCAGGTAGTCGTTTTTCTCCGGCAGGCCGATGGGGGAAGCGTACCCCGGCACCGCGCCGACGGCTTCAATCTCTTCCTCGGTGGCGGGACGCAGTTCGCTGGCCTTGAGGGCGTTGGTGAGTTTGGTCTCGTTGAGTTCCATATCGCCGCGCACCACCGCGAAGACGAATTTATCCACGCTGGTTTCACCTTCGGGCACGGTGGCAACCATGAAGACGGCTTTGGCGGTTTGCGCCTCTTCAATGCCGAGCAAAGCCGCGAGGTCGGCGATGGTTTTCGTTTCCGGGGTCGCAACTCGTTCCAGGGGGTGCGGGTCCTCTTTGGGACGGGCTTCCTTCCGAAAGAGGGCGATCTGCCGGTTGGCGGAGTATCCGCATTCGTCACAAAGCAGCAGGGTGTCCTCGCCGTAGGGGGTCAGGTACATGTATTCGTGCGCCAGTTTGCCGCCCATCATGCCGGTATCGGATTTGACAGCGATGACCGGCACGCCGCAGCGGTGAAAGATGTTGAAATAGGCCTGGTAGTGATTGCGGTACTGACGGTCGAGGCCCTCCCAGTCGGCATCGAGGGAGTAACTGTCCTTCATGGTGAACTCGCGCACCCGAATCAGCCCGGCGCGGGGACGGGGGTCGTCGCGCCATTTGGTCTGGATGTGGTAGATGAGCACGGGGAGTTGGCGGTAGGAGTGGATTTCGCGCCGTGCCAGGTCGGCGACCACTTCTTCGTGGGTCATCGCCAGCACCATGTCGCGCCCGTTTTTATCCTTGAATCTGCCCATCTCGGAGCCGATTTGGTACCAGCGCCCGGTCTCCTGCCAGATTTCGGCGGGGTGGACGACCGGCATGGACATTTCCTGCCCGCCGATGGCGTTCATCTCCCCGCGCATGATGTTTTCGATTTTGGTGATGGCGCGCTTGCCCAGCGGCATCAGGGTGTAGATACCGGCTGCCAGTTGGCGGATGAATCCGGCGCGCACCAGCAGTTTGTGGCTGGGCATCTCCGCATCGGCAGGGGCTTCGCGCAGGGTCTGGGAGAAGAGATGTGACATTTTCATGGAGGTTCTCCTGGGTCAGGTGTTTCGGTGTCGAGTGTTCCTGTGTTACGTGATACGGGAACACAGGAACACTGGAGCACGGTTAAAAAACACACCCTCCGGCTCTCAGTCCAGAGGGAGGTTGTTTGATGACGGGATTTTGCCGCCAACCCCAAAAGACCGAAAGCCGAGGCTATCGGGTGCTAGGGACGGGGCTGGGCGGGAAGGCAAAGCGTTTCATCACGGCGGGTATCTTACCAAAGGATGGGGGGATGTCAAGAGAGATGCATGGGGGGGCAGGTAAATGTTGTAGAAATCTGGCAGTCGCATGAACTGCTTTTGCCCTCCTACCCTTCGCCCGTGTGTGCAACCGCCAAAATATGCGTCACCGCGGTGGAAGCAGGCCCGCCGAGGCACTGGATCATCCCGATTTTCGCATCCGGGAGTTGATTCTCCCCGGCCTGACCGCGCAACTGGAGGACGGCTTCCACCGCCTGATAAACGCCCGTTGCCCCCCAGGGGTTCCCGCGGGCTTTGAGCCCGCCCATCGTGGCGACCGGCAGCCTCCCATCGAGGCGGATTCCGCCATCTTGAGCGAACTGCCAGCCCCGGCCGCGCTTCGCGAAACCTGCCGCCTCCAGAGAAATCGCCGCGTAAACCGAATAAGCATCGAACAACTCGAAGAAGTCCACCTCCCCGCGCGTGACCCCGGCCTGATGCAGCGCCCGCTCTACGGAGAGCCGCGCTGCCCGAAAATCCAGCGGATCGGGGCGGTCGTGCAGGGCGAGGGTATCCGTCGCCGCGCTGGAACCGGCGATGGCAACGCAGGGATGCGAGTCATTCTTCGGCAGCAGGTCGGCGCGGGTGAGCAGCAAAGCCGCCGCACCGTCGGCGTCGGGCGCGGCGTCGAACATGTTGAGCGGGTCGCTCACCATCCCCGCGCGGGCGTAGAGTTCCGGTTTGATGGCGCGGCGGAACATGGCGTTGGGGTTGCCCGTGCCGTTGGCGTGCGCCGTGAGCGGGAAAACGCCCATCGCCTCGCGGGGGACGTTGTGCTCGAACAGGTAACGGTGCATCAGCAGCGCGGCCTGCGAAGTCGGCGTGAGCCCCTGCATGGCTTCGTAGTCGCTGTCGAGGGTGGTTGCCAGCGCGGCTTCAACCTCCGCGCTCACCTTGTCGGTGCATTTTTCCACGCCTATTACCAGGGCGGTTTCCACAAACCCGGATTTCACCGCCAGGTACGCGGCCCGCAGCGCGGCGCCTCCCGAAGCGCCGCCCGCTTCCGTGGTGTACGCCTCGATGCCGCGCATCCCGATAAAATCGGCGATCAGCGCGCCGAGGTGCGCCTGCCCGGAGACCATCGGGGCAAGCATATTGCCCACGAAGAGCGCCTGCGGGCGCAATCCGCCCGCGTCTTCGCGGGCCGCCTCCGCCGCCTGAAACGCCAGTTCCCGCAGCGAGGTCTCCCAGTGTTCCCCGACGGGGGTTTGTCCAATTCCAGCAATGACGATTTTGGTCATGGTGTGTTCCAGTGGTTCGGTGTCAAGTGCTCCGGTGCGCTTCACGCTCCTCGCGCCTCGCACCTCGGCATCATTTCATCACCAGTTTGCCGCGCATGCGTGCGTACTGGGCGTAATCAATCTCGGTGCGGCGGGCGATGTACTGCTCCGTGGTCACTGCCCGGTGCCGCCGCTCGGTAATCTTCTCGGTAACGCGGATGCCGAAGGCGTCCGACCCCGCGCCGGAGCCAAAGGAGACCATCAAAATCCGGTCGCCGGGTTCCGCCACGTCAAGGATGGCGGTCAGCCCGATGATGGCCGCGCCGGAGTAGGTGTTTCCGATGCGCGGGGAAAGCAGTCCGTGCTTGATCTGTTCCGGAGTGAAACCCAAATTTGCCGCTACCCGCGTGGGAAATTTCTTGTTCGGCTGATGGAACACCGCAAAACGGTAATCTGCCGGAGTGGTGCCGGTGGCTTCCATGAAGGCTTTTGCCGCCGAGGTGACGTGCGTGAAGTAGGCCGGTTCCCCGGTGAATCGCTGCCCGTGCTCCGGGTACTTCTGGTAAGCGCGCCGCCAAAAGTCGGGTGTATCGGTGACGAAGGAGTAGGTTCCCTCAATCACTGCCAGCGATTCCTCCGCCGGGCCGAGCAGGTAGGCTGCGCCCCCGGCGGCGGCGGTGTACTCCAGGGCGTCGCCGGGTTTCCCCTGGGCGGTATCCATCCCGATTGCCAGAGCGTAGCGCGCCATCCGGGCGCCGACCAACCCAATGGCGGCAACCATCGCCTCGGTACCGGCCTTGCAGGCGAACTCCCAGTCCGCCGCCTGCGTGTGGGGCACAATCCCCAGGGCTTCGGCGACAATCGTGGAGGTCGGCTTGACCGCGTAGGGGTGCGATTCCGAACCAACCCACACGGCGCGGATTTCAGCGGGGTCAATCTGCGCCCGCCGCAGGGCGTTGCGCGCCGCCTCGATGGACATGGTCGCCACGTCCTCGTCGAGGCCGGGCACCGATTTCTCCTGGATGGGCGTTCCGCCCACGCCGTTGGTCCAGATGCGTGAAATTTCCCTGGCCGGGATGCGGTAGCGCGGCACGTATGCGCCGTAGCCGACAATCCCGACGGGGGTTTGGGGTTTGAGGAGGATGTTTTCGGTCATAGTTTGGAGATTGGTGAGTGAAGGTTGGATGAACAGGTGATTGGGGAACAGGTAATCAGGGATTAGGCATCCTAGTACCTGATTACCCGATCCCTAATCCCCAATTACCTGCTCCCTTCCAGTATTTCCCGCGCCCGGTCAATGCGAACCACGCCCTCGGCCGCGAGTTGTTCCGCTACCCGCGAGATTTCCTCGCCCTGCGCTCCCGCGGCGATGGCGACCTGCCGGGCGTGCAAACTCATGTGCCCGCGCTGGATGCCCTCCGTCGCCAGGGCGCGCAGCGCCGCCAGGTTTTGCGCCAGCCCCGCGGAGACGATGATCTCCGCCAGTTGGCCCGCAGTGGAAACGCCCATCAGTTCCAGGGCAGCGCGGGCGCCGGGGTGAACCTTGGTCGCCCCGCCGACGATGCCCACCGCCAGCGGAAGTTCCAGCGTGCCCGTCAGGTTGCCGTCGGCATCCCGCCCCCAGGTGGAAAGCGAGGTGTACGTTCCGCTGCGGGCCGCGTAGGCGTGCGCACCGGCTTCGATGGCGCGCCAGTCGTTGCCGGTTGCCATCACTACGGCATCAATCCCGTTCATGATGCCCTTGTTGTGCGTGGCCGCCCGGTAGGGGTCGGCGGCGGCGAAAGCCCAGGCTTCAATGATACCATCCCGCACGCGCTCGCCGGGGAAATCGCCGAAGGCCAGTGCCTCCGCGGGGATAGTGACGCGGGCACGGGCCAGCCGCCGGTCGGCGAGGTTGGAGAGGATGCGCAGGTGCGCCCGTCCGCCGGTGAGGGCCTCCAGACGGGGGGCAAGCCGCTCGCAGGCGGTGTTGACCGCGTTGGCGCCCATCGCATCGCGCACATCGTAAATCAGGTGTACGACCAGAAACGCCCCGACGGGACTCGTCTCGATGAGGCGCACTTCCAGGTCACGGGGGCCGCCGCCCAGTTCTTGCAGAACGGGGTCAATTTCGGCAACTTCGGCCAGCAGGGACTCGCGCGCTTCCAGGATGGCAAGCCGCGCCGAGGGCGGGTCGGCAAGGTCCAAAATCTGGATCTGGCCGATCATCTCCGGCGGGGTGACGCTGGCGAAGAATCCGCCGCCGGGGCGCGCCAGTTTCGCCATGAAAGAGGCGCCCGCCACGATGGAGGGTTCTTCCACCACCATCGGGATCAGCACCTCGCGCCCGTTGACGATGAAGTTCAGCGCGATTCCCAGCGGCAGGGCGTAGGTGCCGATTACGTTCTCGATCATGTGCTGCGCCTGCTCGATGGAGAGACCGCGTTCTCCCGTCAGGGCGGCGAGGGCTTCCGGGGTCAGAATCCCCTGTGATGCCAGTTCCGAGCGGCGTTCTTCAAGGGTCAGGTTGTAAAATCCGGGGAGGCGGGAGGTGGTCATTAGAAAAGTTGAAAGTTGAAGGTTGAAGGTTGCAGGTTGACCTTCCAACTTGTAACCTGCAACGTGTAACTTGCGCTTTGTACCCTGCACGGTCTTGCAAAAACTATCAAACCCATCTTTTTAGGGTAAAATAGGGCATGGTGAGGAACAAGCGATGAATTTAACCCGTGAGCAACTGGAAGACCGGCTGGCGGCGCTGCACCAGGCCAGTTTGGAGTTGGTGCGTGACCTGTCGCGCAACGCGGTGCTGGAACGGATTGTGAACCTGGCCCGCGAGCAGGCAAATGCCCGTTACGCTGCGCTGGGGATGGTGGACGAGGACGGTAATCTGGAGCGCTTTATCACGGTAGGGATGACGGACGAGGAAATCGCCCGCATGGAGCACCCGCCGCGCGG
>CAZPSL010000100.1:0-34568 GCA_964589145.1 uncultured Anaerolineales bacterium
GCGGGGAAAATACAAATTACAGGTGGCGAACTCCAGTTCCACGGCACCAGCGATACTGATGTGTACACCATCACGCGCAGCGCTAACCTTGCCAATGCGCGTGCGGCTACACTAACCTTTGACTACTACTCTGGAGGAAGACTTGAAGCAGCAGACACTTTAGAAATTTTAATAAATGACGGTACTGGCTGGGTGATCCTTGATACGCTCAGTGACGATGTTGATTTGGACAGCGGCAGTTACAGCCGGAGTATTACCTCCTATGCCACAATCAGTACACAAATTGGATTTCGAGTTACAGGATTCCGCCAAAGTCGAGAATACCTCTACCTGGATGACGTTCAAATTGCCTACACATCAACAGTCACCACCTCCGGCGGTGCGCCGCCCAGTTTGGTTACTGCGGCAGACGGCTACACTCTGGCAGCGGGCGACAGCCTCACGGTCACATTCCGCGTCATCGTGGATAATCCCGTTGCAGCCGGGTTGAGCAGCATTGATAACACCGTCGAAGTCTCCAGCGACCAGCAAACCACGCCCCGGCGGGCTTCCGTCTCCGACGACTTGCCGACAGCCTCTATCGGGGACCGGCTCTGGTACGATACGGACGGCAATGGCATCCAGGATAGCGGCGAAACCGGCATATCCGGCGCAACCGTCAACCTTTACGATCCAGGCCCGGATGGGGTCATCGGCGGTGGAGATGACGTGCTGGTTGCCACGACGACCACAGATGCCAGTGGAAATTACACTTTCCCCGGTCTCCCCGCGGACAGGTACTACCTGGATTTCGATCTGCCTTCCGGCTACAGTTTCACCACCCAGGATGCGGGCAGCAACGATGCACTTGATAGCGATGTGGACGCCTCCGGGCGGACCGCAGTTTTCACCCTCACGGCGGGGGAGACAAACAACAGCTTCGACGCCGGTTTGACAAACTCCCAACTGGATTACGGCGACCTGCCCGGCAGTTACAACCGCACCCTGCTCGGCGATGACGGCCCCCGCCATACTGTTGGCTCTCTGACCCTGGGCCCCAATGTGGATACCGAGCCAGACGGCACGGAGAGCCTCAACGCCTCGGCAGACAGTTACGATGACGGCGTCGCCCGCGATATGGCTGACCACTGGCAGAACGGCGCAACGGTAGATATTGACATTGATTTGGGCGGCTCAACTGTCAGCGGGCTGGCAGATGTGGGGATGTGGATCGACTGGAACAACGACGGCATCTTCGGGAGCGGAGAGTTTTACGCTTTCTCCGGCTTGACGGCTGGCTCTCTCAACACGGTGCAACTCACCGTTCCCGGCAGTTCGGTGTATACGGTTGGAACCCCGGTGAACGTTCGTGTGCGCGCCTTCGATCCAGCCAGCCTCCCCGGCGGCTCACTGGACGGCAGCGATTATGTCGGCCCCGCCGCCAATGGCGAAGTGGAAGATTACCAGTGGAACTTTGGCCCCACGGCCATTTCACTGGTAAATCTTTCTGCCGGAACGGGAGGCAGCAGCCTGACGCTTTTGTGGATTGGTGCATCCCTTGCCGTGCTGCTGGGAACCGGGGCGCTGCTTTGGCATTACCGGCGGCAGCCAATCCCAAAACAGCAACATGCTCGCTAGGCAGGGTGCAAGCAAAAGATGTAGAACGCCGGTGTTCCCCCCACCCAACCCTTCCCCCGCCCTCACCCCTAACCCCTCTCCCTTCGGGAGAGGGGTACCAAAGCGGAAAATTTTGGGAGGGCAAGGGAGGGGGGAACGGAAGCAGCGCCCATACGACTGCCCAATTTCTACAACATTTGCCTGCACCCCCGATGCAGTGCGGCACACAAAGTGACTGCGCATACATCTTCAGTACTTTCGTCCCCAAGCCTTTAACGCTCCAATGACTCCCGGAAACGATTACGCCCGTGCCGTCACCGACTTTTACCGCGCCCGCCGCAAGGCTGATATGCAAAACCTTCTTGCCTGGCTCACGGGCAAGGATACGCGTCTTTTGTCTTACGAAGATGTGCGCAGAAAACTGCACGCCACAGCCAACGCGGCCGGCAAGCAAGGTTTGCAAGACATCCCCCTGGATGCTATTGTCGGCAGTGTAGGGCGGTACACTGATTTCAACCGCGATTTCCTGCCCCAGCGTGAGGGCATCCAGGATCGCTGGGCGCGCGTGATGGTGCAGGCAAATGGGCCGACTGGTCTGCCACCGATTGACGTTTACAAAGTTGGGGATGTCTACTTTGTGTTAGATGGCAACCACCGGGTTTCCGTCGCTCGCCAATTGGGGGCGACCCATATCCAGGCCAACGTCACCGAAATCAAAACTGATGTCCCCCTCACCCCCGACACCAGCCCGGATGATCTAATCGTCAAGGCCGAATACGCCGACTTTCTGGAGAGGACCAACCTCCACAAACTGCGCCCTGGCAGCGACCTTACCCTTACCGAGCCTGGCAACTACCGCATCTTGCTGGAGCACATCGCTGTTCACCGGTATTTTATGGGCATTGAAAAAGGTCGCGAAATCCCTTACGAGGAGGCTGTCGCCCATTGGTACGACACGGTCTACCTGCCGGTGGTGGAGGTTATCCGCGAGCGCGGCATCCTGCGCTACTTCCCAGGGCGCACCGAGGCCGACCTTTACATCTGGCTGGCAAAGCACCGCGACGAACTGCGCGAATCCCTGGGCTGGGAGATGGACCTGGAAACCATCGCCGATGATCTGGTGGATCGCTATGCTGCCGATCTCGCACAAACCCTGGGGCGGGCAACCAACCGCATCCTGGACGCGGTCACCCCCGATGCACTCGAATCTGGGCCGCCCATTGGCATCTGGCGGCAGGAGCATCAGGCACAGGACAAGGAATCTCTGTTCCGCAATATCCTGGTCGGCATCAGCCGGGACGATACCGAGTGGCAGGCACTCCGGCAGGCGATTTTGTTCGCCCAAAAGGAGAATGCCATCCTGCGCGGGCTGCACGTCGTCCCCTCGGAGAAAACGGCAGACACCCCCGAAACCGCCGCGCTGGTGGACGAATTTCGGCGACGATGCGAGGACGCCGGCGTTCAGGGGGATATTGCCGTTGAGGTGGGTTCCGCAGCCCGAAAAATTTGCGAACGTGCCCGCTGGGCGGACCTCGTTATCGGAAAATTGACCTATCCCCCGGCAGACCAGCCGTTAGCGCGGCTGAGTTCCGGATTCCGCATCATGGTGCGGCGCTGCTCGCGCCCGATTTTAGCCATCCCCGGAAAGGCAACCGCCATCCAGCGGGCGCTGCTGGCCTACAACGGCAGTCCCAAATCTGATGAAGCGCTGTTCATCGCCAGTTACATGGCCGCCAAGTGGGAGATTCCGCTCACGGTGCTGACCATCGAGCGCGAGGGCATGTACGCCGGGAAAGTGCAAGAACGCGCCCGGGAGTACCTCTCCGCTGCGGGAGTGGAAGCCGAATACTTACTCAAAATCGGAGATGTAGTCACCATCACCCTGCGAACGGCACACACCCGCGGCTGCAATTTCATCCTGATTGGGGGCTACCGCGCCAGCCCGCTGGTGGAGGTCGTCAAAGGGAGTTTTGTGGACGCAATGCTGCGCGAGACCGATCTCCCCACGCTGATCTGCCGGTGACCCCGGCAGATGCTGTTGACGTGTTTTTTGCTTTGCACATCTCTGGAGGCAGGTGGCGCGGCAGCCCCGCCCCGCTTATTCTTCCACATCCACTACGCAGCGGAACCCCGTATCCGGTCCAAACTCATCAAACTTAAGCGGGAGCGCAAACTGCCGCGCCGATGACCGTAACTCGACTGCCCGGCTCAACCACGATCCACCGCGGATGCTGCGCGGGGAACGGAGCAAATAGCCATCTTGCGGCCCGGTTGGGTTTATTGTGGGACTGTGATCGTAATAATGCGAATCGTACCAGTCGGCTACCCATTCACGCACGCCTCCGGCCATTCCGTATATTCCGAAATAACTAATTCCGTCCGGCAGGGCGGTTACCGGTTTCAGGGCAGCGAAATCTGCCTGGGCGAAGACTGCCAATTCATCACTGGGGTCCTCGCTGCCCCAAGGATAAAGGTTGGCATCCGGGCCGCGCGCTGCGTATTCCCATTCCGCTTCTGTGGGCAGCCGTCCCCCCACCCATTCGCAGTAGGCCTGCGCTCCAAACCAACTGATATTGTTGGCTGGGTAATCTTCAAAACCGGGGTCGGCCTCGTAAATAGTCCCCATGATGATATTGCTGGCCCAGGTTTCAAATCGTGTGTGGGCACAGGTGTAGCCCAGGCAGGTGTTCACATGGCTGCCGAGTGTGGTCAGAAAGGCTGCATACTGGGCTACCGTTACTTCGTGCTCGTCCATGTAAAACGCATTCAGCGTAACCCGGTGCGCAGGCCGTTCATCCATGCGGGCGCGCGGGTCGCTGTCTGCTGCGCCCATCATAAAACTTCCGCCGGGAATCAGCACCATTGGCATCTGGTCTTGTTGCCGCATGGTTTGGATGAACGGGGTGGGACTAGGTGGCGGTGTGTCTGTTGGGGTGGGGGCCGGCGTGTTGTCTTTCGTCGCGGTAGGAGAGGGGGTGCGGGGTTTTGTTGTGGTTGTGGCGGGTGCGGCCGTACGGGTTGGCGTGCTGCTGACGGAGGGCATTTGGGTTGCTGTTGAAACAGGCTGAACCGCTGCGGGCAAGCCAGCGATGGGGGATGGTGAAACCCTTGGGGTGCGGGAAGCCGCCGCGGGCAGGGTAGCAGCCGCTCCGCCGGATGAGAATGGGATTGCCAGCGGGATGGTGTGTTCTACAAAAAGCAGCCAGCCGCCCAGGGTTACAATCGCCAGCAGGAAAATGCTGAAGCAGGTCAGCCATTTGCGCGGTTTGTGCTTTTGGGGCGGTCCGCCGTTGATTGCAGGAATGGTGGGCAGCGGTGCAATGCGGGTGGCAACCTGCTCCGAGAGTGAGTGTACCGGCTGGGTCGCGAGAGATACTGCCCCTGATGAGTTTTGCAGTGCTTCGCGAAGTGCAGACACCAGTTCTTCCCCACTCTGGTAGCGTTCCTCTGGCTTTTTGGAAAGCAGTTTGAGAATCACCGCTTCTACTTCCGGGCTGATCTCAGGGCGGATTCGGCTTGGCGGAATTGGCGGCTCGGTCATTTGCAGCAGAGCAATTTCCATTGGGTCTGATGCAGTGAAGGGCAGTTGACCGGTGAACATTTCGTACAGCATTACCCCTACGGCATAAAGATCGCTTTGGGGAACTGCGCCTTTGGATGAGATAGCCTGTTCTGGAGCGATGTAGTATGGCGAACCGAAAATTTCGCCCTGTGTGCCGGTTTCTACCAGCAGCGAAAGCCCAAAATCGGTGATGAAAACGTGATTATGCTGGTCTATCATCACGTTGGCCGGTGTCAGGTCGCGGTGTATAACACCGTTGCGGTGCATGTAGTCCAGTGCGTCACAAATTTCAGTGACAATGCGCAGGGCATCTGCCGGTGCAATAAATTCCCCGCTCTGGCGGTAGGAACGCAAAACATCGTGGAGGTCGGTGCCTTCGATGTACTGTAGTGCCATGTAGAGCAATTCGTCTACCTGGCCGTAGCGGTACAGCCGGACAATGTTCGGGTGTTCCAACTGGGCAATGGCCTGCGCTTCGCGTTCAAACCGGCGGATGTAATCGGAATTCTCCCGAAAAGGCGCGTCAATCACTTTTATGGCAGCATAACGTTTGAGACGGGTATCTACAGCGCGATAGACGCGCGCCATGCCGCCGCGTCCCAGCAGTGATTCGAGCCGGTATTCGTCCAGTTGCTGACCGATGAGCGGGTCTTCGCGGTGCTGTTGGGGCGTGAAGGTTGCTGCGGTTTCGGCGGGAGGCAGCGGCAGGGAAACCGGGGCCTGGTCTGTCTCCTGGGTGGTGTGGAGTGCCTTGTCAAGCGCATCCATCAATGCTGCCCCGTTGGGGTAACGTTGCTGCGGATCTTTGTTCAGCGCGCGCAGCAAAACTTGTTCGGTCTGCCGGTTGATTTCAGCATTAAGGCTGCGGGGAGAGGGAACTTCCAGGGTGATGTGCTGAAGGGCAACGCTGGTGGGAGAAGGGTCATCAAAAGGTACTACGCCGGTTAGCATCTCGTAGAGCATTACGCCCAATGAATACAGGTCAGATTCCGGGACGGCATCGGCCGAGCGGCGTGCCTGCTCTGGTGCGATGTAGTGTGCCGACCCAAAAACCTCGCCCAGCGAGCCGCGTGCCAGGTCCATTGCCAACCCAAAGTCTACCAGCACAACGCGTCCGTTTTCGGCGATCAGCACGTTGGATGGTTTAACATCACGATGGATGATGCCTTGTTCGTGTGCATAGTCCAGGGCGGCGGCAATTGAACGTCCGATACGGATGACTTCATCGTGTGGCAGCAATTCGCCGCGGGCGATGACATCCGAAAGCATCACCCCCAGGTCGCGCCCTTCGATGTATTCCATTACAAAATAGTACAGCCCGTCCTGTTCATCTGCGTAATAAATTTGTACAATGTTTTCGTGCCGCCAGCGGGCAATCATCTGCGCTTCCTGAAGGAATCGTTTGGTGTAGGCGGCATTATCCCGAAAACGTGCATCTAGCACTTTTATGGCAACCGGGCGTTGCAGGTTAATGTCTACTCCGTAATAGGTCATGCCCATCCCCCCGCGTCCGATGACGCGTTCAACCCGAAAATTATTCAAACGTTGACCAATCAATGGGTCACTCGGCATGGCGGAGTCCTCCGGACATAGTGGTTTCGCGGCTGGAGAGTGTGATGCTGTGCAGTTCGGCGATATAGCGGTTTAGCCCCGTTGCGTACGATTGCAGGTAATCGCGGGTGATGCGCACGGCCAGATCGTGGTGCCCGGCAACAGACAGCAGGCCCACATGCGGGCGAAAATCCCGCAGGGAAATCCGCATCTGGCCGCGGGCATCGGTAATCACTCCCCAAACCAGGGTTTTTTTCTCGTTGTCATCTTTTGCGGTGATGAAGCGCAGCAAGGTGCTGGATGGGGCAACTGCCCCTACGTTGGAGAGCACCTCGCGCCCTTTGATTAAGTCGTTGAGCATATCCAATCGGTGGGGCACCTTGTCAAGCATTCGCTGAACTGGTACCGGCATATGCGCAATCATGCGGATTGCGCCAACGCTGGTGCTTTCCCCCTGTAGCGCCAGGTCAATATAGCGGCTGAGAATTTCGCCGAACCCGGCCAGAGCGGCCAGATAGGTGCGCTGAAAGCGGTCAAATTCCGCGTACCTTCGTCCCCGCTCGTTGCTGGGAGCAGTTTTGTAGATGATATGTGCGGCGACGGTTTTGCGGTGCAGTTCCATCAGGTCCAGTTCTTCAATGGGCGGCTCAAAAACCAGCGGAAAGAGCCGGTCTTTAGGGTCGATTTGCCCGGCATCTACGGGAATCAGAATTGCCGGATTGCTGCGGTCGTTCTCGACAGCATCCAACGCAGCAAGCGCGGCTTTACGTGTGGATGCCTCGTTGCGCAGCATTTTCAATTCTGCCAGCAGCGTCGGGTCGGGCTGGTAGGTAAGTGCGTGAATTGCCCGATAGAGTACCAGCAGATCGTTGACGGTTAACCCCAGCAGGTCATTACGGCGCTTGAACAATTTACGCAGCCCGACAATTGCGCTCAGGTTAGCATCCTCCGTTTCGGCGCTGGCCTCCACGGGAACGCGCGGCAATTTGCGGATTTGTTCAACTTCATCCGGCTGAAAGTCGAAGTGTAAAATTGACGGGCGGCTTCCGATGGTGCTGAGCGGCGGCAGTTGATCGAGATACACTGCCCATGAGAGCGCCTCGTTTGTCAGAATTTCAGCCAATGCCGCTCCCCAGGTGCCATCAAAAAAGATGTGCGATTGGTCAAATACGAAGGTCTCTCCTGTATCAAAAATTGTAAGCGGGTGTGCGCCAATCCCGCGCTCCGTCTGACGCAGTTCGGCCAGTGGCAGGCTGCGCGGCCGCTGGTCGGCGTTGATGATGATTGGCGCCAGGCGCAGCGTATTCAGCGATGCACGCAGTTCCGGGTTTAATCGCGGGGTCAAACGCGCAAGTTCTGCCCGCGGGATGCACGCCAGTTCCGTCAGTCCCTGATGTTTCTGCGGATCCTTTGCCGGAGTGCGGAACAACGCTGCGACACGTGTCCGCACTTCCTGTACCGAGGGGGGGGATCCGTCCGAGTCGCTGCAAACCGGAAGCAGGTAGTAGTTCCCGCCCACAATCAGCACAATCTGAGCATCGGCAAGCGCAATCGGAACGCGGGTTTCGCCGTATTCTCCCGCTTCCAGTGTTGCCAAAATAGACATCTGGCGCTGATATGCCGGTAGCGTATCCCGCTCTTCCTGTCGAATTTGCCGCTGCCACTTCCGTCGTAGATCCGGGGACAAATCGGCGGTGATTGATTTTATAAACTGGTCAAAACGGCGGCGGCGATAGGCGGGGTAAGGCTCATCCGGGGCTGCATCCTTGCCGCGCCGATACGGGATAAATTGCTGCCAGGCACGATAAACACTCTGGTAACGGCGCGCTTCCGGGCATTCCGCAGTCACTTCACGTAGCAGCCGGGTGTAAACCCGCTCGCGCCACTCGTTTTCAATGAGTGCATCGTATTGGCGCAGCAGATGTATCACTGCCATTACCCAGGCCGTCAGACGATCGGCAGGCGCCAGATGAATGCCGTGCTTGTTCAAAACGGTATCAAAACCATGCGTTTCGTTTGTGTGACGGGCGGTATCATCCCGCAAGGCATATTCGATGTAAAACTGCCAGGCACCTTCCGGGAAAGCATCTTCCGGCTGGCGCCCCGCCAGTTTTAGCAGATTTTGATACCCCCAGATCACTGCCGCCGGTCCCGCGAAAACCGCACTGTAGACGGCTTTATCCAGTGTTTTTTCGACACCCTGAAAGATTAAATCCACATCCCGCTTCAGTACCTTTCGGGGAACCTTGCGCCCGGAAAGCCGTGCCATTCCGCTGAGAATAATCCCCGGAACATTTCCCGCAGGAATAATTTGCGAAACCAGGTCACTGACCGCCTCGATTTCCGGTAGAGAGAGCCGTGAAGTTGCCAACAAGTCGGAACGGGTAGCAATGGTTTTCAAATTGGCGGCTGTTTTGATAGAAGCAGCCTGGTATCGCTCTTGAACATCCATAGGAAAATTGTACCAAAAGATTGCAAACTCGAGGCCGGAATCGCGGCTGAAATTGAAATTTGGGAGGGCAAGAGAGGGGGGACCACCGTCGTTCTACAACATTTACCCTCATCCGTTTGAAAGGGTGCAGGCAAAAGATGTAGAAATCGGGCAGCCACATATCTCTGTCCTGCTCCCGGCAGGGCGGGGTGTTCGGTGCCTGTCCTGTTCGCAAAATGAAGACTGGCAGTCCTGCCAGGACTGCCAGTCTTGTGTGCGGGACGAGGAAAACACATAGGAATTTCTACAACATTTACCCTCATCCGTTTGAAACTTCCGAATGCACGGCAGCAAAGATTTGGTACAATTTATCCCCAATCCCCAATCCCCAATCCCCAATCCCCAATCCATCTGACAATGACCGACCTGATTGTAATTGGCGGCGGCCTCGCCGGTAGTGAAGCCGCCTGGCAAGCCGCTGAACGCGGCATCAAGGTAGACCTCTATGAAATGCGGCCGAAGCAGCGCACCGGCGCACACACCACAGCCCGCCTCGCGGAATTGGTCTGCTCGAACTCGCTGGGGTCAAAACTGCCCGATCGGGCGCCAGGCCTGCTTAAAACCGAGATTGAACGTTTGGGCTCTATGCTGCTGTCCTGCGCCCAGGAGACCGCCGTCCCTGCCGGGGGAGCACTGGCGGTAGACCGGGACGGGTTTGCCCGTCGGGTTACGGAACGCATTGAAGGGCACCCGAATATCCGCCTGATTCGTGAAGAGTATCCGCAAATTCCGGAATCCCCCGCGGTGATTGCCTCCGGCCCGCTGACATCGCATCGGCTCTCCGAATCGCTGGCAGCCTGGACGGGACAGGAACATCTCTATTTTTTCGATGCAATCTCGCCGATTGTGACTCTTGAATCGATCAATTTTGATGTAGCCTACCGGGCTTCGCGTTACAACCGCGGCGACCAGGACAACGGTGATTACATCAACTGCCCGATGGATTCCGAAGAATACTACGCCTTTGTAGATGCGCTGGTGCATGCCAAACGCATCGAATTGCGGGGTTTTGAACTGGAACTGGAGCGCGGCGTGAAGGCTGGCGCGCACAAATTCTTTGAGGGCTGCCTGCCGGTGGAAATCATGGCTCGCCGCGGACGGGATACGCTGGCCTACGGCCCGATGCGTCCCGTGGGGCTGCGCGATCCTCGGACGGGGAAACGGCCTTACGCTGTGCTGCAACTGCGGCAGGATAATCTGGCGGGTACGCTCTACAACCTGGTTGGATTTCAGACGAATCTGACTTTTTCCGAACAGCGGCGTGTGTTTCGGATGATTCCCGGTTTGGAAGATGCCGAGTTTGCCCGCTATGGGCAGATGCACCGTAACACGTTCATTTTCTCTCCCGCCCACTTGCTGCCTACCTTGCAGTCCCGCCGCCGTGAAGACCTGTTCTTCGCCGGGCAAATTACCGGTGTAGAAGGCTATGTTGGCAATATCGCCACCGGGCTGCTCGCGGGGTTGAACGCGGCTCGCGTTTTGCGCGGCGAAGCACCGGTCACGCTGCCGCCAACCACTATGCTCGGCGCGCTTTGCCATTACATCACCCGCGCCGCCCCCGCCGACTTTCAGCCGATGAAGGCCAATTTCGGTATTTTACCCCCGCTGGAGACGAAACTCGGCCGCGGACGGCGCAACAGGCGGCAGCGGCAGCAGGCGTATGTGACGCGCGCGCTGGCAGACCTGGAAGGGTGCATGCAGGAGATCTGAAAACGGGGCAGTTGCTGGGGAACACCGGCGTTTCTACAGCGTTGAACCTGCCCGCGGCAGGAAGGGAGCAGGCCAGAAGGTGGAAATCAGGGTGTTGGGTTTGGGTTCCTCGCAGGTTTACTTTTTGCGGGTTAATAGGGCGCCTGCTCCCCAGCCGAGCATCGCACCCAGGGCGGTGCCTAGCGCAATTTCCGCACGGTCGGGCAGCGCGGATGACCATTGGCTGCCGGGCAGTTCCAGCACAATATAACTATACGCCAGCAAACCGCCGATAAAGGCCGCGAGGCCCCGGCGGACACCCTTGCGCACCTGCCCCATTTTTGCTCCGCCATAAAATGCCAGCCACCCGACCAGAAGGCTGATGGCGATTCCCAAGAACCACAGTGTCAGTTTGGCTGCATCGGTGTATTCCGGCGCGGCCGAAGAAGTTTCCCCGCCTGCGGGCGTTGACGGGGGCAGCGGTGCATTGGTCGCTGTTTCTGTTGGCGGGCTGGTGGGCACGGGAGTCGCTGTTGACCTTTCTTCGGCAATCTTGACGGTTAGCACCTCGGATTGGGCATCTCCGGCAACCGCCCGGATGGCATTGACCCCGGCACGCTCCATGGTGATATTCGCGGTTGCTATACCGTTCACTGTGGCATCCGTGGCAGCGATGATTTCCTCCCCTCCTGCGGAAACACGGAACTCCACGGGGGTATCGTCAGGGACGGGATGCCCGTTATGATCCAGAATTACCCCGGTGACAAGCGGGAGACGCGCGCCAATGTGGTATTGGGGATTTGACTGGATCGTTTCATCTGCCAGATCGAAGCCGGGCAGATCAATTGTCAGCGGGAACTCCCGCTCCGGATCGGGGGACGTGGCTGAAATCAGATCGTATCCGATACCGGGGATGGAAACAGGCGAAGCCCCCACCGGCTGCAATTCCCGGAATAGCAGGCGGGCGGCCACATCTACGAAAGCAGCGGGTTTGCTGTAAAGCCCGTAGAACGCGGTCAGTTTGGAAATGTCGGTGGCATCCAGGTAATAGGGGGCATTGAGTGCGAAGGCGATAATGTTTTTTTCGCGGGCCAGATCAGGCCGCTCGGAGAGAAAGCGGCTCAACGCGTAAGATTCGGGGCGTTCCGGAGAGAGGTTAAGCGGCAGAAAGATGATCCACTGTGCCCGCCGCAAATCGGTATCCACCGCACTGGAAGCCGCCTGCCCGTCAAGCATTTGCTCCAACTCCAGGAAAGTGTGCGAGGTGATATTGCGGGCTGAAACCACCCCGCCTGCATCTGTCCCGTACAGACGCAGGATGGCCTGCTCCAGCGCGTCAGGGGCAATAGACGGGCGCGGCGGCCCATCCGGGTAGCGGTGCCCCTCGTAGGCATCCGTGAAGATGACAATGCGCTCGCTGCGGGTGGGCGTGGTGGGCAGAATGTTTTCCAGTTCCTCAAAGGACGGGTTAATCAGCGTAGCAGCCTGCTGGGCAACGCTGAAGGCAACCGGGCTGCCGGGGGCGGTATCGACAGGCGTGGCGGCGGGCAGCACCATGGTCAGCGTAAAGAAACTGTACAATTGATACTTCAGCATCAAAATCCGCAAGGCGGCGGCATCTACCTGCTCGGCGAACCCGGGATCTTCGCGGTATTTTTGGGTGAAGAAATCCAGCGTGTCAATCAGGGCGGCGTAGCCGCTGGTGACGATTTCCTCCTCGGCGTCGGATTGCTCCCCTTGCAGAAAATTGCCCATGTAAAGCAGGTCGTTGCCCGCCAGGAAGGCGTCCAGCGCGGCGCGGCGGGCGATAAAGCCCTCACCGGTCGGGTCGTAGATGTCGCGGATGGCCTTGCTGCCGATGTCGTCGCTGATCATCACGCCGCCGCTGGCGCGCCAGGTGGTCAGCGGCGGCAGGTCGAGCAGCAGACCGAGCGCGGTCTGGTCGAGGCTGACCGGGCGGGTGGTGGCGCGGATGTTCCCTTGCAGCCCCTGATAGCGGATATGGGAGGTCAGCAGGGCGTCGGTGGTCTCTTCGGGGGTTTGGGCATCTCCGGTGACGGCGAAGAAGGGTGCAAGTTCGATTTGCTTGAGTTGGTCGAGAGACCGGCGGACGGTGGCGACCTCCGCTTCCGGCAGACGGTCGGCGCTGCCCAGGCCGGGGAAGTGCTTGCTGACCACCGCCATGCGTCCCTCGCTGCCCTGGTGGACTCCGGCGATGTAAGCGCGCCCCATCTCGCCGACCCAGAAGGGATCGCCGCCGAAAGTGCGCACGCCCAGGTCTCCGATGCCGGTGGTTTTTGGGGTTTCGTTGACATCCAGGGAGGGGCCAAGCAGCAGGTTGAACCCCAGGGCAGAGAGTTCCGCCCCGGCAACGCTGCCCACCTGACGGGCGAAGTTGGGGTTCCAGGTTGCGCCGATTGCCAGCGGGCTGGGCAGGGATGTCAGCGAACCGATGATCTGGTCGGTCGGGTAGCCGTCTCCCTCTTGCGAAATTCCGATGAAAAGCGGCACAAAAGCCGGGCGAAAAGTATCGCCTGTTGCGGGGTTGATGCGCGGCTCCTGGGATGCGGCAAAGCGGGTGGCTTGCAGGCGGTTGGTGAGTGTCCGAATTGCCTCCAGCGGGGCATCTTCGGGCGGAAAATTGCCGTTCTTATCCTGCAAAATCACGCCGCCGACATAATGGTTGTAAATCAGGTCGTAGATTTCGCTTTCGAGAGCGATTTCCGTTCCGGTGAAGGTGACAAGAAACAGTTGCCCGACGCGTTCCTCCGGGGTCATGCGCGCCAGCAGGTCACGGGCGCGGCGTGTTTCGGTATCCTCCTGTGCCAGTCCGCACCGGGGCGGCAGCATGGCAAGCAGAAACGCCGCTGCCAGCAGCAGCCGCAGCGCGGTTTGCCGTTTGCCATGATGGAATTGCTTGCCGGACATGGGGGATTTTACGTCTCCCGGAGGCTGACCGCCCGCGCGGGGTCATCGGTGAAAATGCCGTCTACGCCCCACTGGAAGAGTTGCTGAATGTCATCGGGATTGTTGACCGTCCAGACGTGGATGCGGCGGCCTTTGGTGTGTTCCCGTTCAATCAGGGCGGGAGTCGCATCCCGGATTTGAGGGTGCAGCGCGTGATAGGGCACAACCCGCGCCCCCAGGAAACTCCGCGCCCAGCGGCCTGCCAGTCCGGGCAGGGCCAGCAGGCCCAGCGGGATGGCAGGCAATCTCTTGTGCGCGCGCCGCAGCGCAATCGGGTTGAACGATGAAAACAGCACTCGCCCCTCCAGTCCGTGCCGCCGGACGAGTTCGGCGGCCTTGTAAGGCAGCGGGTCGAGCGGGGCGGCGTAGTTAGTCAGTTCCACGTTGATCCGCAGGCGGTCTCCTACCGCCTCGAAGACTTCCGCCAACGTGGGAATGCGCTCCCCCCGGAATTCTTCCCCGAACCAGAGGCCCGCGTCCAGTTCGCGCAGCGCGCGCAGGGGCATCTCTGCGATTTTGCCGCTGCCATCTGTGGTGCGGTCTGCCGTGGCGTCGTGAATGACGACAATTTCCCCGTCGGCGGTGAGTTTGGCATCCAGTTCAATGGCGTCTGCGCCGCGCTCGGCAGCCAGTTCAAAGGCGGCGATTGTGTTTTCGGGGGCGTGGGCGCTATCCCCGCGGTGGGCAAAGATAGCCGGGATGGGAAAGGAGGAAAGCATGAGGGCGCAAAAAACGAGCGGCTGGGCAATTTGCGAATTGCCCCAGCCGCGCAATGGTTACAATTCGACAAAATATGAGGCCGCGGCTCGGTCAATCAGTTCGCGGGTCATCTCCGGTTCCACGGCGAGAAAACGGGCAATATCAATGATCTGGTCGCAGATGTCCCGCGGGTGCGAAGCGCGCAGTTTGCGCCCGCGTTTGGCATACCATTCCTGGAGCAGGTAAGCGATGCCTTGATCGCTGTACTTTACCCCTTTGGCTTGTGCCACGCGCCTGAAAATGTCGCGGTAGGCTTCGTAACTGGGGTCGCCGATTTCGATTTTGTGCCGCAGGCGGCGCAGGAAGGCCTCATCCACCAGGTCTTTGGGCGGCAGGTTGGTGGAGAAAACCACGAGAACATTGAAAGGTACTTCTACCTTGCGGCCGGTGTGCAGGGTGAGGTAATCAATGCGGTTTTCCAGCGGGACGATCCAGCGGTTCAGCAGGTCACGCGGGCGAACCAGTTGGCGGCCGAAGTCGTCAATCAGCAGGATGCCGCCGTTGGCCTTGACCTGAAACGGGGCTTCGTAAAATTTGTTGACATCATCGAACACCAGGTCCAGCCCGGAGAGTGTCAGTTCGCCGCCGGTGACGATGAAGGGGCGGCGGATGCGCACCCAGCGCGGGTCAGGCCGTTTCCCGGAGCGCAGGGTTCCTGTATCACCCGTGCGGCGCGATTTCTCTTGGACGCGCTGATGGTTGACGCTGTCGTACAGTTTGACCACCTGCCCGTCAATGTAAATTGCGTAGGGGATGTACATACTGGTGCTCAAAATCATCTTGCCGATGGCGCGGGCGATGCTGGTTTTACCGTTTCCCGGCGGGCCGTAGATGAAAATCGAAGTCCCGGAATTGACTGCCGGCCCGATTTGCTGAAAGGTGTTTTCCGCGAGCACCAGGTTGGAGAGGGCCTGTCGCAGCAGGCGGCTGGTGATGGTCAACCGCCCCTGGCTTTGCTGGCGGATGGCACGGTTATAGTCCTCAATGGGGACGGGGGCGGGCCCGGCGTACTGGCTGCGTTCCAGTGCTTCGCGGGCACGGGCAATCCCTGCGCCGGTGATGGCGTACTGGTAAGCCCCTTCTCCCAGCCCCATCTGGGAGGAGCGTACTTCTACGTATTTCTCGCGCTTCAGCGTTTCCAAAATCTGGCTGGTGATACCGGTAAAGGGCAGGGTAAGCGCTTCTGCCATTTTGAACCCGCTCAGGTAGCCCTGAAAGTACAGAATTTTCAGGGCCAAATCTTGCAGCCAGAGCGGGGAAAGCCCGGTATCGCTGATTTTCTGGATGGGCGGTGGCATGAATGCCTTTGGCTGGTTTTGCTTGCCTCCTCCCGATTTTGTGATATTGTCCATAATGCTCATCATAACTCCTCATGGATAAATAACGCTGGGGTGGTACCTGTACGCACGCGGGGATGGCTGCCCATTTGCGCAAAGCCGCCTGTGCGCTTTGCTCGTTGCAGAGGCTGTTTCGGGCTGTGCTCTCGCAATGGCACCACACTTGCTTTTGCCCGCTGTGCTTGTGTTATTGCCCGATTATAGCACGCGATATTCGCAGAGCCATGCAAAATAACGGGATTCGCGGCGAGCCGTTGCTCGGCCACGTTCGCGTGCAGCCTTTACGGGCGGGTGCAGGCAAATGTTGTAGAAATTCCTATGTGTTTCCCTCGCCCCGCACACAAGACTGGCAGTCCTGCCAGGACTGCCAGTCTTCATTTTGCGAACAGAACAGGCACCGAACACCCCGCCCTGCCGGGAGCAGGACAGAGACATGTGGCTGCCCGATTTCTACGTCTTTTGCCTGCACCCTTACGGGCGAGTGCAGGCAAATGTTGTAGAAAATGTATAGCCATGCGGGCACTTCTTTTTTGCCCCCTACCCTGCCCTCCCCCCGTCGGGGGGAGGGTTGGGTGGGGGGAACACTGTCGTTCTACGTCTTTTGCCTGCACCCCTTACGGGCAAGCGTCTACCCGAAAATCCGAAATTGAAGTATGATGCAGCAGGCTAAGCAACGTTCAAATCTTCCTTGCGTTTCGGCACAAGTTTTGTTTGTTACGGGGTTGCATTTCGTAGGAGGCAATGATGAAACTGGTTACCGTATCGGAAATGGCGGCCATTGAACAGGCGGCCGATGCCGCTGGTCATTCCTACGCGGCGATGATGGAGCACGCCGGGCGGGGATTAGCGGAAACGGTCCATCGCGCTTATGGGCGGGATTGCGGCACTGTTCTGGGCCTGGTGGGGTCGGGGAATAATGGGGGGGATACGCTGGTGGCACTCAGTTATTTGCAGGATTGGGGCTGGGGAACCACCGCTTGTCTTGTCAAACCGCGCGGGGATTCTGACCCTTTGGTCGATCGCTACCTCAAGGCGGGCGGCACGCTGCTGACCTTTGCCGGAGATGCCGATTCCCCGGTACTCTCCGCTGCCCTGCGCGCCCACGATGTGCTGCTTGACGGTGTGTTCGGTACTGGCATCCGCCTGCCGTTGCGAGGAGCCGCCGCCGCTGCCCTGGATTTTGTCCGCACCCGTCTTGCCAGGATGGATTCGCCCCCGTATGTCGTCGCGGTAGATGCGCCCTCTGGCGTGGACTGTGACACTGGCGAGGCGGCACCCGAAACCATCCCGGCTGAGATAACGGTCACAATGGCGGCGGTAAAGCAGGGGCTCCTCAAGTTTCCGGCGTTTGAAAAGGTGGGTGACCTGCGTGTAGTCACAATAGGTTTGCCCGACGACCTGCCCGCTGCCGAGCGCATCCACCGCGAGGTGGTAGATGCCGACCGGGTACGCTGCGTTCTTCCGCCGCGCCCGCTGGATGGACATAAAGGAACCTTTGGCACAGTGCTGGTGGTTGGCGGATCGCTAAACTACAGCGGGGCGGTGCTTTTGGCGGGGGAGATGGCTTTTCGCAGCGGGGCGGGCTGGGTTACGCTGGCTGTGCCAGAGCCGTTGCACGCTGCGCTGGCGGGGGCATTTTCCGAGGCGACCTGGCTGCTGCTGCCGCACGAAGAGGGTTTTATTGCTTCGGGTGCTGCCGATACGCTGCTTGCCAGCCTCGACAAACCGACTGCCATGCTGGTAGGCCCTGGCTTCGGGATGAGGGCAACCTCGCGGGATTTTATTGCCCGGATTCTCTCTGCTGGTGCGGCTCTCCCGTTCCTGATATTTGATGCTGACGGCCTTAAATTGTTGGCCTCTGTTTCCGATTGGTGGAAGCAGATTCCGGCTCCGGCAGTGCTGACGCCTCATCCGGGAGAAATGTCTGTCCTGACGGGACTCTCCGTCCGCGAAATTCAGGCATCCCGCCTTGAAACTGCCGAAAGATTTGCTGCCGCGTGGGGGCATGTGGTTGTTTTGAAGGGGGCGTTCACTGTGATTGCCGCGCCGGACGGACGTACTGCGGTAATACCGGTTGCTACGCCCGCTTTGGCCCGTGCCGGAACGGGCGATGTGCTTGCCGGGTTGATTGCCGGGCTGCGGGCGCAGGGAATTGGTGCTTTTGAGGCTGCTGCCGCCGGAGCGTGGATTCATGCCCAGGCCGGGCTGCTTGCTGCCGGGCTGATGGGGAGCACTGCTGCTGTGCTGGCCGGTGATGTGCTCTCCGCCGCGGTGGAGGTGCTGGCGGATTTGGCGGCGTAGGCGATGGCGATAAAAAAAGCCCTAAAGGCTTGTGCTGCCTTTAGGGCTTTTTTGTGGGTGCGGTTTATGCGGCTTCGGCGGCCTCATCTGCTTGCTCGATGTCGTCAATGGCTTCTTCGGCCGCTTCCTCGATATCTTCCAAGGCTTCGGCTTGTGCTTTCTGGATGTTTGCCAGGGCCTCTTCGGCTTTGGCCCGCATTTCCTCTGCGTATGCCAGGGCTTCGGCTTTGGCCGCTTCTGCCCGCGCCAGCGCATCTTCGGTTGCCAGGCTGGCTCTATCTTTCAACTCGATACTTTTTTCCTGGATAATTGCCCGCGTTTTCTCGCCTGATTGGGGAGCCATCAGCAGGGCTGAGATAACGCCGATCAGCCCGCCAAACAAAAAGCCAATGACAAAAGCGCCAAATTCATTTGATCTGTTGTTAGACATGGTTTTACACTCCTTTGTATCTAAAATATTCTGTTCAGGGATGGTTTGTGGAAACGTGCTCGCGCTATTTCTTTTTGCGCGGTGCGCGCAGGATGCCGAACAGCGCCGAGACGCCTGCCATGTATTCGTTAAGCCGGATTACCGGTTCGGAGATGTTATCACTCAGGAACTGGGATGTACCCCGCAGGGTGCTGACCGTCTCATTGGTGGATTCGATGATTGGTTTGATCTCATGCTGCAACAGATTGATCAGCCGCGCCAATTGAACAATCAGAATGATGAGAACCAGCCCGATGATCAGGGATTCCAGTGCCATGAATATGATGAATACATCCGCGATCTTTGATGTGGTTTCTACATCTTGTTTCAGCAAAGCAACTGTGACCATCGCGATAATGACCAGAAAGGCCAGCACGGTTAGCCCGATACCGACCATAATCGCGCGTTGGCTGCGTAATTGTTCTGGTGATGCACCAGCCCGATATTCGTTTGGGTAAGCGGCGGACGCATCCGCTTCTGGCGGCTCCAATTGCACAGTGTTTTGTTCAGGGGGAACGGCATTACGATTGTCCATAACAGTTTCATTATAACATAGCGAATCGTTATTTGCGGAGGGGAGAAGCCAGGGGGTGCAGGCAAAAGATGTGGAAATCGGGCAGCCGCATGTCTCTGCCCTTCCCCCGGCGGGGCGGGGTGTTCGGTGCTTGTCCTGTTCGCCAAATGAAGACTGCCAGTCTTGTGTGCGGGGCGAGGGAAGCACATAGGAATTTCTACAACATTTGCCTGCACCAATGCGAGAGTTCGGCTTGCGTGTCTGGCCTGCTATGAGTATACTGAATTTGCGCCCCTGTTTCATTCGGATTGAAGAACTGCCCCGCCGTTCTGGCGGATTGCTGCCGACCGTGCTAACGCACGGAGGTGAGGGCCGCGATTTGGTGTAAAATAGTGATGAGCAAGAGATGGTTTGGGTAGAACACTGCCCGGAGGCAGAGCATCTCGTTAGGCGTTTTAGCACATTGAAATATCAGGAAAAGAATTATGAAAGCAATAGATGTTACATTTGATATACCTCCAAAGTTAGCAATGGGTTTGGCTAGCGGGGAACTTGAACGAGTAGGTGGCGTTGTACGCGATAGCAGTACAAAACAGATAAAAGCGTGGTTACGAGAAACAGGCAGGCCGATTGCTTCAGAGGTTCTATCGCTTTCTTCATTGGCGGCAACGGCTAGCGTATTAAATTTGGCAGTGTCAACAATGGGTTTTGCTGTTGTAATGAGCCGATTGAGTGCAGTAGAGCAACAATTAGTACAATCACAGGTAATGTTGGAGACGATAGACTACAAAGTTGATTTATCCTTTTATGCCAGGTTTCGGGCTGCGTTAAATTTAGCCTCAAATGCTTTTACAATGGAAAAGGTGACAAATCGTCATGCAAGTGCGTTGCAAGCAATTGAAAGTTTTTTAGAAGTAGAACATTTTTACGCACAATTAGCGGACAAAGAAATCGCCAAAGGAAGTCCAGTTGCAGACGATTATCTGGCAACGTTGAGTTTGGCCTATATTACCGAAGTGCGGTGTTATTTGGAGTTGGAAGAACTGGGTACAGCGCAAAAGCGATTATCGGAGGGCTTGAAGGTTTTGAAGCCTCGTTACAGAAGGCATATTGAGACATTGCTCACATCAAATCCAGCGGCGTATTTGCATCCAAGTTTGAAGGAAGAAATAGATTTAAGTAGGCTAACAAAGGTTTATCAGTGGATAGACCCATCTATCAAGGATGAGAGAGAAGTTTTTGAATTGCAACGAGAGAATCTTTTTAAATTAGCCCAAAATCCGGATAAATGGATAAAGTCATTACCCCAAGCGATTTTCATTACAAAAACCAATGGTTTTTTACGCGACCAGTCAAAAAAAATGCTGGAATCGTTTCCAAAAGGAATATCAAGGTTTAGAAAACCAAATGCGCATTCCTCAAAAAAAGAGATGTCACCAGAGATAGAAGTTTATAACCGTTTGCCGACGACATTTGCGTTGGTGGAGCAACTGATAGAAGATGCCAACCGATTGGAAACATATCTTGCGGAAGTAGAAACTGTGGAGCATCTAGGGATTGAATTTAAAGAATGGCGGCAATTAACACCACAAACTGATACGCAGAACAATGAAACAGGATTGGTTTTTATTACAATAGCGGAGTAATTTTCACCCAAGTAATGCCTACCTGTCGGGTATCAAGAGATCGTTCCGGGAAAGAGCACCTAACAGCCGAAGAGAGTCTCAAGAGATCGTTCCACAGGAGGACGGGACCAGCGGCGCCGGTTTGCATCCTTTTCGCATCTGCCCCTGGAGCCGGTTCCCACTCCGGTGACGATCATTCCCCCGACGCCCTATCAGACGGTCTCGCCGTAGGTGGGAAGAAGATAGCCTTTGGCGTTTCACCGTGGGACTGGCGCGCCGCTGGATTTTGAGCGAATCCCCGGCATAAACTGCCCGGAACCTTTATGGTAAGATACAAGTGAACCGCACAAAACGAGGTGCAACTGACCACCATACAACTTTCCATAGAGATGCCGCGTACGGCGCTTTCCGGCTTGCGCCAGGCGGCTATATGGTCGCTCCGAACAATGCCGGTATTGTTGTTCCATCGCTGCCAGACGCTGGTGGCGGTTCTGGTGCTGGTCGGTGAGGGCGTACCCGAGGAACTGGGCGTGCCTGAAGGCCGCGGGGGGCTGTCCGCAGGAAGGTAGTAAAAAACCAGCAGGGGGAAGATGCGTTTCATGGGGGCGTTGTACCACCCTCGCCCCGAATGTCAATCCTTGCGAACGGGGGAAGCAGGGCAAAAAGACAGTTCCCACGTGCTAACCGATTTCTACATCTTTTACCCGCGCCCCTCCGGGGGTCGTTCATAGGCGGCAACACCGAGACGCCCTGTCTTTCAGGCTGCATCGCAGCATTCGTCAAGATGCAATCGACTTTTGGGTATAATTTTATAGAAAGAATGCCACACCCCGCTGTTTGCCTTGCCAAATAAGGCGAGAGGATATTCTGGCATTATGTCCCCAAAAAGCAACGATATCCAATACCGGGAGAAAAGGGATGAAACTACTATCAAAACAGTCTTTGTTCTGGGTGCTGCTGTTGATCATAGGAGGATTGGTAATCTACAATTTTTTTGATGATCTGACAATGTTCCTGATGGCATATACCGTCTTTGCTACAATTGTGGCTGCGTTTATTCAGAGTACTTATCAGCATCACTCGACGGACATAACACCCACAACGAAGAATCAATTTAAGTGGCCTTGGCAGTTTAAGCGGCAGTACTTGGAATTGATGCGATATCTCAGCCGAGATTTTGATATCAAGGGATTAAGGACTCAACCGGACCGTGCGCTGGATTTGGAGATCGTTTTTGAAGAGCTTCATTTGCGTCCGGAACCTGCGCACCAGGCGAAAACATCTCTTTTAAGCGATATAAACAGCGACCTTTCCAAAGAGAATATAACCGTGTGGGGTTATCTGGATGCAATCGAAAGAGCAGGGAAACCCCCAAATCTTGTTGTAGTTGGGCCGCCTGGGAGCGGGAAGACAACTCTTCTGCGACATATTTGTATGGTATTGTCTACGCCCAGACGCCACCGCCAGTACCCAACGAAATATGACAAAATACCCATTTTGTTGTACTTGCGTGAATTAACGCAACAGTTTCAAACAGATAAGACATTGCATTTGCCACAGATGCTGGAATTGACACTTCGTCGTTGGGATATTGATGCGCCCGTAAATTGGATCCGGAAACAGCTCAAAAAGGGTAATTGTCTGGTAATGTTAGATGGTCTGGATGAGATTGCCGACCAGACAATTCGGAATTACGTGGTAGGGTGGGTGGAGGACCAGATCAGAGCCTACCCCAAAAATGCCTTTATACTTACTTCGCGGCCCTATGGTTATCGAGAGAACCCAATTAATGGGGCTAATGTATTGGAGGTTATGCCATTCACCAGAGCACAGATCAATAGGTTTGTTCATAAGTGGTATTTAGCCAATGAAATAAAAGAACGACAATCCTATGACGATGGTGTAAGAATTGTCGCAAATCGGGGAGCAAAGGAACTTTTAAATCGTCTTGACAAGAACACTACTCTGTTGGAATTAGCAGTTAACCCTTTATTGCTGACTATGATTGCCACAGTTCACCAGTATCGAAGTTCGCTTCCTGAGCGGCGTGCGGAACTTTATTCGGAAATCTTCGAGGTATTTCTTGGGAAACGCAAGCGATCAAAAGGGCTGGAAATAGATTTGTCTCCCGGACAAAAGCAATCTGTGTTGCAACCACTGGCGTATGAAATGATGTGCAATAAACAATTGTATGTTCGAAAAGACAAGGCCGCTAAAATCATTCAGGAGCCGCTTTCCCTTGTAAGATCCGATATGCTTGCCGAAGACTTTATCGATAGCATCCAGAATCAAAGCGGGTTATTTCTCGAAAACGAAAGAGGCATCTATGGGTTCGCACATAAAACATTTCAGGAGTACTTGGCGTCAGTTCATATTCTTGATCGGCAATGCGAATCTGAATTGTTCAAACATATCGAGGATGATTGGTGGCATGAAACGATCCGTTTATATGCTGCCCAAACGGATGCCAGCAACTTGGTTGGGGCCTGTTTGCAAAGTGAAAGCCCATGGGCACTGTCGGTAGCAATACAATGTGCTGATGAAGCACTTCAAATCGAACCTTCTATCAAGCAGGAAATACAGGATGTTCTGTTTCGCGATGCAGAAAGTCTTGATTTGCAACGACGCTTACTTGTCTCCGCTACTTTGCTGGCAAAGCGAATAAAACAGATGCCGGTTTATATGAGTGGCGTTTATGTGGATAAAAAGTTGATTACCAACATCGAATACCAAAGCTACGTAGCCGACATGCAAACACAGCAAGTAGATGCAGCCCCAGCAGACTGGAAATCAGGAAGGTTTCCTCCCGGAACAGCGCATAAGCCGGTTTTGGGAGTGAGTTACCTTGACGCAAAAAAATTTTGCGAGTGGCTAGTTGAAGAAATGGATTATCAAAACGTGTGGACTATTCGATTGCCATATGAAAGCGAGTTAAGCGATCCAGACTATGAAAATAGGGGTTGCATTTGGTTGGAGAATCAGTCAGAAGTGCTGTGTTATGGCGACAGCGACAATTGGCCTGTGCTTTCAAGGGAGCAATTTAATCGCTTAGTGATAGAAGATATCAAAAAATTATTGCACACTTTTACCCAATCTAACCAGTTGCTGATTAATAGTGACAAAGACAATGTTATTGTCAAACTTGGTGGTCTTATGCTTAAGACAGCGGGTAACTTTGATAGATACAGGAAAACCTTAAAAATTGCTGCCAAAGGCGTATACGATAAATTGCAATCCAAACAACTCAAACGACCTTTGGATTTCGTCTGTGACATTCCAAAAGAGATCAAAGAATTTGATCAAAAACTCAGCAACTACATTGAAAATAACCGAAGCAAGATAAATTACACATTGGAACTATTAATTTTTGATGCCTTGGAATTGACCAAAATAAGTTTTTATGATTATGGAAAATCTTCCGACCGTTATATGCTATTAATGCTGGCAATCGTCTGGCAATACATAGACGAGATTATTAGCAGCCAATGGTTTGCTTTTTCTAGACGAGGGGCCGTAGAAAGTGCTGAAAAGCGCGAGGACCTCTTGCTTGACAAATATGCAAATCTTGTCATTAGGGTGGCTCGTTCTATGAATTGGGTGAATGCCTTTGAGGGGATCATCATAGTGAAAGAACGGAACACGATGGATCGGATACGTAACTCTTGGAATAGTTCTTCGCCATAGTGACTTTTGTTTTACCGAACATTGGGCAAATTACAGGCACATAACCATCCAGCAACGTGTTGCAATGGCTGACGCGAAGGGCTTGGTGGTGACTCTGTGCCTGCCACGCCGGGCGCAGGTATCATTCTTGGGTGTGTATTCCCATCTTTCGTCCAACGAGGTCATCAAGAGATGCCTCGGAATGTTAAGACAGTGCAAGAGAAAGTACCCGGTTCCCTGCGCTGCCAATTTCATTGCGCCAACAGCGTATTGCAAAAACAGACACGGGCGCGTTTCTTCCTCTCCGCCCCCCGTCGTTTGATCTGACCGTTCCGTTGGCTGATTGGAAATCACAATAGCCCCCATAAGGGGCGGCTGACGGGGGTCGAACCCGCAACATCCGCATCCACAGTGCGGTGCTCTGCCATTGAGCTACAGCCGCCATATCGCGGGGAAATTTTATCACGAAGGAAACTTTGCAGCAAGAGAGATTTTTCCCAGATGCAGGCAAACGTTGCAAAGTGACGGTGTTGCCTGCGCCCCGGGCACAGGCGTATTTTGCGAAATTATATGCACTGTGTTATAATCTGGGCAGCGCAGTGGCATTTGGCATTATTGTTGCGTAAAAATTTGGAACTTTATTATGGCACCACAAGAGAAGAAAACCTACACACCCCCCAAAATCATTTTTGAAACCGATCTGGAAACAAAAGCCGGGTCTCCGCTGGGCCCTGGAGCGGACGAAACAGAAGGGATTGATCTTTTCCCAGGAATTGATGGGTAGATATTGCTTCCGGTTTTAGGCACGCTGCTTCCCTGGCTCGCCGAGCGGGGAAGTTTTTGATTCCGCGGCCTGGTTGCCTCACAAGTCGTCTCCGCCAAATATCTCCACCTGATAGCCCGCTTGCGCAGCCTGGCGCTCCCATTCCGACACGCGGGCAGCGAGCGTTTGCAGGTCTGCATCCGGCTCCAGGGCGGCGGCTGCCGCGAGCAGGTGAAGCAGGCGTTCAAACTGCTCCTTGCGGAAGTAGGTGATCCCCCGGTATTCGTTGACTCCCAGCAGGCGTTGAACGGCGGGGTCATCGAACCACTTGCGCATAGCCACTCTAAAGAGGATGTCTTTTGTTGTGATGGCAGGCGCGGCGAGCAACAGCGCATCCACGACGGCGCGGGCTTCGGCAGCCTGCGCGCGGGAGACATCCAGCGCGGCGAGGGTCTCCTCCAGGATTTTGCCCAGCAGCCAGTCGTTGTACCAGCGGCGGGCAGTCATCGCGTCGAGCGGAGCGTCTGCAAGATGCGCAGTCGGGACGCGGGCGGGGATGGTTTTTCCCTCACCCCCAGCCCCTCTCCCTAAGGGAGAGGGGGGCAGCGCAGCCCCCAAATGGCGGGTGAAAATGTAGCCCAGCAGCGCGCCCCAAAAGGCGGGGTCAGCCTGCGGAGCAGGGAGCCAGCCGAAATCGGAGTCCGAAGGGCGGTTTTCAAGGGCGCAGAGCGACCAGAGGGCGCGCAGGTCGGCGAGAACGCGTTCTACAGCGGGGGATTGGGGACTGGGGACTGGGGATTGGTCTCTGTCAGTGGTCTCTGCTTCGTCATCCGCCATCCGCCATCCCTCATCCGCTGTCTCCGCGACGATCTGCGCCAGTAGGTGGGTCATTTTCTGGCGGATTTCGGCGAGGGTGCCGCTTTCGTCCGGCGGGGGACATTCCAGCAGGTGACGGAAGGTGTCGGGGTTGACCAGGGCGCGGAAGGCCGTCAGCAGGGGTTCGAGCAGAAGTTCCTGCAAGGCCTCCGCCACGCTGGGGACGCCGCGCCCGTTCAGATGGGCGTGCAGACGAGCGTAGCGGCGGGTTTCATCATCCCGCACCTGACGGAAATCGAGGAAAACCTGGTATTTGTAGGCTCCCAGTTCGATGTAAAGGCCGTTTTCGTGCAGTTCGCGGTTGCTGCGGAGGTATTCCAGGCCGCTGATCTGTTCGCGGAAAACGGTGAAGGTTTGCGGGTCATCGCGCAGGGCGAGACCCTCGGCGAGTGTGACGCGGCGGAGTTCCCCGCTGGCCTTGTCGAGCCGGGCGGCGGAGGTTCGCAGCCAGCCTTTGGCCTCCGCCCAGCGGTTGTGATAGACCACCAGGGCGCGGTCTTCGCCCCGCCGGTTGGAGTAGGCGAACACGTTTTCGTTCACGCCGCCCTCAGGGGTGTAGAAATCGTACAGGTGAAAGTGCTCCACCTCGGCAAAGAGGGCGCGGCGGTGCAGCAGGGGGAAGATTTCGCGCTCGTGGCGGCGCACCAGCCGAGGGTCGGGGTACTCGTTCCAGTAGGCGCGGCGGTACTCCATCCCGTATTTTTCGCGGTAGCCCTCAATCTGCCCGTGCCCGAACATCGGCAGCCCCGGCAGGGTGGACATCAGCACGCAAACGCCGAAATACTTGTCGTCGTGCCCAAACTGCTCGATGGCGGTCTCCTCGTCGGGGTTGTTCATGAAATTGACGTACCGCTTGAGGATTTGGGGGTCAAATTCCAGGGTGTTTTTGATCAGTTGACGGTATTCGGCGTTTTTCTCGTCCCGCAGCATGTTCATGAAAGCACTGTTGTAAACGCGGTGCATCCCCAGCGTGCGGACGAAGTAGCCCTCCATCATCCAGAAGGCCTCGGCGAGGAGCAGGGTATCGGGGGCTTCGGCGGCGACGCGGTCCACCACCTCGCGCCAGAACTCGTTGGGCATGGCGGCGTTGAACTCGGCACGGGTCATGCCGAACTCGGCGCGGGTGGGGATGTCGCCGCCGGTGCCGGGTTCAGGGAACCACAGCCGCTGGTAGTGTTTTTTGGTGAGGGTCATCGCCGCGTCAAAGCGGATGATGGGGAACTTGCGGGCGACGTGCAAAATGGTCTGGATGACGGCTTCGCGCACTTCGGGCTTGAGGTAGTTCAACTGGGCGGTGTCGTTCCAGGGCATGGAGGTGCCGTCGTTGCCGTGGTAGATGAACTTTTCGTCGCCCGTCCAGCGGTCAAGGCGTTTGAACACCACCGCGGCGTCGCTCTTGGTGTAGTAATGGTCTTCCAGGAAGATGCCCACCCGCGGGTCTTCGGAGAGGTCAGGCCCGTTGAAGGTGTAAGTGGGGAAGGGGCTGTAATCCAGCGAGATAAACCAGTCGGGGTGCTCGACCACCCAGCGGGAGTAGATGCCGACGTGGTTGGGCACCATGTCGGCAGCCAGGCGGATGCCCCGCGCCCCGGCGCGGCGGCGCAGGTTCTCGTAGGCGGGTTCGCCGCCCAAATCCGCAGCGATGATGTAATCGTAGAGCGAGTAGGCGGAGGGCACGGCATCGGGGTTGCCGCACATCACCTTGATTTTCTGCGAGGCGGAACTGCGCTCCCACAGGCCGATCAGCCACAAGCCGCTGAAGCCGCTGCGCGCCAGGCGGTCGAGTTCGGCGTCGGGCACTTCGTCCAGGCGGCGGATGGCGCGCCCGTATTCCTTCGAGAGTTGGTCGAGCCAGACGTAGGCGTTTTTGGCGATCAGGACGAGGCGCGGCATCCAGTCGCTGTCGGCACTGTAGAACTCGCCTTCGAGGAGATATTCCGCGTCCCCGAAGTCGGGAACCTCGGCGGGGCCGGGGCCGAATCCGGCAAAGGAGGGTTTGGTCTCCTCCCGGATGAGATCCATGCCCCGCAGCAGTTTGTCGAGATACGCCCCGATGAGTGTGCTCCACCGTTCCCGGATGAAGGTCAACTGCCCGATGAGCGAGCCGGGCGCGGCGAGCGCGGGGGCGCGCAGCATCTCAAATAGGGACTGGTGATCCGGTCCGAAGGGAGGCTGGGCGGCGAAAAAGCCCTCCAGTTCGGTGATGATTTGCGGGTAGGCGGTGTTTTCTGCCAGGGCGCGGTCGTGGAACAGGCCGCGGTAGGGCGCGAAGGCGGGGTTGGCGTTGCTCAGCCAGAGCATCAGCATCTCTTCGAGCGCGCGCTGACGGTTGGGGATGCCCTCGCTCTCGCCGCGCAGGTAGGCGGCGGGGTCCACCTCGCCGCGCTGGACGGCGGGCGGCGGGAACTCGTCCACGAAGCGGCGCAGCGTGGCATCCAGCGCGGGTGCGCCGAGGCGGGCTTCCAGATAGGCGAGGGCGCGCGCCCACGCCTGGGGGTTGCGCTGACGACGGTACAGGTCAGCGACGTGGTGCAAAATCTGGTCAATCAGGTCAATGGCGACTACTTCTCCGGCGCGGGCGGCCTGCTCCGGGTGAGCGGCGAGGTCGCGCCCGGCGTTGATTTGCGCGCTGAAGGCGCGGGCGCTCTGAAAATCGGGGAAGGTGATAAATCTTGCGGAGGTGGACAGGCTGGCGGTGGGCCGGTATTGCTGTCGGGCTTGCTTGGAGAGTTGCATGGGAGTCAGGAGTCGGGAGTGGGGAGTCGGGAGTCGGGAGTGGGGAGGCGGGAGTCGTGAGTCGGGAGTGGGGGGGCGGGAGTGGGGAGTGGGGAGGCGGGAGTGGCTCGCCCCTGACGGCTTGCGATTCAGATTGTAGCATGGCAGAGGGGAATGGTGAATGGCAAATGGTGAATGTGACTTTTCAGTATGCGCCGCACACACACCTGACGAAAACGCCCCTCCCCAAAATTTCCGCTTTGGTTCCCCTCTCCCACAGGGAGAGGGATTGGGGCATACTTGACAAAGCGATATGGAACTTCACTCAATTTCTACAACATTTGCCTGCACCCGTATATACCCGATGGCAGCAGCGGGCGTGCAGTGGAGATGGTACAATGGGCGCATGGCTCAAACCCTCAGGGGCCGCAATGCGCTTGTCGTGATGCGGGCAGCAGAAACCTTGCTGCTTCCCCGCGAAGGTTCCGATTAATCTGCAAAGGAGATTCCCATGAATGAGAGCGACCTGCAAGCCCGGTTCGAACAGGCCGCGCAGGATGTGATGGGTCTTCCCGATCGCCCTGATGACAAAACCTTGCTCAAACTCTACGGGCTTTACAAGCAGGCCACGGAGGGGAATGTCAAAGGGCGGCGCCCCGGCTTCTCCGATTTCAGGGGGCGCGCCAAATATGATGCCTGGATGCGTTACCGCGGCAAACCTGCCGAGTGGGCGATGCGGGAGTACATCAAACTGGTGCGGCAACTGCAAGGGAAATAACGCGTATGTTTCGCGAGAATTCCTCCGATGATGGCTGCTGTGCCTGTTTCGGCTGCGGCTGCGGGTGCCTGGTTTTTATGGTCAGCATCCTTTTTCTGCTGATCATCGCTGGCGCTTGCCTTTCGGTGCTGGGGGTGAACCAGGCACTGCCATGAGACGCTTGCATGCCATTGACATCCTGAGGGCGCTGGCAATCATCTGGATGGTCCAAATCCACTTTGTGGATAATCTGGGGTATCTGGCGCAACGTGATACGCCGCTGTACGCCGTTTTCGTCTGGTTTGGCTTCATTCCGGCGCCGCTGTTTACGTTTTTGGCAGGGGCGAGTCTCTTTCTCTCCCTGCGCAAGCACCCGCCGGAGGCCGCCCGCGCCCGCGTGCTGCAACGGGGGGCGATCATCTTCGGCGTCGGGCTGGTTCACAACCTCATAAACTGGGGCTGGGATGCGCTCTTCGACTGGGACATCCTGACGCTCATCGGCAGCGCGCTGATCATCGTTTATCTGCTGCGGCGGCTGAACTGGCTCGGCATCGCTGCCCTGATTGGCGGGATTTTGGTCATCAGCCCGATTTTGCGGGAACTCACGGGCTACAACCTGCACTGGAACTTCCTGCTGGATGAGTACACCTACGCCCTGACCCTCCGGGATCTGTTTCTGGGGTGGCTGCTCCAGGGGACTTTTCCCCTGCTCCCCTGGGTGGCCTTCCCACTGGCAGGATACGCGGCAGGACGCGCCCTTCTGGGGGAAAGCGCCACCCCCAGGCGGTGCTGTTCCCCGGCGGGCGCGGTTATCGGCACAGGGATTTCCGCGCTCGGTTTGGGATTGCTCGGAATTCTCGTCTCCCGCTATTATGGAGAGTCGCTGTCTGCTCCCTGGAATGGCTATTTTACCCCGGTAATGTTTTACCCGGCCAGCACTACGTATCTGCTGGTTGCACTGGGCGGCGCACTGATTGCCTTTGCCGCGCTATGGCTGCTGCTGGATGCTGACCAGCACAGCCGGGCGCGGTTCCACTGGGAACGCGCCCCCCTGTTTCCCGTCGTGCAGCGGTATAGCCGTTACTCGTTGAGCGTGTATGTCATCCACCACAGCATCCACTTGTGGCCTGTTTACCTGGCCGGATGGCTTTACATGGGGGACCGCTGGTATTTTTACGAGAATGCGATGCCAATTTGGGCGGCGCTTGCTTTTTGGGGGATTTTCGTGCTTGCCTTTGGGTATGTCTCTGCCTTGTGGGATCGCATTCAGGGACGGTACAGCCTGGAATGGATGCTCGCCCGCCTGCTCAGGGGATAAGCCAGAAATCATCCACCTTGGTGGTCGCTGTAGCGTCCGGCCCGCGCCAGGCGGTCAGACCGCGCTCGAAAGGGAGGGCGGCAAACGTCCCGGACTGTCTCAGATCAAAAACGCCAATTGGTGTATCGTTCAGGAAGCAGGTCAGTGTATTGTCTTCCTGGTGGAGTTCCAGCCGATAGGTGTACCATTGGTCCGGGCGAATTTCTGTGGAAGCATAGTAATCTTCGAGCGTGATGCCCTCTGGGGTGACGCGCGCTACCCAAAAACTGGCAACCGTTTCTCCCTCTGTGAGTTCGGGGCCGCATAATCCGTACCAGGCATTTCCATCAGGCAGCGCGCTGCTCAGCATCAGCCCCTGACCGGCTTCACTGCCCTGATAGTTGCCGGCAATCAGCAATTCGGCGGCGATGTCTTCTACGTTGGCGAAATTCACTGTGGCCGGAATGCCAACCCGCAGGTCGCAAGTCTCGATGTCATAATCCACTTTTTCGTTTGTGACCACCAGCACCCCGTCTTGTTGTGCCATTTTGCATGCGGGTTCGGTGTCGGTTTGCCAGATGCGTGTGTTGACCGTGCCGTCGTAATCGGATGTGTTGAAATCGTCGTAAAGGATCGGCTCGGAGATGGAGGCGGCATGATTGCCACTGCCCGCTTGCGGATGCTTTGCGAAGTACATCGTCCCCAGGAAGATCGCGATGGCGACCAGCGCCAGCACGCCCACGCCGGTGAGAATCAGCCGCGAGGAGGATGCGGGCGCCGTTTCAGGAACGGAGGGTGAGCGGGTGGGTACGGGGGTGAATCGCTCCTCAGTGGGCAGAATTTCCCGCGATGCCAGGGTAGTCCGCACCTCTTGAGACAGCGCTTGCAGTGACGATGTTTCCTCCGCATCCATTTGTTGAACGTTCTCAGCCGCTTCGCTCAGGGCCTCTGCCAGTTCGTGCGCGGTCTGGTAGCGGTCGTCCGGGTCTTTTGCCAGTGCCTTGAGAATCACCCGCTGGATTTCGTCGGGTACATCCGGATTGATTTCCTGCGGCAGGGGCAGCGGATCGTGGATGTGCGCCAGCACCACTGCGAGCGGCGTTTCGGCCTGAAAAGGCGGCCTGCCCGTGACCATTTCGTAGAGAACTACCCCGACGGCATAGATGTCAGAGCGTCCGTCCACCGCAATCCCGCGGCTTTGTTCCGGCGACATGTAGAGCGGTGTGCCCATCACCGCCCCGCTGGCCGTGAGTTGGGGCGAATTTTCCAGCACCTTTGCCAGCCCGAAATCGGTCAGATACACCGTGCCTTCCTCGTCCACCATCACGTTTGCAGGCTTCACATCCCGATGCACCACGCCACGGCGGTGTGCGTAATCCAGCGCGGCGCAAATTTGCGTGATGACATCCACGGTTTCGGGGAGGGTCGGCTTCCCCAATGCCAGAATGTCTTGCAGCGTCCCCGTCTCCAGATAGCGCATCACCATGTAGGTTACACCGTTCTCCTCGCCGAAATCGTACACGGGCAGGATGTTGCGGTGCTCCAGGCTGGCAATGATGCGCGCTTCCTGAATGAACCGCTGCGTGAACTGCGGGTCTTGCGCGTGGTATTGAGGCAGCACTTTCAAGGCTACGTATCGCTCCATCGAGGGCTGATACGCCTTGTAAACGGTCGCCATCCCACCTTTGCCGATTTGTGAGATGATGCGATAGCCCCCCAGGGTGGTGCCCTCTTTCCTGTCAGCCATGAAATCCGCTCACTTTCTGTTCGTTCAACGGGAATGCACGGGGGTTTCCGCCTCAACCGCGGTCGAGGCGGAAACCCGGTGAAATGAGATTGTGCGGCGGTCAGCCTCCGCAGTTAGATCACGCCCAGGTCGCGCCCGACCTTGGCGAAGGCTTCCAGCCCCTGGTCGAGGTCATCGCGCTTGTGCGCGGCGGAAATCATCACCCGGATGCGGGCTTTGCCGCGCGGCACGGTCGGGAAGCCGATTGCCATGCCGAACACCCCGGCATCGTACAACGCCCGGCTGAATTGCTGCGCCAGGGCCGCCTCGCCCAGCATGACCGGCGTGATGGGGGTTACGCTCTGCCCGGTGTCGAAGCCCAGGTTTTTCATCTCCGCTTTGAAGTAATCGGTGTTTGCCCAGAGTTTGTCCACCAACTCGGTGGATTCTTCGAGAATATCCACGGCTTTCAGGCAGGCGGCGACATCCGGGAGGGTCATCGCCGAGGAGAACAGGAAGGGCCGTCCGCGCTGATGCAGCCACTCCACCACTTTGGGGTTGCCCGCCACCACGCCGCCGACCACGCCAAAGGCCTTCGAGAGCGTGCCGACCTCCACATCCACCTTGCCATGCAGGTTGAAGTGGTCCACGATGCCGCGCCCGCCTTTGCCGAGCACGCCTTCGCCGTGGGCGTCATCCACCATCAGGATGGCTTCGTAGTTCTGCGTGACCTCGTAGATTTTATCGAGCGGGGCCACATCTCCGTCCATGCTGAACACGCCGTCGGTGACGACCAGCGCCCGCCGGTAGTTGCCGCGATGCTCCTGGAGTTGCTTTTCCAGGTCGGCGGCGTCACAGTGGGCGTAGCGGATAATCTTGGCCCGTGAGAGGCGGCTGCCGTCAATGATGCTGGCGTGGTTGAGTTCATCGGAGAAGATCACATCCTCCTTGCCCACCAGGGCGGGGATCGTCCCCAGGTTGGCGGTAAACCCGGACTGGAAGGTGATCGCCGATTCCACGCCCTTGAACTTCGCCAGACGCTTGTCCAGTTCCACATGGAGGCTCATCGTCCCCGCGATCGTGCGCACCGCCCCTGGGCCGACGCCGTATTTCTTGGCGGCTTTGCGGGCGGCCTTGACAATCCGGGGGTCGTCGGCCAGCCCCAGGTAGTTGTTGGAGCAGAAATTGAGTACCTTTTTGCCATCCACCACCAGCCAGGCCCCTTGCGGTGACTCCAGCGTGCGGATGTGGTTGTAAAGCCCGGCATCGTGCAGGCTCTGCAACTCTTCGTCAATCCATTGCAGTTTATCGGTCATTTTTGGCTCCTTGATGGGTTGGGGGTTGGGTATTGGGAGTTGGGGCTACTGTTTTGCTATCGCGTTGCCTCACCGATTCGCTGACTCGCTGATTCGTTGACTCGCTGACTCGCTGATTCGCTAGCGCCTCCTTCTGCCGGTGTGAGAGCCGCTTGATCTCTGCCTCGCGCTTCAGGGCGGCGGAGCGGTCAGCCTGCGGCTCCAGGTACACCATCCGGACGGGGAGTCGGCTGCGAGTGTAGCGGGAACCGCGCCCGGTGTTGTGCTGATGCAGCCGACGTTCCGGGTCGGTTGTCCAGCCGGTGTAGTACGTCCCGTCGGCACATTCGAGCAGATAGCAGTAGCAGAACATGGGAAAATCACCGCTGCTTGTCGGTTTTTCCCCGCCCAAACAGCGCTGCCATCAGCGAAACGTTGTCGGCGCGCTCCCCTTCGGGAGAATCCCATCCCTTGCCGGAATGTCGGTTCTTTAGCCACTGCTCTCGATGTGCCTGCGCCCGCTCCAGGCGGGTGGTAAGCGCATCCAGGTCTTCCGCAGCCACATCATCGCGCAAAGCAGCGAGCGCCGCGATGGCATCATTCAGCACCCGCACG